>JAQCBR010000129.1 GCA_027621295.1 Planctomycetota bacterium
GTGGGCTGGGCCGGATGTCGGCGGCGGTGCGCTCCGCTGCCGACGCCGGGCTCCCGCTGTCGATCCGCGGCTGAGCGGGCGCGGGGTTTGGGTGTGGTCGGCCGCCTGGAGGCGGTTACCGTGACGCGCTCGCGCGCCGCATGGCCGGCGCAGCCGCTCTCCCTCCATCGCAATCGATCCGCATGCTCACCGGACACCCGAAGGGGCTCTACCGCCTGTTCTTCATCGAGATGTGGGAACGCCTGGCCTTCTACACGATGGTCGGGATCCTGCTGCTCTACGCGACCGACACCGAGACCGGCGGGCTCGGGTGGTCGAGCGACGTGGGGAACGAGATCTACGGGCTCTACCTCGCGTTCGTGTACTTCACGCCCTACCTGGGCGGGCTGTTGGCGGACCGGTTCCTCGGCTATCGGCGGTCGGTGCTGATCGGTGGCCTTCTGTTCGCGACGGGCTTCTTCATGCTCGCGTCGGGACAGAAGTGGGCGTTCCCGACCGGGCTCGTCTTCCTCTGCTGCGGGAACGGCTTCTTCAAGCCGAACATCTCGGCGATGGTCGGCAACCTCTACGAGAAGGGGGATCCGAAGCGCGACGCCGGGTTCAACATCTTCTACATGGGGATCAACATCGGCGCGTTCATCGCCAACTTCCTGGCGGCGATCATGCGCAACCAGTGGGCGTGGTACGCGGTCTTCGTCGCGGCCGGCGTCGGCATGCTGATCTCGGTCGTGATCCTGCTGTCGAGCTGGAAGGTGCTCGAGAAGGCGGACGTCGAGCCCGGCAACAAGCCGGGTGACACGCCGTTCGCCGAGATCATGCAGAAGATCCTCGGGCCTGCGCTCGTGCTCGGCGTGATCGGCTGGGCGTTCGCGGCCTACGTGCTGCCGCCGTCGGTCACGAAGCTCGTCAAGGCGACCGACATCGGCTTCCTGATCGGCTCGATCCCGATCCTGCGCTTCTTCGTGCGGCTGTCGCACCAGGCGAAGGAGGAGGAGAAGCCCGGTCTGCGTGCGCTGCTGCCGATCTACCTCGCGGGCGGGACGTTCTTCATGGTGCTGCACCTGAACGGCAGCGCGATGACCACCTGGGCGAACGAGAACACGGCCCGTCAGCTCGGGCAGTCGGACCCGATCTGTCTGATCGCGGATGCGGTGTGGGTGAAGGGTGACCCGGTCTTCGCGCAGGACGCGCTGCCCGGCTACTACGGCAACGCGGCCGACGACCTGCCGCGTCCCAACAAGCTGACGCTGTTCGGTGGCGGGACCGACGAGCAGGCGACGATGTTCGGCAAGAAGAAGATGGATGCGGCCAGTCTGGAGGCCCTCACCGCGAATCTGCCGAGCGACGTCCGCGTCGAGGCACTGCCGATCGGGGCCGAGCTGACCGACGAGCAGCGCCGCTGGAAGAAGTACAGCGTCGACATCTACGACAAGGTCGAGATCAAGGAGGGCACCGACAGCCACGGGCTCCCGAAGATCAGCGTCGAGGTCGCCGACGGCGCGCCGATCCAGAAGCGCGTCGCGTTCGTCCGCGAGAACGGCGAGGCCGGCGGTGACTACGCGACCTACGTGACCACGCAGGACAAGTTCGACGCGCTCTACGTCGAGGGGGCGACCGAGCTCGAGCCGGGGCGCTACGTCCAGCTCGCCAACGCCGAGCTCTACCAGTCGTGGAATGCGTTCTTCGTCGTGCTGTTCACGCCGCTCGTGATGATGTTCTTCGCGTGGGCTTCGCGACGTCAGATCGACTTCAGCACCGCGCGCAAGATCCTCGCGGGCATGGTCATCACCGCGATCGCCGCTGCCTTCATGGCGATGGCGGGATTCGTCAGCGACAACGGCGCGGTCAAGGTCAGCGGCATGTGGCTGATGGGCTTCTACGCGATCATCACGGTCGGCGAGCTGTTCCTGTCGCCGATGGCGCTGTCGCTGGTCACCAAGCTGACGCCCAAGCGCTTCGTCGGGCTGACGATGGGCGGCTGGTTCTTCGCGACCGCCGTCGGAAACAAGTTCAGCGGGTTCCTCGGCGTGCTGCAGGGAGCGATGGAGCCGGCGATGTTCTTCCTGGTCATCGTCGGGGCGGCCGTCGCGGTGGCGGCCTACATCCTGTCGGTGCTGCCGAAGCTCGACGAGGCGATCAAGAAGTACGGGGCGTGACCGACGGGCTCAGGTCCGCGCGTCGTCGTGCTGATCTTCGGGCTGTTCTGACGGCGCGGTATTTCCCTGGACGGGGGGCACCCGCCGTCCGCGGCGCCTGAGCGCGTCGCGGAGCAGCCACTCGATCTGGCCGTTGAGGCTTCGCATCTCCTCGGCCGACCACGCTCGCAGCTCCTCGAGGAGCTCGGGCGGGACGCGGAGCAGGAAGCCCTTTTTGGGTTTGGGTGCCAAGGGGCCGGTCGCGATCTCAGTGGTAGATGGTGCCGGTGTTGACGACCGGCTGCGTGCCGCGCTCCGAGCAGAGCACGACGAGCAGGTTCTGGACCATCGCGGCCTTGCGCTCCTCGTCGAGCTCGACGACCCCGCCGGTCTTCAGCTCGTCGAGGGCCATCCGCACCATGCCGACCGCGCCGTCCACGATGCGGGTCCGGGCCGCGATGATCGCGTCCGCCTGCTGGCGCTGGAGCATCGCGCTCGCGATCTCGGGCGCGTAGGCGAGATGGGCGAGGCGCGCCTCGAGCACTTCGATGCCGGCCATGTCGAGCCGTTCGGTCAGCTCGCGCGCGAGCTCCTGGCTGACGACGTCGGCACTGCCGCGGAGCGAGGTCTCGCCGGGCCGGGCATCGTCCGCGTCGTACGGGTGGTTGGCCGCGAGCGTCCGCAGCGCGGACTCGGTCTGCACCTCGACGTACGACTCGTAGTCCTCGACGTCGAACTGGGCCTGGGCGGTGTCGCGGACCCGCCAGACGACGACGGCGCCGATCTCGATCGGGTTGCCGACCTTGTCGTTCACCTTCAGCCGGTCGCTGTTGAAGTTGTGCGCGCGCAGCGAGACGTCGCGTCGCACCGTGAACGGGTTGACCGCGAAGAACCCGTCGCGCCGGAGCGAGCCCTTGTACTTCCCGAACAGCAGGATCACCTTGCTGTGGTTCGGGTTGATGAGCGTCAGGCTGGCGATCATCAGGGCGAACGCGAGCACGCAGCCGAGGCCGGTGAGGAGCGGGGTCAGGAAGGGCTCGTCGGCCTTGCCGTGGATGATCGCCATCACGATCCGCCAGATCCCGATGCCGAGGGTGGCGATCGCCAGGATCAGCGTCGGGATGCCGGGGAGGGCGCCGCGGTAGGGGAGTTCTCGGGAGCGTGACTGCATCGTCGGACCTGGCCTTGGGAAAGATTGCAGGATGATATCTTCATGCAACTGTGGCGGGGCCGCCGAGTTTCGCGGGGTGGCTGGACTCCCGGTGGGGCTCAGCCGTGCTCGTCGACCGCGCCCTCGGGGAGCGCGGCGAGGAAGTCCCGGCCGTATCGCTTGGTCCGCGCCCGGGGGTCGAGGATCACGACCTCGCCGCGGTCGCCCGCCGTCCGGACGAGGCGGCCGAAGCCCTGGCGGAACTTCAGGATCGCCTCGGGCAGCGTCTGCTCGAGGAACGCATCCCCACCGCGCGCCTGGATCATCCGCTGGCGGGCCATGGTCAGCGGGTGGTCCGGCTGGCCGAACGGCAGGCGGGTCAGGAAGACGAGCGTCAGCGCATCCCCCGGCACGTCGATCCCTTCCCAGAAGGTCTCGGTCCCGAGCAGCACGGTGGACGGGTCCTCGCGCTTCCGGCGCAGCAGGTCGCGCATCGGCGCCTCGCCCTGGACCAGGAGCTCGATGCCGCGCTGGGCCAGCGGGCCGCGCAGCGCGTCGGCGAGCCGGCGGACGAAGTTCCATGACGTGCAGAGCACGAGGGCTGAGCCGCCGTTGCGGATGGTCCGCGTCTGGATCTCACGCCGGCACGCATCGAAGAAGCCCTGCGGGTCGCCGGACGGGTCCGGCACGTCGACGGGCAGCGTTACTGTCACCTGGCTCCGGTAGTCGAACGGGGAGCCGAGCCGGAGGGTCTCGACCCGCTCGTGCGCGCCGAGTCGATCGCGGATCCAGCGGAAGCCGGGGTCGCCGCCCGGACCGAGCGTCGCCGACACCAGGATGTTGCAGCGGGGCTCGCCGAACTGGTGCTTCTGCAGCGCCTCCGACACGTCGAGGGGCGCCGCCCGAAGGCTGACCCCGCGCTTCTCCTGCTCGATCCAGCGGACCTTGTCGACGGAGCCCGGGCCGCAAAGGCTCAGGAATACCGCGTGCAGCGAAGTCAGCCCGCGCGCGCGCGCCTGCAGCTCGGTGCGGAGGTCGACCTTCTCGACGCCGAGCGCGCAGCGGTGGATCTCGGCGGCCAGCTCGGCGAGGAGCTCGGACACCGGGTCTTCGACGAGGTCGTCGGGCTCGAGTGGCAGGGTCCCGTTGCCGCGGAGCCGCGCTTCGAGGAGCGCGAAGAACGCCTCCGCCGCCTGGCGCACCTGCTCGAGCAGCAGCATCGCGTGCGGGTTCCCGTACTCGGCCAGCAGGCTGCGCCGCGACCGGCGGGGGTGCAGGCGCTTCACGTGCCAGAGGACGGAGCCGAGCGTCAGCCGGAGCCCGAGGCTCTCGGTCGCGATCCGCTCGAGATGGTGGGCCTCGTCGAAGATCGCGATCCGGTGATCGGGCAGGTAGCTCGCCCCGGCCATGCGCAGCGCGACGTCCGCCATGTACAGCGCATGGTTGACGACGACGATCTGCGCGGAGTCGAGGCGGCGCCGGGACCGCTGGTACGGGCAGTCGTCGTAGTGGGGGCAGGCCTTGTAGAGGCAGTTGCCGTGCTCGGCCTTCACCTCCTCCCAGACCTCGTCGTCGACGGGCTCCGGGAGCTCGAAGCGCAGCCCGTCCCGCGACGACTGGGCCCAGTGCACGACCCGGTTCAGCTGCGCCTCGCGGTGAAGGTCGTCGAAGACGACGCCGCGCTCGCGGTGCGCGAGGTGCATCCGGCGGTGGCAGATGTAGTGGTTGCGGCCGACGGC
The DNA here is from genome assembly GCA_027621295.1 of Planctomycetota bacterium. Taxonomy (GTDB): domain Bacteria; phylum Planctomycetota; class UBA1135; order UBA1135; family UBA2386; genus JAQCBR01. The sequence continues at coordinate 5,025 of JAQCBR010000129.1, forward strand.
GGAGACCGCGGTCCACTCCATCGGCGTGACCGCCTGCAGGAACGGGAGGTCCTTCCGCTCCAGCTGCTCCTGCAGCGCGATCGTCCGGGTCGACACGATGATCGGACCCTGGCCGCGGTGGGAGACCGCGTGCAGCAGCGCGGGCAGCAGGTAGGCGAACGACTTGCCGACGCCCGTTCCCGCCTCGGCGAACAGGTGGCGGCCCTCGCGGAGCGCGTGCTCGATCGCGCGCGCGAGCTCGACCTGCTCCGGCCGCTCCTCGTAGCCGGGAAGCCGCCGCGCGATCACGCCCTCGGGCCCGAGGAACGCGTCGAGGGTGATCGGGTCCGGCGTGCTCACTTCAGGAAGTCGCTCCGGTGCGCGAGACGGCTGGAGCGGGGCCTCGCCGTGTCGTGGAGGACCGGCAGCGTGGTCGCTTCGCTCTCGATCCGGGCGCCGAGCGGCGTGTGGAGGCCGACCCAGTGTCGGGCGCGGTGGGTGTTCCGCGTCTCGTCGTCGAACTCGTAGGACACGCGCCGTTGGGGTGGGTACGCGCCGGGGACCGGACGGTGGTCGAGGACCCTGGCGAGGGTCAGTCGCCCCTGGCTCAGCAGCAGGCGCTGCCCGAACGCGCCGCGGAGGTAGATCCCGAGGACGAACAGCCCGGGGAGGCCAGCCAGTCGGAGCCAGCGAGAGAACGGGGACCACGGCGGTGCGCGGTGGGAGCCCTCGATCCTCGCGAGCTCGGGCGCGTGGGGCAGGAACTCGATCCGGACATCGGTCCCGACGGCAGGCGGGCGGACTTCGGGTGGGACGAAGGACGAGGCCTCGACCTGCGCGTCGCCCGGCCGCGGCTCGAACCGGAACGTGATCCGAGCACCTCCGCCGCCGGGCCAGTCGTCCGGTGCGCTCGCCACGACCTTCCCGGTCGTGCGCGACGAAGATGCATCGAGCGCGTCGTCGCCGAGCGGGAGCACGTCCCGGGCATTCGCGAGGAACAGGATCGCACCGGCGATCGCGGGCAGCACGAGGACGGCGGCGAGGACGCCCAGGGGCCAACCCCTGCGGAGCCATGCCCCCGCCCGCGGCCGTCGCGGGGCCGCGGGGAAACCGTCCAGATCGCCCATGTCCCGCCCTTCTAGCCCAGCCAGGCGTGGGGCGGAAGCGCGCGGGAGGTCGATGCGGATGGAGCGAAGTCGGACGCGGCGACGAGACGGTTGGCCTGGGGCCGCTTGCGGTCGTGGATCACGCAGAGTCGCGGCAGGTCGGACGAACGGACAGTCTGCCACTCGGTCGGAACGACGGGCGCGAGGCCGCGCTTGGGGGTCCAGAGCACGCGGGGCGCGGTGGGAGGGCGTGCGGCGGCGACCGACATTCGCTCGCCGAGCTCCGAGCGGGCGAGCAGCCAGTGCCGCCCCTCGCGGACGTTCGCCGAACGATCGCGGAACCGGAACCGGACCTCGAGCATCGACGGGATCATGAACGGGACGCGTCGTACCTCGACCGGCTCGGCGATCGCGACGTCGCCATCGCGCAGCACGCGGCGCAGCCGCAGCACCGACGCGAGCCAGAGGATCAGCAGGCCGGCGCCCGGGACGACCGTCGACCAGAACGCGGTCCCGGTCGCGTCCATCGGTTGGACGAGCGATCCGCCGAGCACCCGGCTGTCGCCGGTCCGCGCCGAGTACTCGATCTCGACCTCATCGCCCACCCGGTGCGCGCCCGGCGTGAAGAAGCTCGCGCCCTCCTGCGGGACTCCGTCGTCGGCCGCGAAGCGGAACCGTACGAGGTCCATTGCATCCCCTCGCCAGCTGGACCGGGGGGCGACTGCGGTCACGGTGCCGACGAGGACCTCGCGTTCCCGGTCGAGTGTACGGTCGGCCTCCGTGTAGTACGAGCCGCGGTCGGAGATCCACAGCAGCAGCGTCAGCACGCCGCCGTAGACCAGCAGCACGGCTCCGGCGAGGCACATCCCGAACGCCCGCCAGACCACCGCGCGCGCGCGCACGTCGCGGGGTGCCGGCGGGATGTCGCGGAGCTCGAGAGCCATGGAGCCATCCTAGCCTCCACAGACCGCTGCGGGGGCGCTGGCGATCCTTGCATCGCGCCCGAGCGCCCAAGACCATCTCGATCCCCTCGGCGAGCCGCAACCGACGGCCGAGCCGCGCGCCCGATCCCCTCCCTCCCGTCTCCGATCCATGACCCAGGTCTTCGACCGTCCCACGACTCCCGCCCACCGCTACGACCGCGTGGCGATCCTCTTCTCCGGGGGGCCCGCACCGGCCGCGAACGCGGTGATCTCGTCGGCGGCCGTGTCCTTCCTGCGCAACGGGACGAGCGTCGTCGGCATCAAGAACGGCTACTCGAAGCTCGTCGAGTTCGGGCCGGATCGCCCGTTGGTCGAGGGCCGCGACTACCAGCTCCTCGACCACAAGGCGCTGCGGCGGACCCGGAATCGCCCCGGAATCATGGTCGGCACCGCGCGGACCAACCCGGCCAAGCAGGTCCGGGAGCCAGCCCATCTCGACGACGCCGAGCGGACGGCGCCGCTGCGCACGGTCTACGAGGCGCTGCGCTCGATCGGCGTCGATGCGCTGATCTCGATCGGCGGCGACGACACGCTGAAGACCGCGAACATCTTCCGAGCATGGCAGGATCGGCTGCCGAGCACCGAGCGCCGCATCTCCGTCGTCCACGTCCCGAAGACGATCGACAACGACTACAACGGCATCGACTTCACGTTCGGATACTTCACCGCCGTCGACACGCTGGCCGGACTGATCCGCAACCTGCTGTTCGACGCGGAGGCGACGCAGGCCTACTTCCTCGTCGAGTCGATGGGGCGCAGCGCTGGCTGGCTGGCCTACGGGGCTGCGATCGCCGGCGAAGCGAGCCTCGTGATCGGCGTCGAGGACATCCGCGACGACATGCGGACGACCGAGGAGATGGTCGACCCGAACACCGGGGAGACGAGCGTGCGCTCGATCATGAACATCGAGGCGGTCGTCGAGCACATCGTCGAGGTGATGATCGCGCGTGAGGACGAGGGCAAGGACTACGGGGTGATCGTCCTCGCCGAAGGTCTCGCCGAGCTCCTGCCTTCGGAGCGCCTCCAGAAGGTCGGCCGCGACGACCACGGTCACATCTCGATCGGGTCGCTGAACCTGTCGCGGATGTTCGAGAAGCTCGTGCCCGACGCCTACGCGGAGCGCACCGGGCGTGAGCGCAAGGTGAAGGGCGTCCAGCTCGGCTACGAGGCCCGCTGCGCGGCGCCCCACGCGTTCGACGTCGTGCTCGGCAGCCAGCTCGGTGTCGGCGCCTACCGTGCGCTGGCGGAGAAGGGGCTCGACCGCGTGATGATCTCGGTCATCGGCCAGCTCGACCTCCAGTACGTCGACTTCGCGAAGCTCGTCGACCCGAACACGCTGAAGACCGTCGTCCGGCTGATCGAGCCGGGCAGCGACTTCCACCGGCTGGCCCGGCTGCTCGAGACGTACCACTGACGGTACGCGCGGCGCCTTTGCTCCCGAGCGCCGCCGCCGGTCACTGGATGGTGATCGTCACCGCGTCCGGGAACACGTTGCGGACGCCCGGGTAGCCGGCGGGATCGAGCACGATCGCAGTTGCGCGCAGCGTGATTCCGGACAGGAACGGCAGGTTCGGGATCGTCAGCGCCGAAGTCGCGGCGGTTCCGTTCGCGGGGATCGTGCCGAGCGGCGTCGGCAGCAGCAGGTTGCCGACGCCCAGCGCGTAGACGGTCAGCGAGTCGACCTGGATCGGCAGCGTCAGGCCGTTGGGGAGCGGCGTGGTCCCGGCCGGCGACGCCGACAGGAACATCAGGTAGGGCAGGCCCGCGTCGTTCGGCGACGCGAGGCGGAGCCCCGCCGTCGTGCCGACCTGCGGCACGCCGACGAGGTCGAAGCGCGGCTCGACGATGTCGACGACCTGGTCGACGGCCACGCCCGTCAGGTGCTGCTCGGTGCCGGAAGGCCAGCGGACGAGGATCTCGTCGACAGTCGTCGCCGCGCCGAGCCCGAACTGCAGCCGGCGGTCGTTGCCGGTCTTGTAGCCGATGCCGCTCCGGACCCACTGGCGCTGCACGTGGCTGCTGGTGCGGACCGTCACGCGTGCGCCGAAGCCGTCCCGGTTGCTGACCGTGCCCTCGGTTCGGACCTTCAGCCAGTGGCCGCGCGAGACGTTGTTCCGGTAGACCTGGACCGGCTGCGGGTTGCCGAGGAAGCGGTCGAAGTTGAAGCGCTCGACCAGGTCGACGCCGCCGTCCTCGTCGAGGTCGACCGGGACCGCCGCATACTGGCCGTAGAAGCTCGAGATCCCGAGCGGGAACGAGACGTCCGTCCACGGACCCGGCGCCGACGTGCCCGGGTGCCGGAACAGCTGGTTGGGCGCCGCGTAGTGGACGACGTGCAGGTCCTGCCAGCCGTCGTTGTCGTAGTCGAACCAGTGCGTCGACCAACCGAGGCTGATGCCCGACAGCCCGTAGGTGTAGGTGTCGTCGACGTAGACCTGCGCGTTCGGGTCCCACTGCAGGAACAGGTGATCGCTCGGGCTGTCCGTGCAGAAGATGTCGACCCCGCCGTCGCAGAACACGTCGAGGAAGTCGACGCCCATGCCGTCGATGGCCTGGTTGCAGTTGATCTGCGCGCCAATGTCCGCGAACGTCCCGTCGCCGAGGTTCCGGAACATCGTGTTGGGCACGCCGTTGTTGCCCTTGTCGTTCGCGATGTAGAGGTCGGGCCAGCCGTCCTCGTCGTAGTCGATGAACGGAGCGACGAGCGTCAGGCCGAGGTGGTCGACGCCGGCCGCGGTGCCGACCTCGACGAAGCCCGTGCCGCCGAGGTTGCGGAACAGGTAGTTGACCTCGCCGAGGCTCGTCGACGCGGTCTGGCGGTTGCCGACGTAGACGTCGGTGAAGCCGTCGCGGTCGTAGTCGCCGAACGACAGGCTGAACACCGACGACGACGAGTTGATGCCGAGTGCGGGCGCCTGGTCGACGAAGCGGCCGGTCCCGTCGTTCACGTAGAGCTGGAGCGGCGTGCGCCAGTTGCCGACCAGCACGTCCTGGTCGCCGTCGTTGTCGAAGTCGAACGCGCCGATCGCCGCGGGCGCGCCCGCGATGCCGAGGCCCGACACCGCGGTGTCATCGGTGAATTGGAGGTTCCCCTGGTTGCGGAACAGCCGGACCGTCAGGCCGCCGGCGTCGGGCATGACCAGGTCGACGTCCCCGTCCCCGTCCACGTCCACGCACGCGAAGCCGGTCCCGTAGGCCGTCGTCGTGTTCTGCAGGCCCGTGACCCCGGCGCGGGCGGTGAGGTCGGTGAACCCCTGGCCCAGGGCGAGGGACGAGCAGACGGCGCAGGCGGCCGCCGACCGGAGAGCGCGGATTCGAGACATGAGGTCGGTCGAATAGACTCGGAGAGTCTACCCCGCAACGCCGGGGCGGCCGGGCGAGGTCGGCGCGGTCTCTGGGTTCGCGGCCAGCCATCGGCGGATCCGTGCGCCATCGACGGCGCGGGCCCGGGGACCACAGCGCCGGTGCCATGGGTGGTTCAGCCTTCGTCCGCGGACCGGCCGACGCCCCTCGCCAGCAGGATCCAGCCGGCGATCAAGAGGACCCCGCCGATCGGCGTGACCGCGCCGAGCCAGCGAGGCCCGGTGACCGCGAGGAAGTACAGCGTGCCCGAGAACACCGCGGTCCCGGCGAGGAACGCCTGGGCGGCCTTCTCCGCACCCCTCTCACCGAGCGAGGCCCGCCACGCGCAGGCGAGCAGGGCGAGCGCGTGGAAGAACTGGTAGCGGACCGCGATCTCGAACGTGTCGGCGGTGCCGCGCTCGTCGAGAAGGGCCTCGAGCCCGTGCGCGCCGAACGCGCCGAGGGCGACCGCGAGGCCGGCGACCAACGCGCCGGACTGGAAGATCCGTTCTGGGGTCATCGGGGATTCAGGCCTTCGGGTAGGTCGCGTTCAGTGCGGTGACCGCCTCGTCGTAGCGGCAGCGGACCTCGGCGTAGCGCTCGATGTGTTCGGCCGACGCCGTCACGTCGACGAGTCCGCGATCGAGGTCGAGGGACGCGCGGCACGCGTGGAGCGAGAGGTCGGACTCGCCTTTTGCCCGCCGCCACGTCCAGAGCGCCTGGACCGCGGCGCCCATCGCGGCCGCATCCGCATCGACGCCGGCGCGGACCGGCACGCTGGTGACCGCGGCGACGACTTCACGCCACGTCTGGCTGTGGCTCCCGCCGCCGGTAAGCCTCAGCTCGTCGATCCGGACGTCGAGCGCGCGGAGCCGGTCGAGCAGACGGCCGAGCGCGAGCGTCGCACCCTCCATCGCCGCGCGCGCGAAGTGGGCCTGCGTCGTCGTGGTCGGGCGGAGTCCGAGGAAGCCCGCGGTCGCGGTCGGCAGGTCGGGGCTCCGCTCCCCGGTGAAGAACGGCACGCAGAGCACGCCGTCGCTGCCGCAGGGGACCGACGCGGCCGCACGTTCGAAGGCGTCGAGGTCCAGCCCGAACAGTCCGCGGACCACCTCGGTCGCGACGGTGGCGTTCATCGTGCAGCCGAGCGGGAGCCAGCCGCCGGCGCTGCCGCAGAACGGTGCGATCTCGCCCTCGGGGTCGCAGACCGGCGCGTCGGCGTGCGCGAACACGGTCCCCGACGTGCCGAGGCTCAGCACCGCGACGCCGGTCGCGACCGCGCCGGCACCGAGGGCTGCCGCCATGTTGTCGCCGGCTCCCGCCGCGACGAGGACGTCGTCGCCGAGCCCGAGCTCGGCCGCGAGCTCGGGGCGGAGCGTGCCG
>JAQCBR010000009.1 GCA_027621295.1 Planctomycetota bacterium
GGACCGGGCGCAGGGCACCGCGCGTGACGCGATCGACGTCGAGGCGGTGCGGGGCGCTGGCCGCTGAGGCGCGCCCGGCCGACGGTCGGCGGTGGGGTCGCCCACCGCCATGCCGTCCGCATCAGCGGATGCCGATGCCGTAGTAGGTGAAGCCGCCGGCGCGCAGCCGCTTGGCGTCGAAGATGTTCCGGCCGTCGATGACGACCGGTGCCTTCAGGTGCGTCTTGATCTCGTCCGGGTCGACGTGGCGGAACTCGCTCCATTCGGTGACGAGGACCAGCGCGTCGGCGTCCTTGAGCGCCGCGATCGCGTTGTCCGCGTACCGGATCGAGTCACCGATGCGGCGCTCGGTCTCGTGCATCGCTTCGGGGTCGAATGCCGAGACGGTCGCTCCGGCGGCCAGCAGGGCCTCGATCAGCACGAGGGCCGGGGCTTCCCGCATGTCGTCGGTCTTCGGCTTGAACGCGAGTCCCCACAGAGCGAAGTGCTTGCCCTTCAGGTCATCGCCGAAGTGGCGCTGGACCTTCTCGAACAGGATGTGCTTCTGCTGCCCGTTGACGGCCTCGACCGCGTTGATGATCTGCGGCTCGTAGCCGTGCTCGACCGCGGTGCGGACGAGGGCGCGGACGTCCTTCGGGAAGCACGAGCCGCCGTAGCCAGCGCCCGCGTAGAGGAACGGGAAGCCGATGCGCGCGTCCGTGCCGATGCCCTTGCGGACGTGGTTGATGTCGGCGCCGACCAGCTCACAGATCCGCGCCATCTCGTTCATGAACGAGATGCGGGTCGCGAGCATCGAGTTCGCCGCGTACTTCGTCATCTCGGCCGACGCCGGGTCCATCGTCAGGATCGGCTTGCCCGAGCGGACGAAGGGAGCGTAGAGGTCGCTCATCACGTCCCGCGCGCGGTCGCTGTTGGTGCCGATGACGACGCGGTCGGGCTTCATGAAGTCCTCGATCGCCGCGCCCTCCTTCAGGAACTCGGGGTTGCTGACGACGTCGAACGGAGCGTCCGCGCCGGCCACCGCGACGATCGCGTCGTGGACCTTCTTGTTGGTGCCGACGGGCACGGTGCTCTTCGTGACGACGACCTTGTAGCCGTTGAGGTTCTCACCGATCGAGCGCGCGACGGCGAGCACGTAGCGGAGGTCGGCGCTGCCATCCTCGTCCGGAGGTGTGCCCACCGCGATGAAACAGACGGTCGCCTCCTTCACGGACTCGGCCACCTCGGTGCTGAAGAACAGGCGTCCTTCCTCGACGTTGCGGGAGATCAGCTCCTCGAGGCCCGGTTCGTAGATGGGAACCTCGCCGTTGCGGAGCCGACGGATCTTCTCCTCGTCGACGTCGACACAGGTGACGCGGTTGCCGGTCTCGGCGAAGCAGGTGCCGACGACGAGGCCGACGTATCCAGTTCCGATGACTGCGATCTTCATGGCGCTTGGGTGTGCGGGGACTCCGGCCGCACGATCGCGGTCGTTCCCGTCTTCCTCGATCGGAGTTCGAGGGGCGGAGACCTTAGCCATCCTGCGGTCAACCTGAAGTGGCTGTTGTGCGCGTATGACGTGACCGGATCAGCTGTCCGACGACGCCGTGCTCTGGTGGGGCTATCCTCCCGCCCGTGATGTCCATGACCTGCCGTGCCGCAGCCGTGCTGTTCGCCGCTCTCGTGACCTCCTGTTCCCTCCCGGAGGCCGTCGCAAGGCTCGAGGACCATGCGCCCGCGCCGGACCTCGGCCGCCCTGCATGGGTGCGGGGCGTTGCCCGTGCCGGTGCGTACGCCGGAGGTGTGATCGGCGCTGCGGGTGCGCTGATCGCCTATCCGGTGTTCAAGGGGCTGAGCCTCGCTGCGGGCGACGCGCTCGGAGCGGACGCGGACGAGCTGGTGTGGGCACCGGTGTCGATCGGTGCGGGTGCAGGGCACGTCGTGCTCGGAGTGCCCTGCGATGCGCTCTCCTACGTCTTCTCTCCGTCGAGCCGAATCACCGGAGGCCCTGCGATCGTCGAGGCGACGCCGCCCGTCGGTCCGGGTCCCGTGGTGCGCTCCTACGAGGCAGCGGCCGTCGACGCGTCGGATGGAGCTGGGGGCGCCGGGTCGTGACGCCAGGGCATCGCCGCAAGGAGCAGCAGCTCGCCGCGCAGATCGCGCGTTCGATCGAGAGCACGCTGGTCGGTGAGTGTGAGGACGAGGTGCTGCAGAACCTGAGCGTCGACGCGGTGGAGGCGGCACCCGGCCATCGCATGATCGTGCGCCTCTCCGTGCATCCACCCGGGAGTGGGTTGCCGCGCGAAGAGGTTCTCGCCCGGCTCGAGGCGTCGCGCCCGCTGCTCGTCGCTCGTGCGGCGCAGGACGTCACGCGTCGCGGGCTTCCCGAGCTCTCGTTCTGGCTCGTGCGAGCGCCCGGAGAGGTGGACGCGCCCGGCCATGGCGTCGAGGTCGAGGACGACGAGACGCCGCCATCGCTCTGGGAACTCGACTAGTTCTCCGGCGCCTCGGCCGGCATGAGCAGCAGCAGCGCGAGCGGAGCCGCGGCATTGAGCACGCGCTCGACGGTCAGCGGCCATGCTTCGAGGCCGCCGTGCACGGTGCGGATCACGGCCGTCGCCGCCCCCCACACGACCATCCAGGCGAGGGCGAGGCGCAGCCCCGGTCGGCCCGCGAGCACCAGCGCAGCGACCAGAAGGTCGACCACTCCGATCCCGACCAGGAGGTCGTTGGCGATGTGTCCCGCGCACGCGCTACCGGTGGCGAGACGGCATGCGCAGTCGAGGTAGGCGACGAAGTTCGGTGGGGCCTGGAAGGCCTTGATCCCGTGTCCGGCAAAGGTCGCCGCAGCGGCGATCGCGAGGAGCGTCCGCGCTCGAGGGAGAGCGCTGGCTCGGCCCGAGTTCGCGACCACGAACGCCAGGGGGGCGAGCCATCGCGCAGCGTGGCTGATCGGCACGAGGAGTGCGCCCTCGGGTCTCGTCCACATCGTGGCGATGTCCAGGCAGATCGCGGCAGCAGCGATGCCTGCCATGCCGAGTCGCGCGCGCCGGGTCATGCTCAGGCAGGCGGCCGCAGCCAGGACAGCCGTCACCGCGATCGAAGCCGCGTCCGCGAGCGACGCCGCCGGGCCACCGACCAGCGCTTCGCGGATCGGGTTCGCGGGCTCGATCGAGAGCCGTGCTCCGGTACCGATGGCCAGGGCGACCGCGCCGGCGCGCAGCGCTCGATCGGCGCCGCGCGGCAGGGAGCTGTCGTCGCGTGTCATCGTCCAGGCGTGCGGCGCCAAGACGCGGCGTAGGGGACGAGGGCTGCCTGCTGCTGGAGCGTAGAGCGGACACGTTCTCCTTCTTCGTGCCTCCCAGCCTCGTCCAGCCGCGCTGCGACCAGCAAGCCCACGCGGACGAGCAGCCCACGCGTGCCGCTGCTGCTCGCGGCGGCGGCTGCCGCGCCGATCCGCTCGGCGAACGGCACGGCGAGCGACGAGTCCTTCCACAGCGGGAGCGGCGGCACCGCGGCGGCGAAGTTGCGCGCAGGCACCTGGTCACCGCTGCTCAGCTGCGAATCCTCGACCAGCAGAGCTGCGACCGCGCGATCGAGGTCGCCGGAGCGCGCCAGGAGGCCGGCCCACGGCAGAGCGAGTCTCGAGTCGCCGTACCGGTTCGCTGCTGCGAGGAAGGGGCCGACCTGCACGAACGCACGGATCACCTCGGCCGGTTCCTGTTCGGAGAGCGCGAGCTCGGTGAGCAGATCGCCGTCGAAGTACGAGTTCGGAGACGTCCCGATCGGCGCGAGCGCCAGAAGCAGTCCGGGCATCCTCCGCGCGGCGAGGCCGAAGATCTCGGCCGCCCGTTCGCGAATCTCGAAGCGTGACAGCAGAGACCGATCCTTCAGCGCGATGGCGAGGATCCGCTCGACGAGGGGATCCTGCCGGCTCCGCTCGGCGGTCCAGAGCAGATCGATCCAGTGCACGGGGTCGAGCTGGGGCTCGGTTCCCCGGAGCAGGGCGGCGCGGGCGATCGCGTCCGGCTCGGCGGGAAGGCCCAGCTGATCGGCCGACACGCTGAGTCGGAGCGCCTCGGCGTCGAACGGCGTCGCGGCGAGGCGGGAGTCCCGCTCGGCGAGACGCGGTGCGGCGTCACCGAAGCGGGACTCGCTGCCGAGCATCCCTCGGTAGAGGGAGAGCGCCGCGTTCCGCTGTGCGGACGGGATGCAGCGGAGCAGCGATTCGGCGAGCGCTGCGCCCTCCGGGATGAACGAGAGCAGGTCGCCCTCTTCCTCTGCTTCCGAGGCGTCGGCCGGAATCGGTCTGGGGCGCCCATCCGCCGACAGCACCTCTGCGAGCGTCCAGCGGTGGGCTCGGGCCATCGGGTTGAAGTTGATCCTGATGCCCGAGTTGCGGCGCTGCACCCGTTGTCTCGCCTGGGCCCAGGCCCTGACCTCCCGCGCTCGGGATTCGGCGTCGTCCAGAGATGCTGCGGCGCGGAGCCAGATATCGAGGTTGGTTCCCCCCTCGTCCTCGGCGCGCCGCAGCGCGGCGAGCGCAGCCTCGGGCTGGCCTGCCTCCATGTGGAGGCGGGCGAGCTGGCCGGCATGGAAGGGGTAGACCTGCGAGATGGCGTCGAGGTGTCGCGCGAACACCTCTGTCGCGTCGGCACTGCGGCCGAGAGCCAGCAGGAGTGCCTGCGCTTCGTAGACGAGCGCGGTGTTCGCCGGGTCGGCGCGGACGACCTGCAGGTACTGGTCCGCCGCCTCCTCGCTCCTGCCAGCCGCCCCGAGGAGTGCGGCGCGCACGAGCTTGCCGCCGATCGATTCGCCCGTCGGCCTGACCAGCAGCTCGCCGCGGAGATCCGGGTCGCAGAGCTCGGCGAGGCGCTCGATGCCCATGTTGGTGGCGGAGTCGACCGCGGAGGACGCGGCCAGGCGGTCGGCGGCGCGTCGGAGCAGAGACTGCTTCGCGGCCGTGTCCGTCTCCACGCCAGCGGCGAGCAGATCGGCTTGGGGGTCCGCGGGCTGGTCGCGACGCAGGGCCCGGAGCAGCAGTTCCGCGGTCTCCTCGGGCAGCCGCGGGCTGACGACGATCCGGGAAAGCCACATCCGGTCGGAGGGTTGGAGGTCGTTCAGGCGGATACCGGACAGCATCGCCTCGTGGAGCGTCGCCGGGAGCTCGTCGTTGGCGAGCATGCGCAGGAGCGCGTTCCGGACCTCCCCGGCCTCGAACCGGTCGAGTGACGATCGCAGCAGCCGCACGGCGTCGTCCGCAGGCATCAGGTCGAGGTACGAAGCCCGAGAAGTGACCTGGTAGATCTGCTGCTGGTCGTCGAAGAGCAGCGGCACGAGCGGCGCGAGCTCGGCGGGAGGCAGCCAGGTCCGCGCGGCGGAGACGATCGACCATGCCGCCGGTCGGTCCTTGCTCTCGGCGGCCTCGCGCACGAGGGGCAGGATCGCTTCGCCGCGGGTGGTGTCGTCCAGGAACGAGTGGTTGCGGAGCGCTGCGGCGAGGCGGGACGCGCGTCGGGACAGGTCACCCGTGACCGCGCGGGCGGACTCGACCGCCGCGTCCAGCTCGCCGCGGGGGTCGATGGGTTGGCCGCGCAGTCGCTGCAGGCTGCGCAGCACCCGCTGTGCGTCTTCGTCCTCGTCGTGTGCCGCGACGCGGGCGTCGAGCCACGTTTCGAGCTGCGAGAGCTCCTCCTCTGCACCCGCGAGCAGGAGCGCCTGGGCGAGCTCGGTCAGCGTGCGGGCGTCGCCAGCTTCGCCCTTCGCCAGCGCGATGCGCAGCGCGCCGGCCGGGTCGCCGCGGAGCAGCGCGATCCTCGATCGCAGGAAGCCGACGTCGGCGCTGATCGCATCGAGCGTTGCGGCGGCGCGACCGATGTCGCCTCGGGACAGGCGCTCCTGGACGATGCGGATCCGGAGTCGGTCGTCGACGCCCTCGGTCGTCTGGGCGAGGATCGCATCCTCGAGATCGGACAACCTCTCGGACTCGACGGGATCGTTCCAGGCTTCGGCGAGCCTCCGCATCTGTGCGATCAGACCGAGGCGCGCCGTGGCGGAGGCGTCCGCCGCAGCCGCGAAGCGCTGCGTGAGGTCCTCGCGGAGCGAGGCGAGATCCGCAGCTCGTTCCGCACAGCGGAGCGCGCCGTCGACCGCGTCGTCGAACGTCGGCCCCGTCGTCGTCTGGTTGCGGCTGGTCCGGGTCGCTGGGGCCTCGGCCTCCAGGTCCTGCCCCTCGAACAGGAGCCGCGCCGCGTCGCGGTAGAGGTCGAGCGCCTCGCCGCGGTCGCCGCGCTGCTCGACGAGGCGGGCGATCGCGAACAGTGCGCTCGGATTCGATGGGTCGCGGCGCAGCACGCGGCGCCGGACGCGCTCGGCGTCCTCGATCCGTCCGGCCTTCTCGAAGAGCTCGGCGATGCGGTCCTCGACCTTGGCGAAGTCGGTCGCGAGGCGGGCGCGGGAGAACGCGCGCTCGGCGGCGCGCAGCTCACCCGTCTGCAGCAGTGCCTCCCCGATCTCGAGGAACACGGCGGGGGGAACCTCGTCACCGGTCTCGAGGAGCGCGCGAGCGTCGGCGAGGTAGGTGCCCCAGTCGCGGCGCTTCGCCGACTCCTCCATCATCTCGCGGAGCCACGTCGTGCGCTGGAGCCCGGCGACGAGGAGGGTCTCGCCGAGGCTCGTCAGCCGGGCGTCGCCGTCGCCGAGCATCTCGAGGACGTCCTGGCGCGCACGGCGGAGGAAGACCTTGTCCGGCTCGGCCGCGATCCGGCGACGCAGCGCGCGCTCCGCGAAGCGCAGGACCGGCTTCGGAGCCTCGAGGTTCAGCAGGCCGTCGACCGCGACGAGGAAGAGGTCGGCGGCCACGCCCTCGGCCTCGCGCATCAGGACGTCGGCGAACCGCGCGACCGCCTCCTCCGCGCGACCCTGGGCCGCCATCGCGTTGGCCCAGAGCAGCAGCGTCTCGATCCGGTCCGGGTGCAGCGCGAGCGCGCGGCGGTACAGGTCAGCCGCCTCGCGGTGGCGCCCGGCGAGCGAGTAGATGCCTGCCGAGAACTCGAACGCGATCGCGTCCGGGTCACCGTCGCCCTCGAGCATCTCGCGGATCACCGCGCGGGCCTCGACCGGGCGGCCGCGTTCGAGGAACCCGAGCGCGATCTGCTGGCGGTAGTCGAGCTCGGCCTCGGGGTCGATCTCGATCAGCTGGCGCAGCGTGCGTTCGTGGTTCCGGAACTCCTCGTTCTCGAGGTAGATCTGCGCGAGACGCTGGCGGGCCTCGATCTCGCGCGAAGGCTCCTCGCGGATCCAGCGCTCCAGGACCTCGCGAGCGCCGAACGTGTCCTGCGCGCGCGCCCAGATCTTCACCAGCGCCTCGCGCTTCTGGTCCCTGTGCTCGGTCGCCGGGTCGTCGAGCGCCTCTTCGAGCTCGATCGCGAGGTCGGCGAGCCTGCCTTCACGCGCGGCGAGATCGAGCACGCGGTCCTCGGCCTGGACGCGGCGCGCGGCGCTGCCGGCGCCGAGCCAGATCGCTCGGAACAGCGCGGCGGACTCGGCGCGTTCCTCGGCGTCGCGGCTGCTCGACAGGAGCCATGCGAGGCGGAGGCCGAGGTCCTCGGTGCGGGTCGCCTCGTAGGCCTCCCGGTAGAGCTCGATCGCTGCCGTCGTGCGCGACGCGGACTCCAACGATTCGGCGAGCCGGACCTTCGAGGGCGGGGTGGTCGCGAGAGGCCGGGCTGCCTCCAGGGTGGTGACCGCGAGGTCGAAGCGCTGGCGTCGCCGCAGGTGATCGGCCTCGAGCAGCACGGCATCGATCCGATCCCGCTCTTCGCCGCGCTCGCGGATGCGAGCGAGGCCGGCGGCGAATGCGGCCTCGTCCCCGAGTTCGGACGCGGCCTCGACGAGCAGCTGGATCTCGCGCCGCGAGGCGAGCTGCATGCCTCGCTCCAGGATCGCAGCGGCCTCATCCCGACGGCGGAGATCGGTGAGGAGGAGCGCCAGCGAGACGCGGAGGCGGGGTTGGTCCTCGTCCTCGCGAAGGCGGGCCCGTGCGCGTTCGATCGCGGCCTCGGTCTGTCCCGCTTCGATCGCGATCGACAGGGCCTGGGCCTGCAGCGCGGCATCCTCGCGGAGCTCCGGGCGGTCGAGCAGCGCGAGCGCGTCCTCGGCCCGGTCCAGCTCGCGGAGGGCGTCGAGCAGCGCCGCGCGGCGGTCGGCGTCCAGCGAGCCGAGCTCGTCCGTCCAGCGGGTGACGAGCTCCTCCAGCCGGCCCGCGGCCTTCGTTCGGGCCACCATGCGCGTCAGCGCGAACCTCCGCTCTCGCCGCTGCGGAGCTGCGTCCGCCGCGGCCCGGTAGCTGTCGATCGCGCCGTCGTCGTCGCCGAGCGCCTCGCAGTAGCGGGCGCGGCGCAGGAAGGTGGCCGCGCGGGCTGCATCCGAGGCCTCGGCCGTGGGCACGTGGAGCTCGAGCGCGACGTCGAAGAGCCCGTAGCTCGCCGCGAGGTGGCCGATCGCGTGGGAGTAGGCCGGGTCGGCGAACGCGCGCGCAGCGGAGCGGAACGCCTCGCCCGCCTCTGCGGCGCGTCCGAGGGCCGCGACGAGCTCGGCCTCGCGGAGCAACCAGGGCGCGCGGTCGGCGTTCGAGCCGTCCTCGGCGAGCGAACGGACGACGCCCAGTGCGGCCTCGAGGTCGCCGCGGGCTTCGAGGATCACCGCGCGGAGCGCCCGGTGCTCGGGCTCGTCCGCGGTGAGCTCGAGGAGCGCATCGAGATCGCCCGTCTCGCGCGCGATCGCGATGCGCTGGGCTTCCGTGCCCTCGCGCCACTCGTCGCGCAGCCCGTCGAGGTTGCCGGTGCGGCGGAGCTCCTGCTGGATGCGTTCCTGGATCGGGTCGGCCGCCGGAACCTGCGTCGGAGCGGTGGTCGGCAGCAGCGCGAGCGCGAGTGCGGCGGTCACGGCCTGGGCTGTCCGCCCGGGCCAGCGCCTCGCCAGCACCGCACCGAGGAAGGCCAGTGCGCCCAGCAGCGCGAGCGAGGGGCGGAGCGGAGACCGAGAGACGGCGCCGGGAGGAGCTGCCGGCGGATCCACCGGCAGCGGGCCGTCGGTCGTTCCGCCCGTGGCCTCGACGAGTGCGAGGACTTCCGCCGACACGTCGCGGAGGCGTCCTGATCGCTCTGCCGGTGCGGCGACCGCACCGGACGCGGGGCTGCCAGCCACGTCGAGTCGCCACACGCCCGACGCTGGCCAGGGGATCTCGGCCGTGAACGCCGCGCTGTCTTCGGCCGGCGTCAGCGCGACCACTCCGGACGCGTCGCCCTCGGGGTCCTCGAAGCGCAGCTCCGGGTGCGGCCAGCCGGGCCGCTCGCTGTCGTGCAGCGTCACGCGTGCGCCGCGCGGCAGGGCCTCGACGCGGAGAGAGGGTCGGAGCGCTTCGCGACCTCGCGCCAGTGAACGTACCTGGTCGGCGAGCAGCAGCGCCCAGCCGGCATCGCGCGCGGCTTCGGACATCGGGCCGAGGAGTTCGGTTGCCAGGATCGCCGTGCGACCGGCGCCCTGGTCCCAGGCTGCGAGGACAGGCTGCCCGCCGTCGGTCGCGGTGATCATCTCTTCGGCGCCCGAACGACCCTGCGCCTCGACGAGCCCGCCGATCGTCGCGCCTCCGTCGCCGATTGCGCGCGTGCTCTCTCGTGCAGCCGTAGCCGCGATCTCGAACGGTCGCTCCTGGACGGACGGCATCAGCGTGGTCTGCGGCTCCTTGAAGCGGAGTTCGGGGAGCTGGAAGCGCGACGGCGCCGCGTAGAAGCGACCGCGTCCCCACTGGGCGAGGTTCATCAGGAACGGACTGTTCGCCTGCGGGCCGATCAGCACCGTGCTGAGCTGGATGCCGGACGAGCCGATGCGTCGGGCGAGCGCCTCGAACGGACCGGACTCGACGCCGCCGTCCGTGAGCACCAGGATGTGCTTGAAGCGCGTCGGCGCGTTGAGGAGCGCGTAGTAGCTCTCCTCGAGCGCGGAGTAGATCACCGTGCCGCCGCCGGCCTGCATCCGGTTCAGCGCGCGCATCAGTTCGATCGTGTTCGACGCGGGCTGGAGCGGCGCCGCCCACCTCTTGCTGCCGTAGAACTCGACGATGCCAGCCTTGTCGTGCGGGAGGAGGCGGCGCAGCGCGAGGCGCGCGACTTCCTTCGCCAGCTCGACGCGGTTGCCCATGCTTCCGCTCGTGTCGATGACGAGGACCAGGGACACGGACGGGTCCCGGCGCTCCTCGCGCTGCGGGAGGTCGACCGGCAGGATCGAAGCGAGCGGGGAGTCCGCGTAGCCACCGGGGCCGAGGGAGCGGTGTGCGCCGGCGAGCAGGAAACCCGTGCCCTCCGTGACCACGGCTTCGGCGAGGTTGGCCTGGGCGTCGGTCGGCCAGTCCGCCGCCGGCAGGTCGTCGACGAGGACCACGTCGAACGCTCCGGGACCCTCGGCGCCGAACGGTTCCGACGCCGAGCCCGCGACGATGTCGAGTCCGTGCGGCGCGAGGGTCTCCCGCAGCGCGTCGCGGGCGGAATCGCTCGCGCCCAGCCAGAGCACGCGCGGTCCACCCTCGACCAGCACCCCTGTCTCCTCCCGCGCCGCGTCGGTCGCGGACTCGTCGGAGCCGACGACCAGCTCGAAGACGAGGCGGGCGACGCCCTCGTCGGGCAGTGGCGGCACGTCGCAGAGCACGACCTGCTGGCCGTCGCGCAGCCGGACAGGCTGCTCGGACAGCACCTCGCGCGACGTGCGATCGAGGATTCGGATCCGAGCTTCGGTCGCCTGGGGCGCGCGGACCTCGAGTTCGGCACGGAACGGCTCGCTCCGCCCGATCCGGCTCGGATGGGTGACCCCCAGGAGTGTCGTGGCCGTGTCGGTAGGGGACGAGACGCGCGCGTGGACCCGCGCTCCGAGTCGACGTGCGGCTGCGGCCACTTCGTCGAGGGCTGGACCGGCATCGCCGGCCGTGCCGAGGACCGCGACGTCGAGCGCCCGGCCGGGCGCGGTCTCGAGCAGCGCAGCACCGAGCGCCGCGGACACGTCGGGGGCGCCAATTGCAGAGGGGATCCCTGCTCCGCCGCGCGGACCGCGCGCTGGCCGGGGTCCGGCGGAGATCACGTGGAACGCGTCGGAGTAGGGCGTCGCCTCCCGCCACTGGATCGCGAGTCCGGCGTCCGCGCCGGGCAGGGCAAGCACGACGCGCGCCGGGTCGCCTTCGCCGACGATGCGGTGGGGGCCGGCGAGCGCGAGGATCAGGGCTGCTCCGGCCGCAGCCTGGAGCACGGCGGCGATTCTCCGGACCCCGGTGCTCGCGAACGGCGCGCGTGACCGCAGCCCGAGGAACAACAGGACGGGGGCGAGGACGAGGAGGGCCAGGGCCCAGCTGTGTTCCCAGATCATGCCGGAGGACCCGATCCGGCAGGTCGCCGGTCGGGCGCGTCATTCTGGGGCTTCCCGCCGCGTCGCGCAGGACCGCGACAAAAAAGTGGCGGTCCTCCGGGGGCGCCGGGCCCGACGTCCTGTCAGGCGCTGACGAGCTCTTCCGCTCGGATCACCGCGGAGGCGGCGTCTGCGGCGGTGCCGTCCGCTCCGACCTTCTTCCACAGGTCCGGGACCTGCAGGAAGGGGCCTCCGCCGACCAGCACGCGAACCTTGCCGTGCTTCGGGAGCGCGCGGATCGCGGCGATCACCGTCGCCGTCGAGCGGAGGTGGAGCGCGATCATCGTCGACAGCGCGACGAGGTCGGGCTGGAAGTCCTGCACCGCGCGCGCCACGTCCGCAGCCGGGGTGTTCGCGCCGAGGTGGATCACCTGCCAGCCGGCCAGCTCGAAGCGGTCAGCGACGAAGCGGGAGCCGAGGTCGTGGTCGTTGCCGCCGACCGAGGCGATCAGCACCTTGCGGCCATTCCGCGGCGCGGGCTCGAAACGAGCGTGGAGCAGCGTCGTCAGGCGCTCGGCGATGCGGGACGCGAAGTGCTCCTCGGCCGCGTGCACGTCACCGATCTGCCACATCCGACCCAGCTCCTGCTGGGTCCTCTGCACGACGTGGGTCAGCAGGTCGTCGGGCGAGGCGCCG
The DNA here is from genome assembly GCA_027621295.1 of Planctomycetota bacterium. Classification (GTDB taxonomy): domain Bacteria; phylum Planctomycetota; class UBA1135; order UBA1135; family UBA2386; genus JAQCBR01. The sequence goes on from JAQCBR010000009.1 coordinate 12,067, forward strand.
CTGTCCGCGGCGTCCATCACCGCCTGCACGGCGTCCTGCCTGCGCCCTTCGAGGATCGCGAGCAGGTAGCGCCGGGCGACACCGGCGAGCGGCGCGTCGTCACGGATGTGCGACCGCGACGTCCCGTCACAGCGATCGAACGCGGCGAGACCTCGCGCGAGGTACTCGACGGCGAGCGCACGCGCGTCCTCGGGCAGGCTGTCCGCGAGCTCGTCCCGGAGACAGGCGAGGCCGGTCCGGGCCAGCTCGAGAGGCAGGTTGCGGCCGCCGAAGGCCACGCGGAGCCACTCGGCGTGCTGGTCGAAGAGTTCCGGGCAACCGCACGACAGCGCCTGTGCGAGGTAGTCGAGCCGGACCTCCTGGTCGGCGACGACGTCTGCCAACCCGTGGTCGCCGTAGGCGGCGACGAGGTCCGGGTGGAGCTCCCTCAGACGGTGCGAGGCGCCGACGGCGAGCGTGCGGCGGACCTGGTGCAGCCAGTCGGCTACGAACATCCCACGGGCGTCCATCTGGGCGACCATGTCAGCTTCCCTGGCTTCCGATGTCCAGAGCGTCGAGCTCCCGGCGCACGGCGTCAGCCTCGGCCATCTTGGCCGCGTAGCCGACGATGTCGCCCCCACGCTGGAGGTCGCGCGCCTCGCGCATCAGCGCCTCGTAGCGCTTCTGCAGATCGCTCGTCGGGTTCTTCTTGCGGAGCCAGCCAAACATCGTGGCGGGCGCCTTCGCGCGCTCCGGCGTCGAGGATGCAGCGTCGCTGTTCCCGGAGCACGTCGGTCGCTACACCGCGGCCCGTTCCACGACCAGGCCGAGGGCACACGCCCCACGCCCGGTCCAGCCGATGGTTCGGATCCAGTTGGTCCGGACGAGGCGCGCGGCGGTCGCCGCGTCGAAGCCGCGCTCGAGCCGCGCATGGCATGGGACCTGCAGGAACGCGGTCGACAGCCAGATCAGCGCCAGCAGCACGCTTCCGGTCCACACGATCGTCCCGCCGACGAGGACGAGGAGTCCGAGGGCGGAGGCTCCCTCTGCTGCGAGAAGCGGGCCGACCACGAAGCTCGTCGCCCGCACGTTCCAGACCTGGTACCGCGGGAACTCGGCTCGACCGATCGCCGCGAACAGCGGGTAGTGCGCGACCTGCACGAACCAGATCAGGCCCACCATGGCCCAGGTCGACGCGGCGTGGACCAGGAGAAGCGTGTCGACGTCGACCATCGGGCGGCTGTTCGGAGCGGACCGCGACCACGGATGCGCGCACGGGAGACCGCGCGCCGCCTTGCACGCTCACCCGGGAGGGCGGCGCAGGCTCAGCACGTTCCTGCCGTCGATGCGCTCATAGCGGACGTCGGGGAAGAACCGACGGACGAGGTGGACTCCCAGTCCGCCGATCCGGCGGTCCTCGAGCGGACTCTCCAGGTCGGGTGCCGGGGCCGACAGCGGATCGAACGGGTCGCCGTCGTCGCAGATCTCGAGGAGGACTTCGCCGTCGCCCGCCTCCAGGCGGACCGCGACCCGGAGCGGCATCACGGGGCCGCGGGCGTGGATCGCGAGGTTCGTGAAGACCTCTTCCAGCGCGAGATCGAACGCGAACAGCTGGTCCGCGGGGAGCTCTCGCTCCGCCCAGGCGGCGTGCAGCGCGTCCACGAGATCCGGGAGGCGCTCGATCTCACCCGGGACCTCCACGTTCATGACGGGAGGCGGGCTTCGGCGGCCGCCCGGTCGGCGAGCGGCGGGATGATCTGGTCCAACCCGCTGATGCGGAAGATCTCGGCCACGTCCTGGGCGAGGCTGCAGACGTGGAAGCCGACCGCGCGCGCCTTCGCGGCCTTCGCGCCGACCATCAGGCTGCGGAGCCCGGCGCTCGACACGTAGTCGAGTGCCGCGAGGTCGAGGATCAGCGCGAGTCCCGCGTCGGCCGCGTCCTGGACGCACGAGCCGAGCGTGACTTCGAAGTCCTTGGCGCTGCCGAAGTCCAGGCGTCCGGAGACGAGCAGGACGACGGCGCGCTCGTGGGGTTCTCTCTTGGTTTCCATGGGGGGTGTGTCGGTGGAGCCGGCCTCGCTACATGCGCAGATCGTCGCGACCCTCGCGGCGGACGGTCATCGCCAGGAAGTCGGCGTTGTGGAACTCTTCGTGCCGGACGCTCTCGGTCATGTGCCGGAGCAGGCGGAGCGCGAAGTCGTCTTCGTCCACCTTGCTGGCGGGCGGCAGCTCGTCGAGCAGGGTCTGGACGTTCGTGCCGAGCGGGGCGCTGACGATCTCGACCTCCGCGACCTGGCCGCGCGGCTGCATACGGACGGTGACCGAGCGCGCGCCCTGACCCTCGGCGCGTTCGGTCAACAGCACGAACGCCTCCTCGACGACCAGCGCGAGGCGGTTCCGGTCGCGTCCCGTCCAGCCCGCGCCGCGGGCGTGGCGGTCGACGAAGTCCTGCGCGGCGCGGAACGCGTCGGGCGTCATGTCGAACTTCGCGCGGTAGCTGCGCGCAGACTTCAGGGACACGAGCCAGGACAGCACGACGGCGGCCATCCCGCCCGCGGTCATGCCGTTGTCGAGGAGCTCGTGGAAGCCCGGCGACATCTCCGCACGGAAGATCTGGAGGTTCTGGAAGCCGATGCCCAGCCAGAACGACAGTCCGAAGACGATCCCGTTGTCGAAGTCGAGCCCGTCGGAGATCACCAGCCGGATGCCGTGCGCGAACAGCAGCACGAGCAGCATCAGGATGTAGGCGCCGACGACCGGCTGTGGGATGCACTGGAGCAGCGCCGAGAGCTTCGGGCAGAACGCCAGCAGGAACAGGATCGCGCCGCCGTAGACGCCGACCCGGCGCGCCGCGACGCCCGTCATGTCGACGACGGAGATCGACGTCGAGTAGGTGGTGTTGGGCAGCGTGCCCATCAGGCCCGACAGCAGGTTGCCCAGGCCGTCCGCGCTGACCGCGCCCTGGACGACCTTGTAGTCGACGGGCTTCGGCGTCCGCTGGGACACCTCCTGGATCGCGATCCCGTCCCCGAAGGTCTCGAGGGCCCCGATGATCGTGACGATCGCGAAGCCCGGCAGCAGCCACCAGAAGCTCGGTTCGAACGACAGGTCCAATCCCGGCCAGCTCGCCTGCGGCAGCCCGGCCCAGCTCGCCTGCCCGATCGACGAGAAGTCCGTCAGCCCGAAGCCGAAGGCCGCGAGGCTGCCGACGAGGATGCCGATCACCGGACCCCACAGCCGCATCTTGCCCGAGCTGTAGAACGTCACCGCCAGCATCGCGACGAGGCTGATGATCGCCGTCCAGACCGCGGCCAGCGGATGGCCCGCGTGGTCCTGCGGCAGGTGGGACAGCTTCTCGAACGCGATCGGCATGATCGTCACGGCGATCAGCGTGACGACGGTGCCGCCGACCGTCGGCGTGACGATGCGCCGGAACAGCGCCATGTTCCGGGCGAACACGAACTGGAACAGTGCGGACGCCGCGACGAGCGTGCCCAGGAGCGGCAGGCCTCCTTGCTCCAGCGCGGCGATCGACACGGCCAGGAACGCCCCCGACGTCCCCATGAACAGCACGTGGCCCGCCCCGAACCCGGCGACGGGCCGCGCCTGGAGAATCGTCGTCAGGCCGCTGATGACCAGCGCCGCGAACACGACCCAGTCGCCGGCCTGATCGACCAGGCCAACGGCCTGCAGCGCGATCAGCGGCGTCATCGTGATCCCCGCGAGGATCAGGACCACGGTCTGCAGGCCGAGCGTGGCCGACAGCAGGTGCGGAGGCTTGTCCCCGACCTCGTAGAGGATCTGCGGGTTGCCGTGCTTCGAGTCGGTCATGAGGGGAGCCTTGCGACAGCGCGACGAGTGCCGGACAGGTGGGTGGGGCAGTATCGCCAGGGTCGCCGCGCTTTCCGCAAGGGGAAGCGCTCGAGAATTCAGGGGGCGCCCGTCAGCTACGCTGCGATCGGGCCGCTGCAGGCGGGGTTTGTGGGCCGGCGCCCACCTCCCGGCGGCTCGTCCCGAGACGCCGTGCGAGCCGCATCCCACCGGTCGGCCAGGGATGAACCAGGATTCCCGGTCTCCCTCCCGCGGACTCCGGCGTTGCGTCGACGATCCTGCGATCCGGACCGTGCCTGTTCACGGGAGGGGGGCGCTTCCAGCTGGCCCCCCGGATTCCCTCCGAGGGCCGCCCTGGAGGGCTCGGCGGCTCCGGGCTTCGAGGTGGGAGGTCGCGGGAGCAGGGATCCGAAGAAATCGGATCTTGGCCGACCGTCAGCGCGCTAGCCTTCGGGCGAATCTGCCGGTCCGGCCGCAGCGGCGCGGTGCCGATCCGGGGTTCGGCACGGATCTCTCCCTCGATCGCTTCCATGAAACCCCGCCTCACGACGCTGGCCCTCGGCCTGATCATCGTCTCCACCCTCGGGCTGACTCCGAGCACGGCCCAGGAGACCTACTGGATCGCCAACCGGCGGACCAACGACATCCAGGAAGTGGATTCCGGCGGAGTGACCCTCCGCTCGATCCCGCTGTCCTCGAATCTGCGCAGCGCGCATCGCGCCCCCGACGGCAAGGTCTGGGTGATCCGGTTCATCCAGTCGTCGTTCGACATCGTCGACCCGGCGACCGGCGTCATCGCGACGTTCTCGCATCCGGGCGGTTCCGCGTACCAGGTTACGTTCGATCGCGCGGGGCACGCGTGGATGACGGCGGGTTCGACGGTGGCGGAATACGACGCGAACGGCGGCTTCATCAACAGCTACACGGTGCCCGCCAATGCCCTCGGGATCACCGTCGACAGCGTCGGCAACAAGTGGGTTGCGCACCGGACCGCACCCGCCTCGGTGTCGCGCATCGATGCGACCACCGGAGCGGTGACGGTCCACGCGTTCGGCTCCAGCACGGCGATGCTCCCGGTGTCGCTCATCGCGGACTACCGCGGCTTCGCGTCGGGCCAGCCGAGCCACATCTGGGTGATCGGCGACAGCTCGGGAGATGTCGGCGAGTTCGATGAGCAGGGCAACTTCGTCGCACTGCACAGCACGCCGCTCTCCTCGCTGTCCGGGATCACGTTCGATCTCAACGGGCAGGTCTGGGTGAGCAACCGCAGCGGGGTCCTGCTCGCGCTCGACACCACTGGCGCCGTCGTGCAGCAGTTCGCGCTGGGTGTGGTCGACAGCCTCGGCCTCTCCACCGACTTCATGGGGCGGATCTGGTCGACGGACCGGGTCACGTTCAACTGCACGACGCCGCCCTGCCCGCCGTGCGAAGTGAAGCGCATCGACCCGACGACCGGTGTCGTCGAGGTCCCCGCGCTCGTCGGCTACGGCACCCAGACGGCGCTCTCGACCTCGTTCGCGTATGCGACCGTCGTGGACCCGCTCGGAGACTTGGACGGTGATGGCAACGTCAACATCTTCGAGATCATGAACGGGACGATGCCCCAAGATCCCCAGTCGAACGCTCTTCACATCGGCACGACCGGAAGCTCGCAGGTCGGCGGCCTCGTCCGGATCGACACCGTGAGCCTGACGCCGACGACGTCGTCCGTGCTCTTCTCGTCCGGGGCCGCGGCGCCGTCGTCGATCGGCGGCATCGGCGGCACGTTCCAGATGGCGCTGCCGATCCTGTTCGCCACTCCGGTGACCGCCAACTCGTCGTCGCTCGCGCTGCCGCTCCCGCTCGATCCAGGCCTCGCCGGCGTCGAGCTGTTCGTGCAGGGCTTGGTGCTGACCGGCCAACCGGGCTTCTCGTTCGCCAACCGAAACTCGATCCGGATCTGGTGATGTGCGCGTCACGGTTCTCCCGTGACTCGGGCATGGCACCCGGCTGACGAGAGGATTCGGCGGGACCGTCCTTGAGGGGTTGGATCACGGGCCTACGGTGCTCGTCCCCCGATCCCGGAGATGACGTCCCGCTTCCATCGCCTGTGGCCCTACGCGCGCCACCACCGCGGCAGCTACGCGCTCGGGGCGGTGCTCGTCGTGCTGGCGGTCACGCTGAGGCTCGTCGTGCCGACCTTTCTCGGCACCGCGATCGACGACCTGCGCGGCGACGGCTCGGACGCGGAGCTGCTCGCGCAGGTCCGCAACGCCGCGCTCGGCATGGTGCTCGCGGCTGCGGTGGGAGCCGCCGTGCGGACCGGGAGCCGGCTGACGATCCTCGGCAACAGCCGGAAGGTCGTCCGGGAACTGCGTCGCGACCTGTTCGCGCACCTGCTGCGGCTGCCGCCGTCGTTCTTCGTCCGGCACCAGACGGGGCACGTGATGTCGCGTTGCGTGAACGACGTGCAGAACGTCCAGGGGCTGACCGGTCCGGTGTTCCTGTACCTGGTCGAGACCGGCGTCCTGTACGCGGTCGGCATCGCGTTCCTGCTGTGGACCGATCCCTACCTGACCGCGATCTGCGTCGCGCCGTTCCCGTTCTTCCTGGCTTTCGCGCGGCGCATCGCCGGGCGCATCCAGGAGGACTCGCGGCTCGCGCAGGAGCAGCTCGGTGAAGTCAGCGCCAAGCTCGACGAGTCGCTGTCCGGCATGCGCGTCGTGCGTAGCCTCGCGCTCGAGGATCGGGACGCCGCGGCGTTCGCGAGGGAGGCCGAGACCTACCGGGACACGACGCTGCGGCTGGCTCGTGCGCGCGCGACGCTGACGCCGTCGATGGTCCTGCTCGGCGCGCTGTGCACGGTGCTCGCGCTCGGCGCGGGTGCTGCGCGCGTCGAGGCGGGGCACTTGACGGTCGGTGAGCTGATCAACTTCACGTTCTACCTCGCGATCGTCGCCGGGCCGACCGGGACGCTCGGCTTCGTGCTGAGCTCGCTGCAGCGCGGCGCGGCGGCGCTGCAGCGGATCGACGAGCTGTTCGCGATGCCCGAGACGATCCCCGACCCGGCGAGGGGCGGCACGCGGCACCCGGTCGAGCACGGCGCGCTCGCGGTGCGGGACCTGACGATCGAGTTCCCGGCGCTCGTCGACCAGCCGCACCTGTCAGGGAGCCTTCCGACCGAACTGCCCGAGGGCGCCGACCGGCCGCGTCGGGTGCTCGATCGCGTGTCGTTCGAGCTGCCGGCCGGCCACTCGCTCGGCGTGGTGGGTGCGACCGGCTCCGGCAAGACGACGCTGCTCCGCGCGCTCAGCCGACAGGTCGAGGTGCCCGAGGGCGCGGTCTTCGTCGACAGCCGGGACATCACGACGATCCCGCTCGCGGACCTGCGCGAGGCGGTCGGCGTGGTGCCGCAGGAGTCGTTCCTGTTCAGCCGGACGCTGGCCGAGAACGTGGCGTTCGGTCGGCCCGACGCGAGTCCCGAGCGGATAGAGGCGGCGGTCCGCGCCGCGCGGCTCGCGCAGGACATGGGCCAGCTCCCGGATGGCCTCCGGACGACGGTCGGCGAACGCGGCGTCCAGCTGTCGGGGGGGCAACGCCAGCGCGCGGCGCTCGCGCGCGTGATGCTCCTCGAGCCCAAGGTGCTGCTGCTCGACGACACGCTGTCGGCCGTCGACACGAGCACGGCCGACGCGATCCTGCGTGAGCTCGAGCCGATGATGCGCGGGCGGACGACGGTGATCGTCGCGCACCGCGTCGCGACCGTGCAGCGCTGCGAGACGATCCTCGTCCTCGACGAGGGACGCATCGTGGAGAGCGGCGACCACCGCGAGCTGCTCGCGCTGGACGGCGTCTACGCGTCGCTCTGGCGGCGCCAGGAGGCGGGGCGATGATGCCGCGCTCGCAGGACCAGGTCGGCTTCGATCGCCGGCGCGTCGTCTACCTCGCGCGGGTGTTCTCCTTCGTGCGTCGGCACCAGCACTGGCTGTGGCTGAGCCTCCTGCTGCTCCTCGTGCACGCGGCGACGCGGCTCGCTCAGCCGTGGCTCGTCAAGGTCGCGATCGACGAGCACCTGACCGCCGACGGCGCCGGCGACTCGTTCTCGACGCTGGTCCTGGCCTTCGCCGGCGTCGCGGTCCTCGAGTGGTTCTGCCGCCACTACCAGCTCCGTGCGCTCGAGCTTGCCGGCCAGGGTGCGCTGCTCGACCTCCGCAAGGCGGTCTTCGCCCACCTCCAGCGGCTGCCGCTCGGCTACTTCGACCGAACGCCGGTCGGCCGCCTCGTCGGGCGCGCGACGACCGACGTCGAGTCGCTGCAGGAGCTGTTCTCGTCAGGCGTGGTCACGATCGCCGGCGACCTCGTGTTCCTGGTCGCGGCGGTGGCGATCATGCTCTCGCTCAGCGTGCCGCTGACGCTGGCGAGCCTGCTGGTCGTGCCGGTCTTCGTCGGGGTCACGCTCTGGGTGAGGCGTCGCGTGCGCTCCGCCTACGACGCGCTCAGGACGCGGATCTCGCAGATGAACGCCGAGCTGCACGAGCAGGTCCAGGGCATGGCGATCGTGCAGATGTTCGGGCAGGAGGCGCGGAGCGCTGCGCGCTTCGAGGACATAAACGGGGGAGTGCTGACCGCACAGCTCGGCACGGTCCGCTGGGAGTCGCTGCTGTCGGCCGTCACCGAGATGCTCGGGTCGTTCACGACCGCGCTGATCCTCTGGGTGGGCGGCGCCTACGCCGTCGAGGCGCTCGGGGTCCCGCCGGACGAGGCGGCCGCGGCGGGGCTCACGCTCGGCACGCTCTACGCGTTCGTCGACTACATGCAGCGGATGTTCGTGCCGCTCAGCGACCTGTCGCTGAAGTACACCGTGCTGCAGAACGCGACGATCGCGAGCGAGCGGATCTTCACGTTGCTGGACGAGCCGACCGAGGTTCCCGATTCCGCTGCGCCGCGGTCGGCGGACGGGCCGGGACGCGTCGAGTTCGACGACGTGACCTTCGGCTACCGGCCCGACCGTCCGGTGCTGTCCGGCTTCACGCTCGATATCCCGGCGGGCGCGACGGTCGCGGTCGTCGGGCCGACGGGGGCAGGCAAGACCACGCTGCTCAGCGTGCTGACCCGGCTCTACGAGATCCAGGGCGGCGCGATCCGGCTCGACGGCGTCGACGTCCGGGACATGGCGCGGTCCGACCTGCGCCGTCAGGTGGGCGTGGTCGCGCAGGACGTGTTCCTGTTCCGGGGCACGATCCTCGACAACCTGAAGCTCGGCTGTCCGGACGTCACCGACGAGGACGCGCTGGCCGCCGCCGCGGAGCTCGGCCTCGACGACGTCGTGCGGCGGTTCCCTGCCGGATACCGCGAGGCGGTCGCGGAGCGGGGTCGCAACCTGTCGGCGGGCGAGAAGCAGCTGATCGCGTTCGCGCGGATGCTGCTCCTCCAGCCCAAGGTGCTCGTGCTCGACGAGGCGACCTCGAACGTCGATGCCCACACCGAGCACCTGCTCCAGCAGGCCGTGCGCCGCCTTCTGCGGGGCCGGACCTCGCTGGTGGTCGCACACCGGCTCGCGACGATCCGGGATGCGGACCAGATCGTCGTGCTCGATCGCGGTCGGATCATCGAGCGCGGCACGCACGCCGAGCTGATCGCGCGCGGCGGGCACTACTTCGACCTCGACCAGAAGCAGTAGCCCGGGCGCCGTCAGCCTCCGGCGCGTTTGACCGTCAGTCCCCTGCCGACCAGGAACGCCTCGACCTTGTCGCGGTGGTCCCCCTGGATCTCGACGACGAAGTCCTTCACCGCTCCGCCGACCCCGCAGAGCTTCTTCAGGTCGCCGCAGATCTTCTTCAGGTCCGCTTCGCTGCCCTGCAGGCCGTAGACCGTGGTCACGGTCTTGCCGCCGCGGCCGCCGGTCTCGCGCCGGATGCGCACGACGCCGTCGCCCTCGGGGGCCTTGCGCTGGCTGCGCGGGGGCTGCTTGGGGTCGATCCGGCCGAGCTCACTGTCCCAGACGATGCGGGGGCGGGTCATGGCACAGAGTGAACACCGTCCCGGCGCGGTGCGGAAGTCGCTAGCCTGTCCGCCCATGGATGCCGCCGCGCGCCGTCAGGGTGACCGCTACCTGGTGTCGGACGAAGAGGTCACCGCGTTCCGGCGCGATGGCTACGTCCATCTCCGCGGCGTGCTCTCCACCGACGAACTCGCGGCGCTCGAGCCGGACTACGAGCGGCTGATCCGCGGCGAGATCCCGGTCGACGGCAAGGATTACTGCGACATGGCGGGAGACTACGCCCGCGCGCGCGACGACTACTCGATCGTCAACGTGATGCTGCCGCGCCGCTACTTCCCCGCGTGGCAGGGGAACATCCTCGAGCGGCGCTCCGCGTCGATCGCCGCCCAGCTCCAGGGGGCCGGGCTGGAGCTCGACTACGACCAGCTCCTGGCCAAGCGGCCCGGCAAGGCAGACGCGGTGTTCGCCTGGCACCAGGATCTCGCGTACTGGCCGGTCACGCCCGACGTGCGGACCGCGACGATCTGGTGCGCGTTCGACGACTCGACGGTCGAGAACGGCTGCATGCGCTTCTTGCCGGGCTCGCACCGCGAGCCACGCCTCAGGCCGCACCGGCCGGTGACGGGCGACCGCGAGGAGTCGCACACGCTCGTCGCCCACGTGGACGAGGCGGTCGATCTGGTCCGCTGCGTCGAGATCGCGCGCGGCGACGTGACGGTCCACGACGAGCGCGTCGTCCACGGCTCGGGGGGCAACACCTCGGACCGGTGGCGCCGCGCGTACATCGTCGCGTTCCGCTCGGCGGAGACCGTGGCCTGGGAGCGGGCGCACGGGTTCACGCACTCGCACAACGACGCGCCGGACGTGCTCGACGGCGTCGGCTTCGCGCGCGACTCGCTGTAGCCGCGGGCGGCGTGGAACCCCGGCGGGACGGGGGCTACGTTCCTCGACCCATGACCGACCTGCTGCCCTGCGTCGAGATCGAGCCCGTGGGTGAGGCGCGTGCCGCCGTGATCTGGATGCACGGTCTCGGCGCCGACGGCCACGACTTCGAGCCGATCGTCCCCGAGCTCAGGCTCCCGCCGGAGCTCGGCGTGCGCTTCGTGTTCCCGCACGCGCCGCAGATCCCGGTGACGCTGAACGGTGGGTTCGTGATGCCGGCCTGGTACGACATCGCCGAGGTCGACCTCAGGCGTCGGCACGACGAGGCGGGCATCCGCGCGTCGCACGCGCGGATCGAGGCGCTGATCGCGCGGGAGATCGGCCGCGGGATCCCGTCTGGGCGCATCGTCCTGGCCGGCTTCTCGCAGGGGGGTGCGATGGCGGTGTTCACCGGACTCCGCCACGCCGCGCCGCTGGCCGGCATCGTCGCGCTGTCGACCTACATGGTCTGCGAGGACTCACTCGACGCCGAACGCAGCGAGGCCAACGCCAGCTGTCCGGTGTTCCAGGCGCACGGCACCCACGACCCGATGGTCGGCCTCGAGCGCGGCGAGGCGCTCCGTAACGCGCTCCAGTCGCGCGGTCACGCGGTCGACTTCCACGCGTATCCGATGCAGCACCAGGTCTGCTGGGAGGAGATCCAGGAGGTCTCGGCGTTCTTCCAGCGGGTGCTCGGTGTGGCTGGGGACGGCGGGCGATGACCTCCTACACGCCGCCCGGTCATCACAAGACGTTCGCCGCGTTCCGGGACCATCTTCGCGCGGTCGGGCCCTCGTTCGACGCCGACGAAGACGTGCTCGGCGGGCCGGACGGAGCGCTCGCCCAGCCGTTCGAGGCGAGCGGGCTCGCGATCGGCAACCGCTTCGCGATGCACCCGATGGAAGGGTGGGACGGGACGCGGGAGGGTCTGCCGACCGCGCACACGCTGCGGCGCTGGCGTCGCTTCGGGCAGAGTGGCGCCAAGCTGATCTGGGGCGGGGAGGCGTTCGCCGTCCAGTCCGACGGGCGTGCCAACCCGAACCAGCTCTACCTGAACGACGACGTGGACGTCCTCGGCGGACTGCGCGCCCTCCTCGCCGAAGTGCGCGAGGGTCACGCCGAGGCCGGGTTCGACCGGGACGGCCTCGTCGTCGGGCTCCAGCTCACGCACTCGGGTCGATGGTCGCGCCCGGACGGGCCGCCCGTCCCGCGGACCGTCCAGCGGCACCCGATCCTCGACCGGCGCCAGGGCATCACGGACGACGCGGCGCTCCTCACCGACGACGAACTCGCGGCGCTGGTGCCGCGCTACGTCCGGGCCGCCGAACTCGCGGCCGCGGCGGGCTTCGACTTCGTCGACGTGAAGGCCTGCCACGGCTACCTGCTGCACGAGGTGCTCGCGGGGCGCGCGCGCGGCGGTGCGTACGGCGGCAGCTTCGAGAATCGGACCCGGCTGTTCGTCGAGATCGTCGAGGGCATCCGCGCCGCGTGTCCGGGCCTGCCGATCGGCTGCCGCGTGTCGCTCGCCGATATCCACCCACACCGTCCCAACGCCGAGACGCGGATCGGCGAGCCGGACCGCGACGATCCGAACGCCCGCTACGAGCTCGGCTTCGGCGCCGACGCGACCGATCCGACAGCCTTCGATCTCGAAGAGCCGCTCCGCTTCCTCGGCCTGTGCCAGGGTCTCGGCATCGAGCTCATCAACCAGACGCTGAGCTCGCCCTACTGGTGCCCGCACCTGCAGCGGCCGGCGAGCTACCCGCCGAGCGACGGCTACCTGCCGCCCGAGGACCCGCTGCGCTCGGTGCTCCGCCACCTCGAGGTCGTCCGAACAGCCAAGCACTTGCTCCCCGATCTCCGTTTCGTCGGCACCGGCTACACCTATCTCCAGGAGTGGCTCCCGCACCTGGCCCAGGCCGAAGTCCGCCAGGGCCACGTCGATTCGGTCGGCCTCGGTCGCATGGCGTTGATCTACCCCGACCTCGTCCGCGACGTCCTCGCCGGGCGCCCGCTGGATCGCCGCCGCATCTGCCGCACGTTCAGCGACTGCACGACCGCGCCGCGCAACGGGATGCTCAGCGGCTGCTTCCCGCTCGACCCCTACTACAAGGCGATGCCGGAAGCGCAGCGGCTGAGGGAGCTCAAGCGCATGACGCGTCCGCGGATCAGCTGAGGGGCATACGGGTGCCCGTAGCGAGGGGCACTCGAACGAGCGAGCGACTGGCTCGGTAGGGCGCGGCGATCAGTGGCTTCGATCGCTGGTGGTCGCCCACCGTGTGTGCGAAGGGGCCCCAGCCCGGTCGGGGAGGCGATGCGAGCGGGCTACGTATCGGGAACTTCGGGCCTTCGCCGGTGGTGCTCCCGGTGTTTCTGCACCCCGTCGGTCGCCCCTACAGGTTCTTGACTCGCCCCGCACCAGATCCTGACACGAAGGCGGAGAACACCGGACTTCCATCTCGAGTCCTGAGGAATCACCCGCATGCCATCACATCGATTCTCCCTGTTCCTGGCGGCGTTCGGCACGCTCGCGACGCTCGCGACCGGCCAGACCCGTGTTCAACTCCTCCATGCCTCCGACCTCGAAGGCGGCGTCGAGGCGATCACCGACGCTCCCAACTTCGCGGCCGTGGTCGAAGCCCTAGAGGCCGACGCCGTGAGCCTTGGGCTCTCGTCGGTCCTGCTGTCTTCCGGCGACAACTACATCCCCGGACCGTTCTTCAACGCCGCTGCCGACGGATCGCTGCGTTCCGTCTTCCGGAGCGTGCTGGGCAACCCCGACGCCCGGGAGGGTGAAGGGCGAGTCGACATCTCGGTGATGAACATCCTCGGGTTCGATGCAGCCTGCGTCGGCAACCACGAATTCGACGCGGGCACCTCGGCGTTCCTTTCGATCGTCGGGACCGACATTCGCAACGGGTTCACGCAGGCGCGTTGGCTCGGCTCGCAGTTCCCCTACCTCAGCGCCAACCTGGACTTCAGCGGCGACCCCAACCTGTCGGGCCTCCACACTTCGTCGATTCTCCCGAACACGGCGTTCCGGGGCACTCTGTCGGACCTCGCAGCTGCAGCAGCGGCCCCCAAGTTCGCGAGCGCCACGATCGTGACGCGTGGTACGGAGCAGTTCGGCATCGTTGGTGCGACGACTCCGCTCGTCGAATCGATCAGCTCGACGGGAGGTGTCACGGTCCGGAACCCGGGTGCAGGCACCAACGACATGGCCGCGCTGGCCTCGGTCATCCAGCCGACGATCGACGCGGTTCGCAACCTGGGTGTGGACAAGATCATCCTCGTCACGCACCTCCAGCGTTTCAGCCTCGAACAGGCGCTCACGCCGTTGCTCCACGGTGTGGACGTTGTCATCGCGGGCGGTTCCGACACGCTGTTGGCGGATGGAACCGACTACCTGCGACCGGGTGACGTGGCAGCGGGAGTCTATCCGTTCGCAACGACGAACGCCGACAACGAGCCCGCGCTGATCGTCAGCACGGACGGCCAGTATTCCTACGTCGGTCGCCTGGTCGTCGACTTCGACGCGAACGGTGTCGTCCAACCGACGACGGTGTCCTCGGCCCAGTCGGGGGTCTATGCGACCGACACGACGGGCGTCCTCAACGTCCATCCGAGTCTCGCGGCTGCGTTCGCACCCGGCACCGATGCCGCAGCGGTCCAGACCCTCACCGGTGCGGTGAGTGGGATCGTCACCGCCCGTGACGGCAACATCATGGGCAAGGCTTCGGTCTTCCTCGAAGGCCGCCGCACCCAGGTCCGCACCGAAGAAGCGAACCTTGGCTCTCTGACGGCTGATGCCAACCTCGCTGCGGCGCGTTCGTTCGACCCGAACGTGCAGGTTTCTCACAAGAACGGTGGAGGCATCCGCAACCCGATCGGCTCGATCGACGGACTCACCGGCGAACTCGGCCCGAACCTCCCGAACCCGATCGCCGGCAAACTCGCTGGCGAAATCAGTCAGCTCGACATCGAGAACTCGTTGCGCTTCAACAACGGACTCTCGCTCCTCACGCTGACTCGTTCTCAGCTGAAGGATGTGCTCGAGCACGCTGTTGCGGCCACCGCGGCTGGGAACACCCCGGGTCAGTTCGGTCAGTTCGCTGGTCTGTCCTTCAGCTTCGATGCGACGCTGCCGGCCGGCAACAAGGTGCGCTTCGCTGCGCTGACCGATGCGAACTCGACCGAGCCGGTTCTCGTCCAGGACGGCAACGTCGTTGGCGCGGCCCCGGTGCGGATCGTGACGCTGAACTTCCTCGCCGATGGTGGCGACAGCTATCCGTTCCCGGCGTTCCAGGCGGCGAACCCGACGTTCTTCGATCGCGTCGATCTCTACACCCAGAGCCTGCCGCCGGGCAACGCCACGTTCGCGACCCCCGGAACCGAGCAGGACGCGATGGCAGAGTACCTGCTGGCGAACCACGTCGTGACGCCTTACGGAGTGCGGGATCGCGCGGTCGGCGATGACCAGCGGATTCAGCAGATCGGCACCCGCCCCGGTCTGGCGGTGAACGGTCCTGCTGGCAACGAATCGCTCGACGTGACCGGTGCTGATCCGCTCGCGTTCCTCGTCCTCGCGGCGGGGACGCACGCGGGCGACTCGGCGCTGAACCTCGGGTTCCTCGGTGAGCTCTCGAACGGCGTCGGTAACGCGTTCTACATTCCCATCGGCGTGGCGACCGGTTCGGGGTCTGGTTCCCTGCCGCTGCCCGCGACCCGGAATCTGGGCGTCGACGTCGTCGTCCAGATGCACGCGTTCAAGTTCATTCCGTCGACTTTCGAGCTCGACAGCAAGACGACGGAATCCGTGGCCGTTTCGCTCTGAGTCGGTCACGGGCGTGGACCGGCTGACGGTTCGTGTCGCCGGTCAGCGCCGGCAGGCAGTTCACATGATCTGCGTGCCGGCGACTCCCCCGGGCTCTATCGGGCTGGGTCAAGCGGCCAGCGCGTAGCGACCGACGAGCACGGCGGTCAGCGTGTGTCCCAACCACTTCGGCTGGCCCTTCGCTGTGCCCGGTCGAACCAGGTCGAGCAGCGACCATGCGACGAAGCCTGCGGTGATTCCGTCGGTGATCGAGAACGTCAGCGGGATCACGAACGCGGTCAGGAACGCAGGGAGCGCCGCGGTGAAGTCCTCCCAGTCGACGTCACCGAGCGCGCTGCACATCAGCGCACCGACGATGATGAGCACTGGAGCGAGCACCGGGTAGCGGACCGCGGTCTCGCCACCGGCGAGAGTGACCGGCACGCCGCCGCCGATCGCCTCGAACAGCGGCGCGAAGAACAGCGCAGCGAGGAACAGCAGCCCGGTCACGACCGCAGTGAGTCCGGTGCGTCCGCCTGCGGCGATCCCGGCGGCGCTCTCGACGTAGCTGGTCACGGTGCTCGTGCCGAGGCAGGCCCCGGCGACGGTGCCCGCCGCGTCCGCGGTGAATGCGGCGCTGGCGCGTGGCAGCGAGCCGTCGTCCCGCAGCGAGCCCGCGCGACGCCCGAGCCCTACCAGTGAGCCGACCGTGTCGAAGAGGTCGAGCAGGAACAACACCGCGAACACCGTCAGCCAGTCGCCGATCGGACGCGCGAAGAGGCCAGCGAAGTCGAGCTGGAACGCGGTCTCGCTGGGCGATGGCGGGGCCGAGATCACGCCGTCGAGCTGCACGAGCGCGGTGTCGACGCCGAAGAGTTCATGGGCAGCGACCCCTGCGCCCGCGGTGCCGACGATCGACAGCAGGAGCGCGCCGGGGACGCGTGCCGCGAACAGCACCGCGCCGAGCCCGAGACCGAACAGACTGAGGCCGGCGACCGGATCAGCGAGGTCGCCGAGCTGGACCAGCGTCGCCGGGCTGTCGACGACGAGCCCGCTCCACTGCAGTCCGATCATCGCGACGAGGAGTCCGATGCCCGCTGCGATGCCTGCCCGGACCGGTGCCGGCACGGCCTGCATCACCGATTCGCGGAACCTCGTCGGTGCGAGGAGCAGGAACACCAGCCCGGCCATCAGGTTGGCCGCGAGTGCCTGCTGCCAGGAGAAGCCCATCGCGCCGCAGACGACGAACGCGAAGAAGAAGTTGTGGCCCATCGCCGGAGCCAGCGCGAACGGGTGGTTCGCGAACCATCCCATCCACAGGCAGGCGATCGCCGACGCCACGCAGGTCGCGAACAGCACGCCGCCCGGGTCCATTCCCACGCCGCCGAGCACTGCGGGCTGGACGAACAGGATGTAGGACAGCGTCGCGAAGGTCAGCACGCCAGCCTGGACCTCCCGCCCGACGGTCGAGCCTGCAGCGCGGATCCCGAAGCGGCGATCGAGGACGTCCATGGGCAGGGATGCTAGCGGGTGGTCCGATGCAGGCTGGTGCATAGACTCCTCCCCGATGAGAACGTCACTCGTTGGGGTCGCGTGTGCGCTGGCGCTGGGGGCCGCGCCAGCCGCGTCGCAGGAGGGAGCTGTCCTCGCCGCGGTCGCGGCTGCCGAGCAGGCGACCGCCGACAAGCGT
Organism: Planctomycetota bacterium; assembly: GCA_027621295.1. GTDB lineage: Bacteria > Planctomycetota > UBA1135 > UBA1135 > UBA2386 > JAQCBR01. The sequence goes on from JAQCBR010000009.1 coordinate 29,281, forward strand.
GGAGAGGACGCCGTGGTCGCCCTCCAGGAGGCAGAGCGCCTTCTCGCGCAGATCCGTGATCCGGATATCCGTGCCGAGCTCGAGCGCACGGTGGCCACTGCGCGCGCGGCGCACGACCCGATCGCGGATGCGGTCGACGAAGGGCGGACCGCCGCGGCTTCGGCACTCGCCCAAGCCGCCACTGCCTACGAGGAGAAGGGCTGGCACCGCATGGCGCTATCGCTCCTCCGCGAGGCTGCCGGCTTCTCGGCCGCTTCCGTCGCCGAGGCGATCGCGCGGGTGCAGCAGACGCTGCTCGCCAGCCGCAACGAGGGGGCGGGCGGCTCTGGTCTCACGGCCTGGTTCGACGACGGCGAGGTCGTGCAGGGTCGCGACGGTTGGTCGATCGAGGACGGCGTATTGCTCTCGCCCGAGCCGACGCCGAAAGCCGACGGTGGGATCTTCATCGGTAGCGTGCGCGCACGCCCGGAGCAGATCCGCTTCGCGGCGACTGCGACGATGACCGGGACCGGCGGGTTCGGGCTGGTCTTCGCCTACCGCCACAACCAGGACTACCACCTCGCGTACTGCTCGACTTCGGGCAGCGACACCTACCTCCGCCTGCTGCGGTGGCGGAACGGCGCCTACCAGGAGCTGGCGGAAACGCAGACGTCGCCCGCCAAGACCCGCCTGCCCGCTGCGGAGGGTGCGCCCGCAGACCTCTCGTCCTACCGGCTCGAGGTGCGCGTCGACGGCGACCAGGTCGAGTTCCAGGTCGGTCAGACGACGCTGCGCGCGAAGAGCTCGGCGCCGATCCCGCGCGGATTCTTCGGCTTCGAGAACGCGCACCTCGACGGCACGAAGGCGGGCTTCGCGCCGGTCTTCGTCGACGTCGAGGTCGACGCGGAGGTGGCCCGGTGATCTGCCGCCGCACGCTCGCGCTCGTCGCATCCCTCCTCGTGGCGGCGCAGTCCGTCTCCCAGGAGCGAGCGGTGCTCTCCGCGATCGTCGAGGCCCGGCGCCTCGCCGAGATCAAGCAGGACGAGGATGCCTTGCTCGTGCTGCGTGATGCTCGTGACCGCGTCACGCGGATCGAGGACGCGAGTGTCCGCCGCCGCCTGCAGAAGTCGGTCGACGACCTGATCGCGGATCTCGATCCACTCGACCGGGACACCGAGAAGGCGCGCGAGGCTGCCGCGCGCGCGCTGCTCAAGCCGGCCCAGGCCTACACGCGCCGCAAGTGGAACCGCGCGGCGCTGCCCCTGCTCGAGCTGGTCGCCGCGTTGAGCCAGAAGGTCGGCGAGAAGCCGCTGGAGCGCGCGCAGAGTGCGCTCGGGACCGGGGCTGGCGCCGCCGCGCGGGATGGCATCCAGGCATGGTTCGGCAAGGGCGTCGGCTTCGCCGGGGCCGGCTACTGGAAGGTCGAGGAGGGCATCGCCGAGAGCCCGAAGCTCCAGGGCGGTCTGTCCGTGGGGCTCCGCAGCGAACGCCGGACCGAGGGCGACTGCCGCATCCAGATCGAGGTGCTCGCGAGCGACAAGCCCTCGAAGGCTTCGATCTGCTTCGCGATGGAGCCGAGCAAGAACGGCGACGACTACTACATCCTCGAACTGCGCCACGAGCGCGGCTTCTCCGACCTCCGCCTGCTGCACTACGGTGTCAACGGCCGGCTCGACGAGATGGCCAACATCCCCCTCGCGATGTCCCGCGCCGAGCGCGCGGCCTGGACCGAGCTGACCGTCGACCTCGCCGGCGACCGCATCACCGTCGACGTCGGTGGCCTCGAGCGCGCCGAAGCCCGCTCGGTGACGCCGGACCTCGAAGGCTGCCTCGGCCTCTTCGTGTCCGGCGACAGCTCGTTCAAGGATCCGGTCCGCTTCCGGAACCTGCGGGTCACGCCGCTGTGACCCGCGGCCGCCGGCGTCAGCGCCGCCGGCGGAAGTGTGCGATCGCGGCCAGCGCCAGGAACGCGCCCAGGCCGAGCATGCCGGTGGTGCCGGCCTTGGCCTCGATGCTGTAGATCGAGGCGCCGGTCGCGGCGCCGGCGGCGAGGAGCATCAGCGTGTTCCAGATGATCCGGCTGCGGCCGCGGGGCATGTCGTCGCCGAGCAGGGACCGGCTGTTCATCATCAGGAAGAACGTCCAGTAGGCGATCGGCAGGAGGGCCATGCCGAAGACCGACGTGGGCACCGCGAGGTAGAACGCGGCCTTCGACCAGACGAAGGGGCCGAGCGCGCCGGTCGTCGCGGCGAGGGTGCCGAGGCGGTGGGCGCGGCCGCCGGGCGGGAGCCCGAGCATCTCGCAGATCACGAAGCCCGAGATCAGCATCAGGAGCGTGATCGTCGACAGGGCCATGCCGAGGACGCCGATGCCGAACAGGATGTTCGCGAAGAAGTCGCCGGTGAACGGGGCGAGGGCCTTCGCGAGGTCGAACGCGTCGCGCTTGACGAGCATGGCGGCGAGCGTGCGGTCGGCTTCCGGCAGCGAGGCGCGGAGGGCGACCTTCTGTTCGTCGCTGGCGTCGGCCGCGGCCGCGTCGAGCGCTGCGATCCGCGCGTCGCAGATCTTCTCGAACTCGGCGCGGAGCTTCGGCGCGGGTTCGGCCTCGGCGGTCGCGGCCGGCGTGACGAGCCCTTCGACGGGCTTGGTGTGGAAGCGGCTGGCGGCTGCGATCACCACGCAGCTCGTCGCCAGCAGGAATGGCACGAGCATCCCGACCGCGAGGTCGACCCGGGCGAGGCCACGAAACTCACGGTTCCAGCCGCGCTTGAGGATCGAGTAGGGCAGCAGGAACGTCATGTTGATCCCGACCGCGGTCGCCGCCGCCGAGATCATCACGTCGCGCTGCTCGGCGACGATGCGCGTGGTCCAGAAGGCCCGCGCCTCGGCGGACACCGCGTCGAGGAACGGTCCGAAAGTCGCCGTCGGCTCCGACATGCTGCCGAAGTCCGGGACGAACCCGGCGAGCACCGCGCCCCAGTCGAGGCCGTCGACGCTCGTCGAGAGCCTGACGACGACGCCGAAGAAGCAGAGCACGACCAGCGCGACGAGCCCCTTCAGAAGGCGTTCGTAGATCTGCACGCCGCGCGTGCCCCGGTCGTACGCGAACGTGACGGCGACCGTCAGCGCGAGGATCAGCGCGACGATGAGGAGCTTGCTGCCGGTCTCGCCGAGCGGGCCGTCGTTGCCGAACAGCCCGGGCGCGAGGTTCTGCTGGACGACGCTGGTCGCGAGCGCGAACTGCGGGAGCGACCAGACCATGTTCGCGGCGAGCGACGCGAGCGCCCAACCCCAGCCGAGCACCGGGTTCACGTGGCGGTTGATCGCCTGGAACGGCCGTTCGCCCGTCGACAGCGTCACGTAGGCGATCGCGCTCAGCATCACGATGCCGAGGACCATCGCCAACGGCTGGAGCCACAGCATCGAGAAGCCGGCCAGCACGCCGAGGTAGAGGCTCGAAGCGAGTGAGCCGCCGCCGAGCGTGATCGCGCTCTGCAGCCAGCCCGGGCCCGAGAGGCGCATGTAGGTGGCGAGCGTCGCCAAGGGCCCTCGCTGCTGCGCCGTTCGGATCGCGTCGAGGTCGCTCGCGAGGCGGTCGTTCGTGTCGGCGCTGGTCATGGCGCGAGAGGCTACGCGGTCCGCGCCCGGGATCGAATGCCGGTCATCCCCGGCGGGGGCGGGCGGCTACATTCTGGCGATGCGCATCGCCCATCTCGGACGAGCTGGCGGTGACCCGGACGGGTTCGCCGCGCTCCGCGACGCCTTCGTGACGAGGAACCCCGGCCACGACCTCGCCTGGCTGCCCCGGGCGACGGCGCTGGCGCCGCTGCCGGAGGCGCGGGTGGTCTTCGTGCACGGCGGCGAAGCGGAAGGAAGCGTGGGGGAACAGCGATCGCGCCTCGGGGTCGGGGACGTCGTCGTGCTGGCGCCGGGACAGGCGCTCGAGCTCGACGGCCCGCTGTCGCTCCTCGTGTTCTCCGTGCCGGAGTCCGTCGACCCGTCGGTGCCGACGTTCCTCAGGCCCGACCACGACCCGGCGCTGACCGACACCCCGGGCGGCTGCGCCACGGATGCGGACGCCTACCGGCGCGTCGTGCTGACTTGGCTCGACGAGAACGGGCCGTTCCGCTTCCGCGCGCTCAACTGCCACCGCGTGCGGATGACCGACTCGTTCTCGCACTACCACCCGGAGGACGGCGGGTTCGACGAGATGTACCTGGTGCAGGGCGTCGAGCCTGGCGGGCGGCTCTACACGAGCGCTGCGGTCGCCGAGATCGAGCGGCCCGCCGACGTGGCCTTGGATCGGATCCCGGAACTCGTGGACGAGACGCCGATCGAGGTGGGTGACCTCGTTTGGGTCGGCCGCGGACACATGCACCGCGCGGTCGGCGGTGTCCTCGCGCACGTGATCACGGTGCCCGGGTTCGTGCCCGGCTCCGAGATCGGGCTCGACCATCACCTGCGCGCGTTGGACGAGCGTCTGCCAGGCGGGTCTGCGGCGCGCGTTCCCTTCCACGCGGCGGCGTCGGACGGCCCGGTCATCAAGTAGCCGGAGCCCGGCTCACTTGGCGGTCAGCCAGACGCCGCCGTCCGCGCCGAGCTCGTTCGTCGCGACGCGACCACGGGTGATCTGCTGCGGGTCCTGTCCGCCGACCAGCGCCGCGCCGGCGGGGGGCACGCGGGTCGTGCCGGAGTAGCGCTCGGTGCGGTTCCGGCGGATCTCTCCCTGCTCGTTGACGAAGTAGGTGTGCTCGCCGGTGACGCCGTGCTCGACTGGCCATGCGACGCAGGTCCAGTGCAGCTCCGCGAGATCGGGGTCGGTCAGCGCGCGCGTGCCGGAGGTGTCGGCGCGGCCGTGGCCCTCGGCGTCGGCGAGGTGGATAGCGAACCAGTAGTTGCCGCACCGGCTCCTGCCGTTCGCGTCGGTGTCGCCGAGCACGGCGGGAAGGAGGTGCAGGTCGAGCGGAGTGGAGTCTCCGGGGATCGGCCTCCGTCCGGCGAGCTCGCCGAGCGTGCCGTGCTCGCCGATGCCGTCGTCGTCGCGGTCGACGTGCGCCGCGAGCCGAAACTTGGACTGTGCGTCGACGAGGCTGCGCAGCGTGGCGACGACCGCAGCTTCGTTCGACGCCGCCCGCGAGCCGAGATAGTTCGGCACGGCCATCGTCGCGAGGAGTGCCAGCACGGCGAGCGTGATCGCGATCTCGACCAGGGTGAAGCCGTCCGCGCGGGGTGGTCGGGCCGGGGGGGCGACCGCAGGAGTGCAGGGAGTGAGGGACATGGGATCGGCGCTCCGCCGTGCGGAGGGGCGTGGATCTCTGGACCCGGCACGGCTGCGCTCACATCGGCAGATGAGCTCGCGGCCTCGATCGGGGTTCGAGCGAAGCGGGTGGGATGACGCGCGGCGCGCCCGACCCCGCCGTGGGGTCGAGCTCCGGGCGATCCCGGAAGGGGATCGGCGCGACCGGTGCGGGGTCAGCCCGAGATCAGGCGACGCGACCGCGGTGGTGGAGCCAGGAGTCGACCAGGAGCGCTGCGAGGGCCAGCGCGAGCAGTGCGAGCGCCCACGGGAAAGGGTCCGGAACCGTGACCAGGGCCAGCTCCACGTCGTTCCCCGCGGGCGGGAGAGCAAAGCGCCAGCTCGGGCCCGCGTCGTGCGGCGCCAGCGCCAGCAGCGACCCGCAGATCAACGTCGGGACGTCGCGGTGCGACGGGTCGTCGAGCAGCCAGTGGACCGCTTCGATCCCGCGGGCCCCGCGTCGGACCAAGGCCTCTCCGGTCGTGCTGTCCTCGACCCACACCTCTCCGTCGCCGGCCGGCAGCGCAGTGCCTGCGCGCTTGCGGTCTCGCAGGCTCATCGGCAGCGGATTCGATGTCGTGCTCCGCGGCGATCGCTCGACCTCTGCGAGACCCTCGACGAACGCGAGGGTGGGTTTCGTCGGTTGTCCTGCGGCCGGAGTGGAGGCGGTGACGACGACGTCCGCATCCTCTGGTGACGCCGCGCGCTCGAGCCGTGGGGCAGCGTCGATGGCTGCGCCGACGCAGGCGTCGATCTCCGCGGAGACGTGGACGCGCACGATCGGGCTCCGGGCCAGCGGGAACGGCACCGAGGCTGCCACGCTGCCGTTGGTGGCGAGTTGGAGCACGAGGTCCGGATGCGCGTCGTCGTCGATCGGACCGAGAGCTGTGCGCGTGGTCGCGCCGGGGTCGGTGCGGATCGTCGTCCGGGCCAGGATCTCGGTCCCTTCCCGCGCGAGGACCTCGGCCTCCACGCCCCCGGACGAGGCCTCGACGAGGATCATCCGGCCTTCACCCGCGTGTCGGACGTCGGCGTGGACCAGCGAGGCGGTGGCTGCGCCGTCGAACCCCGCGCGTCGGACCGGGATGTCGTCGATGGATGTCGGCAGCGCTGACGGACCGCCGAGCACCACGATCTCGTCGCCGTCACGGAGTCCCGATGCCGCGGCGCGGAGCCCGCTCCAGAACGCGTCCGGCGCGCCGCCTGTCTCCAGCTCGCGGAGACGTTCGCCGAGGCGTTCCTCGGGCTCGGTCGGGTTCCACACGGTGCGCGGCGCGGCGCCGAACGCGACGACCCTCCCGCGCGGTCCGAGCCCGTCCAGCTCGGCAACGGCGAGCGCCGCGTCGCTGAGCTGGTCCCTGAGCGTCGGGTCGACGCCGCGGCTCGCGTCGACGAGCACCACGCGGGACGGGCCGTCGGACGCGTCGACCGGGTCGGCGAACGTCGTGAACGCAGCCGCCAGCAGCGCGAGTCCGAGCAGGTAGGACCAGAGGCGGGCCGGCAGGCCCAGCAGGACCCGCGGCCGGTGCACCGCGCCGACCTGCCGGAAGAACAGCAGGCTGTCGACACGCTGGCGGCGGAGCCGGACGCGCAGCATGTGCAGCACGAGCAGCGTGCCCGCCAGGCCAGCGAGGCCGGTGGCGAACATCCACGGCGGTAGGCCCAGGAGGTTCATGCTTCGAGGACCCCTCCCCGGAACACGCGCGCGATCTGCGGCACGATCGGCTCGTCGGTGCGGACCTCGAGGTAGGTGCCGCGCCGGCTGCCGGCCACGCGCTGCAGCGACTCGCGGAACGCGGCGTACGCGTCGCGGTAGCGTGCGCGGACCGCGTCATCGACGAAGAGCGGCATGCTCTCGCCGGTCTCGCAGTCGACGACTTCGAGTTCGCCGCGGACGTCGGGGTCGTCCTCGCCGGGGTGGACGATCCGGCACAGGAACAGCGTGTGCGGGACGAGCTTGAGCGCGTCGACGATCGCATCGGCGCCCCTCGGATCGAGGAAGTCCGAGACGATCACCGCGATGCCGCGGCGGAGCCGGCGGTGCGAGAAGTCGCGGATCGCGCGGACGAGGTCGGTGCGGCCGTCCGGAGCGAGCGTGCGGACCCAGGCGAGCAGTCGGTGGAACCCGTCCGTGCCGCTCACCGGACGGAACGGCGCGCGGCCGCCGTCGGCGAACGGGTGGACGGTCACGCGGTCGAGGTGGTGGGCGCCGACGTAGGACAGCGCCGCCGCCGCCTGCTGGGCCGCGCGGAACTTGGTCGCGGGTTCGGGCCGGCCGAGCGGCGGCTGCGCCATGCTCTCGCTGTGGTCGAGGAGCACGTGGACCGGCAGATCCTGGTCCTCCAGGAACAGGCGGACGAAGACCTTGTCGAGTCGTTGGTAGAGGTGCCAGTCGACCGCCCGGAAGTCGTCGCCGGCGACGTAGGGGCGGACGTCGGTGAACTCGACGCCTGCGCCGCGCGCGCGCGAGCGCTGCTCGGCGAGGCGTCCGCCGCTCGGCACGCGGCGTGCGAGCATGCGCAGGCCCTCGAGGCTGCGCAGGAACGCCGGGTCGAAGAGCTCGGGTGCGGATGAGGCCTTGGTCGCCAAGTCCGTTCAGCGCTCCAGGATCTCGGCGAGGAGCGTGTCGGTCGTCAGCCCCTCGCCCAGCCCCTCGAAGTTCAGGAGCATGCGGTGGCGGAGTGCGGGGATCGCCATCGCGCGGACGTCGTCCTCGGCGACGGCGAAGCGCCCGTCGCGGAGCGCGTGGACCTTGCCGGCCAGGATCAGCGCCTGCGCGCCGCGGGGCGAGCTGCCCATCAGCGCGTAGCGGTCGATGCGGTCGGTCGAGTGCGGGCTGCCCGGCTGCGTCGCCATGACCAGTCGGACCGCGGCGGTCTGCGCCGCTTCGGGGACGGGCACGTCGCGGACGAGGCGCCGCATCGACACGACGTCGTCGTCCGAGAGGACCGCCTCGGCGACCGGGGTCTCGCGGCCGGTCGTCCGCGCAAGGATCGCGCCGTACTCGTGCTCCTTCGGGTAGCCGACGAGCAGCTTGAACAGGAAGCGGTCGAGCTGCGCCTCGGGCAGCGGGTAGGTGCCCTCCTGTTCGACCGGGTTCTGGGTGGCGAGGACGATGAACGGATTCGGCAGCTGCCGCGTCGTGCCGCCGACCGTGACCTGCCGCTCCTGCATCGCCTCGAGCAGCGCCGACTGGGTCTTCGGCGTCGCGCGGTTGATCTCGTCAGCGAGGACGACGTGGGCGTGGATCGGGCCCTCCTGGAAGCGCAGCGCGCGCGCGCCACCCGCGCCCTCGTCGAGGACCATCGTGCCCAGCACGTCCGACGGCATCAGGTCGGGCGTGAACTGGATGCGGCTCTTCGACAGGTGCATCGCGTCGCCGAGCGTCTTGACCAGCACGGTCTTGCCGATGCCGGGCACGCCCTCGAGCAGCACGTGGCCGCCGGCGAGCAGCGCCGTCAGCACGCCGTCGACGACCTCGTCCTGACCGACGATGACCTTGTGGATCTCCTGGCGGAGCTTGTCGAACTGGGAACGGAAGGCTTCGACTTCCGAGGCGACGGCCGCGTCGAGGTCGGTCATGCGTCTTTCTGGGAGGCAGAGCGCGTGGATGGCCCGCGCAGGAGTTCGTGGTAGCGGCGCACGGTCTCGGCGAGATCGCCGAGCGGCCGGGCAGGTGTCTGGACGTTGGGTGATGGGCCTTCGGACCGAGCGGGTGACGCCGGGCGAGGCGCCTCGGCCTGCGGCACGGGCGGGATCTGCTCGATCGTGGTCTTCGCGGTGCCGGGGTTGGTCTGGCCGCGGACCTGGTCGGGGAGCCTCACTCCGAGCACGAGCGACGCGGTCCCGCGCGACTTCTTCGGCGGGGTCGGGCCGCCCCGGCCGTCGTCGGGTGGGCCGTTGCCGCTGATCGACAGCTCGCGGGACGGGGCCTGCATCCGGTCGCGCGTCATCGGCATCACGCCGCCGCGCTGCTCGGTCTCTTCCTTCTCGTCCTCGACGTCCTCGTCGTCGGCGTCCGGATCGTCGTCGCGCTCCGAGCCGCGCTCCATGCCGGAACGCTGGTTGCCGACGGCCGCCATCTTGCCGCCGCCTCGTGACGGGCCGCTCGGGTTGCCGGCGCTCGGTTCCTGCTCACCGCCTTCGGTGGACGAAGGCCGCTGGCCCTTCTGCGACGGCTTGCGCGGAGTCTGCTTGCGCGGCTCCTTCGGAGCGTCGGGGGGGGTCTCGCTCTTCGCCGAACCCTGACCGCCGCCGCCCTGTCCGCCGGCGGACGCCTGGCCGCTGCTGGCGGACTGCGACTCGCTGGACGAAGTGCTGCGGCGGCCGCGCTCGCCGGCCGCATCGCTCCCGCTCGCACCGCGCCCGGCGCTCCGCTTCGGTTCGGGCGAGGGACCGGTCTCCTCCGGCTGCTCCTCGGCGGGCCGATCTTCGACGCGCCGTTCGCGGGGCGTGGTGCGCGTCGGGGTTGCCGGCGTGACCTCGGGCCTCGCCGCGGGGTCGGCGTCGTCGCGCGCGTCGGATTCGGACTCGGGCTGCTGCTCGTCGCGGGCTCCCTCCGGGTCGGCCGCGGCCACGACTTCGGCTGGGTCCGCGTCGGGAGCCGATTCGCCGCCTCGCGGCAGCACGGCGGGCGCGAGTGCGATGACGAGAGCGAACGCCGCGTGCGCCCAAGGAAGGCGGATCGTCGCGTCGGCGACCTCGGTCCGCGTCGCGTCGATCCCGGCGAGCGCCGCCACGCCGTCGGCGACCGCGAGGCGTGCGAGCGCCGCGCGCCGATCGGTCCGCTCGCTGTCCGGGTCACCGGCGAGTTCGAGCGCTGCCGACAGCCTGTCCTTGGTGCCGTGGTTCCGATCGAGGACGCGCGCGGCCGCGCGTGCGTCTACCAGGTCGTGTCGACGTGCTGCCGCGCGGGCGCCGAGGGCCATTCCGACCGGAGGCAGCAGCAGCAGGAGCGGCAGGAGCAGCGGATCGAACAGGTCCGCCTCGGCCACGAACGTCCCGCCGAACCAGCCGAGCGCGAGGATGGCTGCGAAGGTCGGCAGCGCCTGGACCCCGGCGGCGATGCCGACGCGGAACGCGGCGCGGTCGCGCCGGCTCCGGAGGCTCTCGGTCGCTGGAGCGACCACCTCTTCGATCCTGCGACGGGATTGGCCGAGATCCATGGGGACACGGACTCTAACGGATGCGCACCCCCGGCTCCGCAGCCGGGACGGCGAGGAATGTGTCGATCCTGTGTCGGCTGCGGCTCAGGCGTCGCGCGCGACCCGGATGCTCGCTGCCTGGACGACCTGTCCGGTGGCAGGGTCCTCGACGAAGAGCACGACGGACAGCGCGTCGCGGGCCGGCTCGACCGGGCGGATGCGGAACGGACCCCGTCTCTCGAGCGAGGCCACCACCATGTCGAGGTCGGCCTCGACGTCGCGCAGCGACACGCGGCCCTCGAACGGCAGGTCCTCCATCGCGAGCTCGATCGGCACCCCTTCCGGCGGCGTGATCCGGGCACGCGCGACGTGGTGGTGGAAGAGGATCCCGTTGCGGCCCGGGAAGATCAGCGTGTCTTCCGCCAGCACCGCGTGGAGGCGGAGCCCGCCCGGGTCGCCGACGCGCGCGAAGGCGGTCAGCGCGATCGAGCTGCCGTCGAGCCGCGCGTCGCCGACCAGCTCGATCTGCTGAGGGGTGGCGAGCAGCGGAGCGAGCGCGTCGCGGTACTTCGCGAACACGTTCGGCGCCTGGTCGGCCTTGCCGCCCCCGGAGACCGCAGCGGTTCCGCCGAACACGGCCGTCGGCGTGCCGCGGACGCCCTTCTGCTGCGCGCGGTCGAGCGAGACCTGCGCGACCAGCGGTTCCGGCGCCGGGATCGGCAGGTGCCACTGCAGCAGCACGACCTCGTCGGCCTCGAAGAACTCGCCGAGCGCGTCGAACGCGACGTCCGCCGCCGCGCACGGCGGGCACATGGCACCCGTGAACAGCTCGGCGAGCACGACGCGCCCGGTCTTTTGCACTTCGTCCGGCTCGCGCGGGATCGGGTGCAGCGCGGGCACCCGGCCCTCGGCCATGTCCGCGAGGAGCGCCGCGAGTCCGTCGGTCGATCCGTGCTCGGCTTCGTAGAGTCGTTGCAGCGCCTCTAGCCCGGCCTCGCCGGTGTTCTTCATGTCGAGCATCGCGATCAGGTAGCGCGACATCGCGCGCTCGGCCTCGCCCTGCTGCTCGTAGAGCCGCCCCAACTCGAGGTTCGCAGCGCCGCCGCCGCGCATGCCGAACGCAGCCGAAAGCAGGTGTCGCCGTGCTTCGCGCAGATCGTCGGAGGCTCGCGCGATGCGGCCGAGCTCGAGGTGCAGCTCGTGGTTCGCGTTGCCGTCCTCGTCCTCGAGCGCGAACGACAGACCCTTCTCGGCGATGGCGGCGCGAGCCTCGGCCCAGTCGCTGGAGCGCGGCAGGTTCTCGAGGATCGCCAGCGCCTCACGCGCGCGCGCCTTGGCCGGCGCGGCTTCGATCGCGACCCCTGCGCCCTCGATCACGCCCGCTCGATCGGTGCCGGTCTCGACGAGGAGCGCGAGACGGGTCCGCGCGGCCTCCGCGGCGAACGGGCTGCCCGGATGCTGCTCGAGGAACGCCGCCAGCGAGCGGACCGCAGCCTCCCCGTACAGCGCGGCGTAGTACGCGGCTTCGTCCTCCGGGTAGACGGCGTCGTCCGGCACTTCGAACGATACCCAGCCGCCGCCGAACGAGACCGTCGTGCGGAGTCGCTGGATCGCCCGGCCACCGAGCGCGGCGACGAGTCCCTGTCCCTCGACGAGCTCGGGACGGAATGGGGTGACCGACGCGAGGTCGGCCGCGCCGACGCGTGCGCGGGCCACTCGCCCCGCCGGCGCGCCGACGGCGCGCGCGAGCTTCGACGTGATCATGCTCGCGCCCTCCTTCGTGTGCAGCGCGACGACCCCGCGCGTGTCCGGAGTCCCAGCCTCGCCCTCCGCCGCGAACTGCACGTGCCAGGTGACGCCGCGCTTGCCGGGGTCGGCCGCGAGGTCGGACGAACCTCGCCCAGCCGCCTCGGGCGGTCGGTCCGAACCGGACGCGAGGACGCGCAGCTTCGCCGCCGGGCCGTCGAGCACGATCGTCCTGCCCTGGAACGCACCGACGCCGAGGAAGCCCGCCACTGGGACCTCCTGGAGTTCCTCCGCGTGATCCTTCGTGAAGCCCTCGAGCCAGGAGTCGCGCGACCCGTCGACCGGCATGTCCCGGAACACCAGGTCGCTGCCGTCCACCGACACCTCGCACTGCAGCGCGCCGAGACTCTGCGCAGCGTTGTCGTGCAGGTGCAGCGGCTCCCGGCGCGTCAGGTCGACGAGGACGTGGCACGGGTAGCTGGCCTCGCCAGCGCGCAGCGTGACGCGCAGCATCGGGCGACCGTCCACGAACCGGACCGGCGCGTCCTGTGCGGGCACCGTCGCGGAAAGGGCGGTGAGAAGGACGGCAGCGGCGCGGAGCATGGCGCGCCATTCTGGCGGCGGGGGTGCCGCGCGTCACGGCCCGGGGGCGGGGGCGCTTCCCGGGTTCCGCTGCGGCCCGTACCTTCGTCCCCGATGCTGCTGCCCCGTCTTGCTGCCGGCCTGCTCCTGGCCACCGGTGTCCTCCCGGGCCTCGTCGCGCAGACCTGCCTGGACAACCTGGTTCCCAACGGTGGGTTCGAGGACGTGCAGGGCGCCGTCTGGGACGTGTCCCCGCAAGGTGCGGCGGTCTTCTACTACGGGATCGTCGAGACCGACGGCCTGCGGCGGAGTCGCGCGATCGAACTCCGGCTGGACGTGCTGTCGTGCGTGCTCGAGCAGCCGGTCCCGTTCCGGCTGGACGCGGGCGTGGCCTACGAATTCTCGGTCCAGCTCGAGTGCGGTCCGGGCTCGGCCGACGTCGAGCTCGCGGTTCGTTCCGGGACCACCCGGACGATCGTCGCCTCGACGCGGCTCCAGCCGGAGCGCCAGCTCCTCGCCGGGCGCTTCGTCGCGCCGGCGACCGGCGACTACACCGTCGACGTCGGGCTCCTGCCGCTGACCCGAGGAGCGGTGCGTGTGGACGAGGTCGTCGTCCGTCCCGCCCCGGTCCAGTTCGCGTTCGTCGGCGGGCGGCGTGCAGGCTTCCCGAACCTCTGTGCGGTCCAGGGAGTGCCGCTCGAGACGTTCGTCGTGCTCCTCGGCGTCGACGGCACGCTCGAGACTCCGTTCCCGATCCCGCTCTGCGGCGGGGGGCTGTGGCTCAGGCCACCCGTCTTCGCGGCGATCTCCGGCCAGATCGGTCCGGACGGGCGCTGGCTCGGCTTCCTGCCGGTGCCCGTGCAGGCCCGTGCGCTGCCTACCTACTGGCAGCCGGTCCTGATCGCGCAGCCGTGCGAGGCCGGCTGCCCGCGGCTCTTCGGGTTCTTCTGATCGACGCTCTCGGGCGCGCTGTGGCTCACGGGGTTCGGGTATCGTCCCGGCCATGCGCCTCTCCCTGCTGACCGGCGCGACGGCCCTCGCCGCCGCGATCTCCGCCCTTCCGCTCCAAGCCCAGGACGCACCGGCGACGCAGGTCGTCTACCGCGGAACGGAGGGCATCGGGGCCGGCAAGCACATCGTCTTCGTGACCGGCGACGAGGAGTATCGGTCCGAGGAGTGCATGCCGCAGCTCGCGCGCATCCTCGCGTTCCGGCACGGCTTCACGTGCACGGTCCTGTTCGCGATCGATCCGGAGTCCGGCGCGATCGATCCCGGCAACCAGAAGAACGTGCCGGGTCTCGCCGCCCTCGACGACGCGGACCTGATGGTGGTCTTCACGCGGTTCCGCGATCTGCCCGACGAGGAGATGGAGCACTTCGTGCGCTACGTCGAGTCGGGTCGCCCGGTGATCGGGCTGCGGACCGCGACGCACGCGTTCGACATCCCGGACGGCCGCAAGTTCCGCCGCTACTCGTGGCGCAACCCGGAGTGGAAAGGCGGCTTCGGCCAGCAGGTCCTCGGTGAGACCTGGGTCGCGCACCACGGCGGTCACGGCTGGCAGTCGACGCGCGGCGTCGTCGCCGACGGCGCGGCCGAGCACCCGATCCTGCGCGGCTTCGAGGCGGGCTCGGTCTGGGATCCTTCGGACGTCTACACGATCCGACTGCCGCTCCCCGAGGATGCGAAGACGCTCCTGAACGGCGAGGTGCTGGCCGGCATGGACCCGTCCGACGAGGCCGCGGGTGCGCGCACGTTGAAGGACGGCAAGGTGTTCCATCCCAACGAGCCGATGATGCCGGTCGCGTGGACCCGCTCGGTCACCGCGCCGAATGGTGAGACCCAGCGCGTCTTCTCGACGACTCTCGGTGCGGCCGAAGCCTTCGCGCACGCGGGCACCCGCCGGCTCCTCGTCAACGCGAGCCTGTGGGCGCTCGGCATGGAGGACGCGATCGAGCCGGATCTCGACGTCGCCTGCGTCGGCCCGTTCGAGCCCTCGAAGTTCGGCTTCGGCAAGCACAAGCAGGGCGTGATGCCTGCGGACCTCGCGTGGCCGGTGGACGGCGCGTCGAAGGAGACGAAGGACGGCGGCAAGGACGGGACGCCCCGCTGATGTGGGTCCGGGCGCTGGCCCTGTCGCTCTCGGCCGCCGCGCACGCCGCCGTCCGCCCCACGGACGTCGGGCCCGACGAGAGGGTGCTCGTCGTCGCGGACCTGACGCGGGCCGCGGAGCACTACGCGGCGCTCGGTTCTCGCGTCGCGCGTCGGTAGGCGGACCAGGTCGTGCTGGGTGCGCGCGGCGGTGCCCGACTCGTGCTTTGGACCGCGCGCGTCGAGGGCGCGCCCCGCGACGAGAGAGTGGAGTCGTTCCTCGAGTCTGCGGGTGAACGTCGTGTGCTCCGCGAACAGCTCTACGTGTGCCGCGTCGGCGTGGAACCTGCGGGTCGCGGGACCCGCAGGTAGCGCCTGGCTCCGGATTGCCTGTGGTCGTCCGGGAGACTTCCCGGTCTGCTTGCTCGGGTTTCCTCCTCCGAGTTCTCCAGGCACTGCATGTCCCGAGCACCGATCTCGCCGCGCGTCGTCGCTCTGTCCCTCGTTCTCTCGATCTCCGCTGGTCTGGGCGCCCAGGAGGCCCAGGAGGTGGTCAATGCACCGCAGATCTCGCTGCCCGGGGTACGCAGCCTGAAGATCGGTGGGCAGTACCGGCTCCGCTACGAGAACCGCTACAACTACGACTTCGACAGCGACAAGACGCGCAGCGACGACTTCTTCGTGCAGCGCCTCCGGCTGGACCTCGACTTCGACCTGGGGGACGACCTCCGGGTCTTCGCGCAGCTCCAGGATGCGCGCGCGTTCGGTTCGGAGACCGGACCGGATGGCCAGTACACGGTCACCTCGGTCGACTCGCCCGGTCTCGACTTCCATCAGGCGTTCGTCGACGTCCGTGACGTGACGCTGCTCGGCGGCGAGCTTCGCGCGGGTCGTCAGATCCTGTCCTACGGCGCTCAGCGCTTCCTCGGCGCGCTCGATTGGGCGAACCAGGGTCGGTCCTTCGACGGCCTGCGCCAGCGCTGGGCGAAGGAAGGCGCCTACCAGGTGGACGCGTTCGTCACGCAGATCCGGGAGACGCCGGAGCGGGACTTCGAGGAGGACGCGTACTTCGGCGGCGTCTACGGAATCCACCAGCTCGACGGCGGCGTCGCCGAGCTCTACGTGTTCCACCGGCACGACGACAAGGTCGGTCTCGGCGGGGTCGAGAATCGTCTGTCGATCGGCGGGCGCTACCTGCAGAGGTTCGGGGCGGTCGAGGTCGAGGCCGAAGCCGTGACGCAGGTCGGCGAAGACGTCGGCGCGGACATCCCGATCTTCGACACCTACGGACTGCACGCGCACGCGAAGCTCTTCCTCGGCGAGGCCGACGAGGCGTGGATTCGCGGGGACTTCGACGCGGGTTCGGGTGACGACCCGGACACCGCCGACAACGAGCGCTTCGACACGCTGTATCCGACCGGACACGGCATCCTCGGGATCATGGACTTCGTGTTCCTCGACAACCTGGTCCACGCGTCGTTCTCGGCCGGGATGGAAGTGGACTCGCGCTCCGACGCGCAGATCCAGTTCCACTCGTTCCGCGCGAACGAGGCGTCCGACAGGGTCGTCGGCCCGGTCGGCAAGCTGTCCGACGGCGGGGTCGGCATCGATCGCGATCTCGGCTACGAGATCGACGCGATCTACACGGTGCGCTTCGACACCGGCGCGGCGAAGACCGCTCTGCAGCTCGGCTACGGGATCTACTTCCCGGGCCCGGGCGTCGAGGATTCGCTGGGCGGCGACGACCTCGCGCACTTCTTCTACGCGCAGGGCAACGTCGTCTTCTGACGAGAGGCGTCCCGCGATCGAGCGCCCGTGCGAGAGGCCGCTCGACGCGTTCCGCCCCCCGGGCTCAGTCCAGCTCGGTCGGCGGATGCGTCGGCACCGCGGGCTCGACCGGCGGCATGTCCACCAGCGATTCCGCGGGTGGCGCGATCGCGGCCGCGACCATCGCCGGCGCGCGCCGCATGTCGCTGAGTGTCGATGTGTTCGCCCAGGCGTGGATCGCCTCGTGGAGTCGGCTCCAGCTGTCGTGGAGCACGCAGGGCTCCTGGTGGGCGCATTCACCGCTGTCGAGGATGCAGCGGCCCTGGTCGAGCTCGACGTCGACGGCCTGGAGGATCTGGGAGAACGTGATCGCCGAGGGGGCCTTCGAGAGCCGGAAGCCGCCGCCGTGTCCCTTCTGGGAAGAGACGAGCTTGGCGACGACGAGGCGCCTCATCACCTTCGACACGTAGTGCGCGGGAAGGTGTGCACGGAGCGCTAGCTCCTGGCTGCGGAGGGACTCGCCCGGCCCGAGGTTGGCGAGGGAAGCCATCGCGCGCAACGCGTAGATGGCCGTCTGCGGAAGGATCATGCGCGTGACGGTCGTGCGGACAGTGGGGGCTGTCGTGCGGGCGGGCACGAAGGACTGTGCCTCGTGGACAGCGATTCGGCAAGCCGTCGCACAGCATCGTTCGAATCGTTGCGAGTCTGGGACAGCGGCTGGCTCGCGGCTCTGCCGCGGACGTCCTCGATCGGGGTCTCGCTCCCGATCCGGTGCCCACGCGGACCGCTCTTGTCGGCGGCGACCGCCGCTCGCAGAATGCGCGGCCCCGGGCGATTAGCTCAGTTGGTTAGAGCGCCTGCCTTACAAGCAGGATGTCGGCGGTTCGAGTCCGTCATCGCCCACACCCGGGAGCCGGCGCGCGCCGGAGACGTGCGCGCGCATGGGGAGGACGTCGCGAGGGTGGGCGCATCCCGAGCCCGGGTCGCCGCGAAGGGTGCGGGCGTCCCCGGACGAGCCCTCCTCGCCGCGACCGCCATGCCGATGCCCACAGCCCGCACCGTCCTCCTCGCCCTCGGTCTCGCGCTGCCTCTGGCCGCGCAGTTCCAGCCGAACGGTCGCGCTCGACTCCGGGTCGAGGGGCAGATCGGAGGTCACTCGGTGCCGTCGAGCGCGCTCCGGGGGCCCTGCCAGCCGTTCCGGGTCGCAGTCGATCTCGCACCGGACCTCTGGAACCGTCCGCTGGTCATGCTCGTCGCGGTGGGCGCGCCGGTGCCTGCGGGGCACGGCGCCCTCGGCACTCCTGGAGGGCAGCTCCTCAACCTGCCGTGGCAGGACGTGATCGCGATGCCGATGGTCTCGGCGCGACCGATGGCCTCCGGCTGGATCCTCCCGGGAGACGGCGTGCTGACCACCCAGGCCCTGGTGCTCGACCCGCGCGCTCCCGACGGGTTCGTGCTCAGCGGTCCCGGCGAGCTGGTCGCCGCTTCCGACTCGGTCGTCGTCACGCGGCCCGACGTGATCGGAGGGCAGCCGGGATGTCTCGTGCAGCTCGATCGCACGGGGCGCAGCAGCCCGCTGTCGGACGCGACCACGACACCGGTCGGCCTCGCGTTCGACGGGCAGGGTCGGACGTGGTTCGGCCGAGAGGTGTCGACCCAGCCCTACCGGATCGGGCTGTTCGAACGCGCGGTCGACGGGAGCGAGCGGAGCCTCGGCGTGGTCGTCGACGTCACCGGCGGTGCGTACGCGTTCGGCGGCAACGGCTTCGACCTGCTCTGGCTCGGGGACCGCCTCGCGTTCACGCACCCGCAGGTCTTCGGCGCGAACCACCAGCTGCGGACCCCTGGCTCGATCCGGACCGTCGATCCGGCGACCGGGGCGGTCACGGTTGTCCGCACCGTCGCGGGCAATCCGTCCGGCCTCGCGCGCGCGGCGAACGGCGACCTGTTCTACGGCGTGCTCGAGGAGAACCCGCGCCGGTTCGTCGTCCGGCGCCTCGCCGTCGACGGCACCGACAGCTTCGTCGTCGAGGCGATCCCCGCCGCGAGCGTGCACTCGGTGGTCGGGGGCTGGGGCTTCGACGTGGCGGTCGACGGCAGCCGGGTGGTCTTCAACCTGCCCACTCGGTTCGACGGCGCCGGCAGGACCTATCCGGGCAGCATCGATGCGTTCGACACGGCCACCGGCACGCGGCAGACGCTGGTCGGTGGCCTCTCGCATCCGAGCGGGCTGTCGTTCGACCAGAACGGCGGTCTCTACTTCACGGACGTGACGTTCGGTCCGATGCGCGCCCGGTTGCATCGCCTGACTCCCGGCGCGCGGCGTGCGGATGACCTCGGCGTGGTGTTCGACTCCGTGGGCGGCCACGTCGCGCTCGGCATGTGGGGCATCGACGTCGTCGTTCCGTGCTTCTGATGCGTCGATCGCCGTGCGTGGACACCCTTGTGTCCGTCAGCGCTTGCTCCGGACGGCCTCGAGCATCCCGGTCCCGAAGCGCTCGTCCGGCTCGAGGTAGTGCCCCTCGCTCCACTCGTTGAGCGAGGCGATCATCACGAGCGGGTCCTCGACGGCGTGCGGTGACCGGAACCGGAGCGCGCGCTGGAGCGCCTCGCCGAAGAGTTCGGGCGTCTCACCGACGACGACCGGGGACCACGGATACTTGTCGGGGCGTGCTTCCCCGAAGTCTGCGCCACGCGGCGACGCGTCCCAGCCCGGCGCGACCGAGGGCATGTAGGGCAGCCCGGACTTCTCGGCGAAGCCGACCCACTCCGCTGCCCGCTGTTCTGCGAGGGTCCGGTAGTCCTGCAGGAACGGGCCCTTCCAGTCCGGCAGGAACACGTAGTGGGTGACACTGTCGAAGCCGAGTTCGGCGACCAGCGGCAGCGTGTCGGCGTTCGGCTCGATCGCGGCGAGGTGGATGTCGCGGTGGCCGTGGGCGCGCAGCCATCGGCGGGCGGTGTCGATCGCTCGCCGCGCGCCGTCCACGCCGAGCTCACGGACGAAGAACGTCGAGTCGAAGATCGACAGGTAGCTCCGCCCCTCGACCGTCACGTAGTTCGGCCGCACGAAGTAGCGCTCGGCCAACATCCGCACGAACGCGACGAAGTCGTCCACGTCGGTGTCGACGAAGCGGCTCGGGTCGAGGACGGGCACATCCGCCCGCCGGACCGGCAGCACGCGCCGCGGCATCCGGTTCGCCCACATCACCGCGAACGGAGCGGTCCGACCCGGGGCCGATCCGAGGAACCCACGGTCGAGTCCCTCCTCGAACACGCGCTTGCCCCGGCACCAGAACACGCCGTGGACGAACGCGTCGACGCCGTGGTCCAGCGCGAGCTGGATCCTGCGCCCGACCTCGCTCGGGTCCCGATCGTCGTAGGTCCCGAGCGTCGGCACCCGCGGCTGCGCGTGCCCCTCGAACCGCGGCCGGCAGTCCCGGACCAGCTCCCATTCCGTGAAGCCGGGGTGGAACGCCTCGTCCCGCTCGGCGATCGGATGCCAGCCGTTGTAGACGTAGGCGGCGACGCGCATCGGGAGGTCGTGGCGGGTGGGCGGTCGGAGGGACCGCTCCCGCACCATAGCACCCTGGAAGCTCCCGGCTCCCTCGCTCAGCCCACGCGGAGCCGGTAGCCGATGCCGCGCACGGTCTCGATCAGCGGGGCTTGGCCAGGGAACTCGATCTTGCGACGGACGCGCTGGACGCAGACGTCGACGACGTTGGTGCCGGGGTCGTGGTGGAAGTTCCAGACCTCGGCGCAGAGCTGCGGGCGGCTCAGGACTTCGCCCGGGTTGCGCATCAGGCAGGCGAGCAGCGAGAACTCGCGGTTCGTGAGCTCGACGGACTCGTCGAGGCGGCGGACCTCGCGGCGCACGAGGTCGAGCGACAGTTCGCCGACGCGCAGCACGTTCGGATTGATCTCACCGCGGGCGCGGCGGAGCACCGCATGGATGCGGGCGATCAGCTCGGTCAGGTCGAACGGGCGGCTCAGCGAGTCGTCGGCGCCCAGCTCCAGCTGGCGCGCCCGGTCGCGCGGCGAGTCGGTCCGCGACAGGAGCACGACGGGAATCGCCTGCGCGCTCGCGCGGAGCTGGGTCAGGACCGACAGCCCGTCGCGGTCGGGCAGCGACGCGTCGAGGACGAGCGCGTCGTAGCCGCCCTGGTTCACGTACTTGGTGGCCTCCGCGCCGGAGGAACACAGGTCCACCGAGAATCCGGCGGCCTCGAGGCTGCGCCGCATGAGCGCAGCGACCTGGAGGTCGGCTTCGGCGACGAGGACCCGCATGGTCGAGGACCGTACCGGCGCGAGACATGTTTGAGACATCGCAGAGACATTACATTTACGTTCGCGGTACGCCAGCGCCCGGGCCTCGAACCGGGACGCCGGTGCGACGGGGGGAACCCGGCCGCCCGGCCTTCGCCGGCCCGTGCCGCGCCCCATGACGGCGATGACATCGAGGTTCTGGGGCCGGGCTTGGCTCGGCGATGGGGCGTGCGCACGCTGCTCGGGTGATCCGCTACGCCCTCGCTCTTCCCGCTCTCGGCCTCGCCGCGCTCGTCTGGGGGGGTGTCTCCCCGGCCCAGGCGCAGGACCGAGCCGCGGGCCGCCGACCGAACTTCGTTTTCGTCCTCGCTGACGACCTCGGGCCGGAGTGGATCGGCTGCTACGGGGGAGAGGAGGCCGAGACGCCCCGGATCGACCGGCTCGCGGCCGAAGGGCTCCGCTACGCGCAGGCCTGGTCGATGCCGAAGTGCACGCCGACGCGCGTGACCCTGCTGACCGGGCAGTATCCGTTCCGTCACGGCTGGGTGAACCACTGGGACGTGCCCCGATGGGGTGGGGGTGTCCATTTCGATGCCGGTCGCCACGAGACCTTCGCGCGCGTGCTGCGCGATGCGGGCTACCGGACGGCGGTCGCCGGGAAGTGGCAGATCGACGACTTCCGGGAGGAGCCTGACGACCTGGCGCGGCACGGCTTCGAGGCGTCGTGCGTGTGGACCGGCTACGAGGACGGCAATCCGCCGAGCGACCGCCGCTACCACGATCCCTACGTCCGTGAGAGCGGCGTCGCGGCGACTCGCGAGGGAGCGTTCGGTCCGGACGTGTTCTGCGACTTCCTGGTTCGGTTCGCGGAGCAGCACCGCGACGAGCCGTTCCTCCTCTACTACCCGATGGTGCTCCCGCACGGGCCGCTGACCGCGCCTCCCGGCACTGACGCGGACGCTCCGCGCCGCGACAAGTTCCGCGCGATGGTGCGTCACGTCGACGGCAACGTCGGGCGGCTGGTGGACGCGATCGATCGGCTGGGGCTGGCCGAGGACACGTGCTTCGTGTTCACCGGCGACAACGGCACCGAGCGCGGCGTCCGTGCACGGATGGCCGGTCGCGAGGTGCGCGGCGGCAAGGGTCTGCTCACCGAGAACGGCGTCCACACTCCGCTCGTCGTGCGGTGGCCGGAGACGGTGGCGGCGGATGCCGTGACCGGCGCGCTCTTCGACACGACGGACGTGTTCCCGACTCTGCTCGGTCTTGCCGGCGTCGAAGCGCCCGATCGCTGGACGCTCGACGGCGTCGACCAGGGGCCGGTCTGGCGCGGTGAGACGGACTCGGTCCGCACGCACGCGCTGACGATGGGTGGAGGGGTCGCGGTGCTGGCGCCCGATGGCGTGCACCCGACCTGGCCCTGGGCCGATCGAGGGGTGCGCGACGCGCGCTACAAGCTGGTCGCATCGGCGCGCGAGGCGATCGCACTCCATGACCTCGCCGACGATCCAGGGGAGGGGACCAACCTCGTCGCGTCGACCGAGCCCGAGCACGTCGCGGCCCGCGAACGGCTCCTCGCGGTTGCGCGAACCCATCCGGCCCGTGACGCGTCGCCTTCGTACGCGCCGCTGCCGGACACAGCGTCTCCGCAGCCGCTGGTCCGCCCCAACGTGATCCTGCTGATGGCGGACGACCTCGGCTACGGCGACCTGGGCGTCCAGGGTCACCCGCGCATCGAGTCGCCGCACCTCGATCGCTTGGCGGCAGACGGGCTGCGGTTCACACGGTTCCACGCGTCCGCGCCGGTCTGCTCGCCGACCCGCGCCGCGTGCCTGACCGGGCTCCATCCGTTCCGCATCGGCGTCCGCAACGCGAACGCCGGGCACCTGCCCGCCGACATCGCCACGCTGCAGGGTGCGCTCGGGGCCGCCGGCTACCGGACCGGTCACTTCGGCAAGTGGCACCTCGGCACGCTGACGACCGAGATCGTCGAATCCAATCGCGGGGGGCCGCGCGGCGCAGAGCACTTCGCGCCGCCGTGGCAGCGGGGTTTCGACGTCTGCTTCTCGACCGAGGCGAAGGTGCCGACCTTCGATCCGATGTGGGCGCCGGGAACGCGTGAGCCGTACGGCACGCACTACTGGGACCAGACCGGCGCCCTCGTCGAAGACGGTCTCGATGGCGATGACTCCCGCGTGATCGTGGACCGCGTCGAGCCGTTCGTCCGGGCGTGCGCAGCGGCGGAGGAGCCGTTCCTCGCGGTCGTCTGGTTCCACGCGCCGCACCTCCCGGTCGTCGCCAGCGCCGAGGATCGCGCGCCGTTCGCGGACCTCGACGAGGAGACCCAAGCCTACTACGGGTGCATCCGCGCGCTGGACCGCGAGGTCGGTCGGATCCGCGCGGTGATCGACGAGGTCGGGGTCGCGGACGACACGATCCTCTGGTTCTGCTCGGACAACGGTCCCGAGGGTCGTGACGGTCAGGCGCCGGGCTCGACCGGTGGGCTGCGCGGCCGGAAGCGCAGCCTGTTCGAGGGCGGTACGCGCGTCCCGGGAATCCTCACGTGGCCCCGCCGCGTGCCCGCGGGGACGGTCTGCGACGTCCCGGCCTCGACCGCCGACTACCTGCCGACGATCGCGGGTTGGGCGGGGCTCGACGTCCCGGGCCTCGACGATCTCGACGGCGAGGACCTCGAGCCCGTGTTCGACGCGCTCTGGTCCGGGCGGGAGGCGCGGCGATCGAAGCCGATCGGCTTCCTCAGCGGCAACCAGGCGGCGTGGATCGACGGGGACCTCAAGCTCGTGGCGCGCGTCGAGAAGCAGGATTTGGTGCCGGTCGGGCTGTTCGACCTCGCCGCCGATCCCGCCGAGTCGACGGACATCTCCGCCTCGCGTCCGGCCGAACGGGACGGGCTGCTGCGCGCGCTGAGCGCATTCCGCGCCGGCGCGGATCCGCGTCGTTGAGCCGCCGGCTGTCGCGCTACCAGTCGTCGGACCGGAACGGAGAAGCGGGCAGGCCGTTCCTGCCGAACAGGTTCGCACCCAGCGGGTTCTGCGTGAACGCGTAGCGGACGGCGACCGGCTGGTCCACGGCGTCGGATCGAACGACGACGGTGTCGCCCTCGATCGTCGCGTCCGCCCAGGACCAGCGACGATCGGCGCCGGCGACCGCGAAGCCCCGGAGGCGTTCCCCGTCGCCGCGGGCTTCGATCTGCAGCCCCGACCCCGCGTGGTCGAAGCGCACGCGGACCAGGTTGCCCTCGACGTCGATCCTTCGGAACAGCGGTCCGCTCGGCTCGACGTCCGCGCCGTACTCGCGCGCGAGCGCCCAGAGCGCGAGTCGCTCTCCGACCGTCCTCTTGTCCTTCGGATGGATGTCGACTGCGTCCCCGACGTCGAACGTGACCGCCATGCCGGACCGCGGCAGGTCGAGGCAGCTGAGCTGCGCCATGCGGCACGACTGCCAGCCGTGACCGCCCGAAGGGTCGTCGGTCGGCTCTCCGAAGCTCGTGAGCTGCGCCCAGTAGAACGGGACGTCCGTGCCCATGCGTCGGCGCCAGGTCGTCACCATCGCGCGGAACTTGTCCTCGTAGGTCTGCTCCTCGTGCCCGTTGTTCTCGCCCTGGTACCAGAGCACGCCGCGGACCGGGAAGCGCAGTAGCGGGTGGACCATGCCGTGGAACAGCGAGTGCGTCCGGTGCCAGTTCTGCCGGTCCTCGTTGGGGTGGGGCGGGAGCATCGGCGGATTCGGCAGCGGCAGCCCGAGCCGTTCGGCCCGCCGTGCGGACTCGGCCCAGGCCTCCACGTCGGGCAGCGCCGCGCGTAGGCGTTCCTGGTGCGACGCGAGCGCGGCGTCCAGGCGCGTGCCGACGTCAGCGTTGGCCGGAAAACCGCGGACGGCTTCGGGGGCCATCCAGCACTCGATCTCGGTGCCGCCGACCGCGCAGGTCAGGATGCCGATCGGGACGTCGACCTCGGCGCGCACGCGTCGCGCGAAGTGATAGCCGACGGCCGTGCAGTCGCCGACCGTGTCCGGACCGCAGACCCGCCACTCGCCGCCGGACACGTCCTCGCGCGGCGTCGCCGCGAACTCCTCCCAGTACGACCGGTAGCGGATCAGTCCGTCGGTGGCGCTGCGGATGTCCTCGGCCGCGTCGCAGCCGTGGAGCCCGAACGCCATGTTCGACTGGCCGCTGCACAGCCAGACGTCGCCGACCAAGACGTCCTCCAGACGACGGTCGGTGCCACCGTCGACGCGTAGGACCAGGTCTCGGGGATCCGCGCTCGCGGGCATCGGCGGCAGCTCGAGCGCGAAGCGACCGTCTCCGCCCGCGCGCCCCTCGACGGAGGCTTCGGCGAAGAAGACGTGGACGCGGGCGTCCGGCGCGGCGGTGCCCCACACGCGGATCGGCCGGTCGCGCTGGAGAACCATGTGGTCACCGAACACGCGTGCGAACGCAGCGGTCGGCGGCATGGGTTCCTGCGTGCCGGCGCCGCAGGGCAGGAGCAGGGCAGAGCAGATCCCGCGGATAGGGGCGTGCATCAGCTCCAGAGTCTCCGCGCGGCGCGGCTCCTGCGCCACGCCGAGGGTCGGGTCAGGACTCGGCTTCCGGCTCGATCGCCGCCAGCACCGCTTCGGCGAGGATCGCCCCCAGTTCTGCGATCGTGCGTTCGCCCTCGGCGGCCGTGGCGGCGGCCGGGATGCCGAAGTACGCGCGATCGCCGCCGGCCTCCTCGAAGCTCTGCTTGCCGTCGCGAATCGCCGTCGACAGCGACACGGGGTTCGGCGCGAGCTCGGCGCGGATCTCCTCGCGCACGAGGTCCGGCCGCTCCGCGAGCACGACCGAGCCCTCGAACTGACCGGCGTGGCAGGCGCCGCTCTTGAACTCATCGGTCAGGCGCAGGGCCCACGGGCGTCGCGTCAGGTCGGGGTAGATCAGCTCCGCGTCGCCGTCGGCCTTGCAGCTCGATACTGCGTCGTAGAGCGACTGCACGTTCGCGGGATCGAAGTGGGAGTTGGCGATCACCGTGCGCCGAATTCCGTGCGCGGCGAGGCCACGCGCTACCTCGACGATCAGCGCGGTCGCGGTCTCCTTCGAGATCGAGATCGTGCCGGCGAACCCGCTTGCGAATGCGGCCGGCGAGTAGGCGAGCGGCGGCAGGATGACGACTTCGTAGCCCCGTTCCGCCAGCCTCTCCGCGCCCGCGCGCGCCATCGCCTCGGAGATCAGAACGTCGGTGGAGAGCGGGAGATGCGGGCCGTGTGCCTCGGTCGCCCCGACCGGCAGGATCGCCAGCGTCCGCGCACGATCGAGGTCTCGCACCTCTTCCCAGGTCATTTCGTCGTAGCGCCGGACAGCCATGTTCGAGTGTTCGCCTCCGTTCTCGAGCCGACTAACCTATCGACGCATGAGCTTCGTCGCGCCGGCCGAGTTCCAGATCGCCGACCACTTCCTCGACGCGCGGGTGGCCGAGGGGCGAGGCGACCGCGTCGCGCTGCACCTCGAAGACCGGACCGTGACCTACGCGGAGGTCCAGGCCGAGGCGAATCGCTATGCGAACCTGCTGGTCGACGCCGGGGTCCTGCCGGAGCAGCGCGTGATCCTCGCGCTGCGTGACGGCCTCGCCTACGTGGCGGCGCTGTTCGGCGTGTTCAAGGTGGGGGGAGTCGTCGTGATGCTCAACCCCGAGCTCAACGCGGAGCAGGTCGACTACTTCCTCGGCTACACACGTGCCCGCGCAGCGTTCGTCGAGCAGGGTCACGAGTCGATCTACCGCGAGGGCGCGGCCAAGAGCCGGTTCCTGGACAGCGTCCTCGTCGTCGACGCGCCGGAGTTCCAGGCGCGACGCGACGCGGCGTCGCCCACGTTCGACAACTTCCCGACCCACCGGGACGACGCGGCGATCTGGCTGTTCTCGGGCGGGACCACCGGCAAGCCGAAGGCGGTCGTGCAGACGCACCGTTCGTTCGCCTACACGACCGAGTGCTACGGCAAGGGCACGCTCGGCATGTCCGAGGACGACGTGACGCTGTCGGTGCCCAAGCTTTTCTTCGGCTACGCGACCGGGATCAACCTGCTGTTCCCGTTCTCGGTCGGTGCGTCGGCCGTGCTGTTTCCCGATCGCTGCACCGAGGCGCGGATCTTCGAGCTGATCGACCGCTTCCGACCGACGGTCCTCGTCAACGTGCCGACGATGATCAAGAAGCTGCTCGACAGTCCGGCGGCCGGGAGCCAGGACCTGTCCTGTCTGCGGCTGGCGACGTCGGCGGGTGAGGCGCTTCCGCCCGCGCTGCACGAACGCTGGAACGAGGCCTACGGGATCGACCTCCTCGACGGCCTCGGCACTGCGGAGATGTGGCACATCTTCATCTCCAACCTGCCGGGTGACGTGCGGATCGGCTCGATCGGCAAGGTCGTGCCGGGCTTCGATGTCCGCGTCTGCGACGAGGACGGTCGGGACGTCGAGGACGGACAGACCGGCTGGCTCTGGGTCCGCGGCGGGGCGCGCGCGCTCGGCTACTGGCAGCAGCTCGAGAAGACCGAGTGGGGGTTCCGCGGCGAGTGGTACGTGTCGGGAGACCTCGTCACGCGGGACGCGGACGGCTGGTTCACGTACGGCGGCAGGGCCGACGACATGCTCAAGGTCTCCGGACGCTGGCTCGCGACGCGCGAGGTCGAGGAATGCCTCGAGGAGCATCCGGCTGTGAAGGAAGCCGCGGTCGTCGGCGTCGTCGACGCGGACGGGCTCACCAAGCCGCACGCCTTCGTCGTCCCGGTGACCGCCTCACCCGAACTCGGCGATGAACTCCAGTCCTGGGTGAAGGAGCGTCTCGAGCCCTACAAGTATCCCCGGCAGGTCATGCTCCTCGACGATCTCCCACGGACCCATCTCGGCAAGGTCGACCGCGGCCAGCTCCGCAGGCTCTGATCCGCACCCAAGCACCGTGAGCCACAAGCACCTCTTCTCCCGGTTCTTCGCCGCGGCTCCGGCCGGCAAGCTCCACTTCGCCGCGCACAGCCACCACTACTGGCCGGACGTGACCCTGGCTGCGCAGCAGCAGGCGTGGTTCGACGCGGCCGAGGGCGCCGACGACAAGTGGGGGAAGCTGTTCGGGAGCGTCCTGTCGGAGGCGCAGGGGCACATCGCGCGGGTGCTTGGGCTGCCGGACCCGACGACGATCGCGTTCTCGCCGAACACCCACGACTTCCTGCTGCGCCTCTGCTCCTGCGTCGAGCGAGGACCGGTCCGGGTGCTGTCGACCGACGGCGAGTTCCTGACCTTCGCGCGGCAGAGCGCGCGCTCCGAAGAGGCGGGGCAGATGCAGGTCACGCGGGTCCCGGTCGAGCCGTTCGACACCTTCGGCGACCGTCTGCTCGGCGCCGCGCGG
>JAQCBR010000130.1 GCA_027621295.1 Planctomycetota bacterium
TGCCGGGTCGCGGCGGACCACCGCGACCGCCGCCGCGTCCACCGCGTCGCTCGCCGCCCTCCGCGGGCGTCGGGCGCGGCGTCTCGGCGGGCTTCTCCTCGGTCCCCTCGGCCGGCTTCGCAGCTTCCTCCGTCTTGCCGGCCTCCGCCTTCTCGGGCTCGGGCTTGCCGTTCTTCTTGCGGTTCCAGGCGAGGTATTCCTCGAGCTTCTTCTGGTACTCCTCGAGCTTGCCCGCGTACTCCTCGCGGGCCTTCTCGTAGCCCTTCAGCTGCTCGAACTCCTTGCCGAACCCCTGCAGCTGCTTGATGCGCTGGAGCGGGTGCGACGCGCCGGGGCCGGTCGTCAGCCGCATGTGCACGGCCACGCCGTCATTGTCCGGGAACTCCGCGAAGCCGTCGGTGCCGGGACGGATCAGCGCGCCCTTGCCGCGCCACATCGCGCCGGAACGGTTGGACACGTAGGCCGTCGTGATGCCGTGCAGCGCGAGCTCGGCCGAGTCCTCGTCGAACGCGTCGAGCGCCTCGAGGATCTCGGCGCCGGCGTCCACTTCCCCGTCGTTCTGCACCCCTTCGCCATACGCGGCGGACAGTGCGTCGACGAAGCCCGGGTAGACGTGGCCCTCCGGATGGTCGATCACCGTCGCCCCCTCGGGGATCTCGACCTCGTCCGCCTTGCCGACCGCAGCGATGCGGTTGCCGCGGATCGCGATCACGCCGTTCTCGATCGTGGGGCCGCTCACCGGGTGCACGAAGCCGGCACGGATGAACACCATGCCACGGCCGCGGCGACCCTGCCGGACCGGGCGATTCTCGCCGGTCTCGGTCTGCGGCTCTTGGGTAGCCAGTTCCGGGAGGGGGGAGAAGGCGGCGCAGGCGGCGACCAGCGCGAGTGCGCGGGCGGCCGTGCCACCTCCGGCGAGGGGTCGGAGCATGGTTCGGATCGGTCGGGGGACGAGGAGCGCGCCCGGCTCATGGCGAGCCGGGACCGCCGAACGGGGCGCCTCTTGTAAGGACGCCCAGGAGGGGATGCCAGTCGGGAAACGAAGGGGGAGTCCGGTGCGACGAACTCGGTGCGTCTCGGTCCGGGGCCAGGGGGACCTGCGCTCCCCGCCGGCAGCGATACGCTTGTGGACCGCGGTCCCTCCGGCCTGTTGCTCCGGGTCCGGCACTCCGCGTGAAGGAACCCCGCTTGACTCCCGCCTCGCCGATCCAGCCCCTCGCAAATGCCTGGGTGACCGCCGTGATCGCGGCGGGCCTCACGGTGACTACAGGCGCCACGGCCCAGCAGCGCCCGCTCCTCGATCTGTCGACGACGAGCGTCGCGTGCCAGGACGCGTCGATCAGCCCGGACGGGCAGTTCGTCGCCTACCGCGCCGGCGGCACGCTCACGGTTGACCGAGTCGGCGGGGGTGCGGCGCAGGTCGTGGTCACGAGCACGAACCTGGGCCCGTTCCTCTGGTCGCCCGCGGGCGGGACGCTCTACGTCCTCGACGGCAGCCAGGTCGTCGCCGCGTCCCGCAGCGGGGCTGGCGCCACCAACCTCGGCGTCGTGCCCGGGCAGTCCGTGTGGCTCTGGGACGTCGACAGCACCAACGGCTTCCTGCTCGGCACGCGGTTCGACCCGAGCACGCAGGAATACCACGTGTTCCGGATGGCCACGTCGGGCGGACAGGCGCCGGTCGACCTGCTGACGAGCCAGGACGAGCTGTCCGACGTCGACCTGGACCCGACCGACTCCTTTCTCCTGTATCTGCAGCGGGGCACTTATCCGTTCGCACCGTATTCCCTGATGCGGTCGGCCGTAGATGGGACCGGGGCGACCGACATGCTCGGGGCCCCGATCGGGGTGGTCGCTCAGGGGCCGCACTGGATCGACGGCGGGGACCGGGCGGTCCTCGTGGGGCCGACCGCGATCGGTTCGCTCCAGCTGCTCCGGATCGACCGGATCTCGCAGACGGCGACGCCGCTGACCTGGGCGTTCGTCCATCAGCGGCCAACCGTGTCCGCTGATGGCGCATGGGTGGTGCTCGCCGCAGTCGACGGGGTCGGCGGCACGGGTCCGGCGATCGTCCCGGTCGAGGGTGGCGGTGAGGTCCTTCTCTACACCGCCGAGGCGTTCGGCTACGCCGGGTCGCCCAACCTGGACAGCCGCGGCACCGCGGTCGTGTTCAGCGCGAGGCGTGCGTCGAACCCCGGCGAGAACGCGCGCGCGTTCCAGCTGGACCTCGACGGCGAACTCCGCGTCCATCCGCGCGCCGAGATCGGTGGCGTCGTCCTCTTCGACCTGCCGTGCAGCTCGAGCGAGCTCGGCGCGGTGCTGCTCGGCCAGCGTTCACTGCCGGTCACGCTGGGCGGGATCGCGTTCGACTACGACCTCGGCCCGGCCTTCGCGATCCTCGGCATCGGCGCGGGCCGCTCGTCCGGCCCGCTGACGTTCCCGCTGCCGATCCCGTTCGCAGCTTCGCTGCAGGGGCTCGTCGTCGACTTCCAGGGGCTGCGCTACAGCCCCGGCGCGCAGAGCGGCGAGTGGACGCGCTCCGGTCGTTTGCCGATCTTCTGAATCCCCGGCCGCGCCGCCGCGGTTAGCCTGCAAATCCTTGTCCGACCTCGTCGAGATCACGTTCCTGCCGGAAGGCCGCACCGCATGGGTGCGGGCCGGCGCGACCCTCGTCCAGGCCGGCGAAGCCGCCGGCGTCGAGATCGTGATGGGATGCACGCGCGGGATGTGTGGCACCGACCCGGTCCGCGTCGCTTCCGGCGTGGATGGGCTGTCGGCTCCGGAGCCGCACGAGACGGGCACGATCGAACGGATGGGGCTCGGCCCGGACCACCGCCTCGCCTGCTCGGCGAAGCTGGTGCGCGGGCCGATCGTCGTCGAGACCGGGGTCCTCTGACGGGCGCCGACACGAGGAAGGACGACGCAGTGACCGAACCCAAGCCCATCCGCGATGCCGTGCACTTCTTCGGCCGGTTCCTGGCGAAGCCGGGTCAGGTCGGAGCCGTGCTGCCGTCGTCGCGCGCGCTCGCGCAGGAGCTGGTCGGTGACCTGTCGGACCTGGGACACGGCGATCTCGTCGTCGAGTACGGGCCGGGGACCGGAGCGATCACACGGAGGATCGCCGAGGTGCTGCCGCAGGGCGTCGAGTACCTCGGGATCGAGCTCGAAGTGAGCTTCGTACGGAAGCTGTCGCTGCACTTCCCGCGGCTCCACTTCCACCATGGTTCGGTCGCGGACGTCGAGAAGATCCTCGCCGACGCAGGGCTCGGTGCGCCGCGTCGGATCGTGTCCGGGCTGCCGTTCGCGAGTCTGCCGCGCGCCGTCCAGGACGCGGTGGTGGACGGAACCGGGAAGATCCTCGCCTGTGGCGGAGAGTTCCGGACCTTCCAGTACGTGCACGCCTACCGGATGCAGACCGCACAGCGCTTCCGCGCGGCGATGGAAACCCGGTTCGCGCAGTCGGAGCGGAGCCGTCCGGTCGTCCGGAACGTGCCGCCGGCGTTCGTGCTCCGCTACTGGAACCCCTGACGGGCTCAGAGCGGGCGGCGGAAGCGCTCGCGCAGGTCGTCCTCGAGGGAGCGCTGCAGCTGCTCCAAGCGCTCGACGCGGGACTCGAGGGTGCGGTCGCGCTCGTCGTGGAGCTCAGCCCGCCACGACGTGTAGCGGGCGATCCAGACGAGACCGGCGACGAAGGTCAGGAAGCCCAGGTGCGGCGGGTTCCACGCGGGGAGGAAACGTGGCAGCGCGTTCTCGAGCAGCACGGCGACCGCGCAGACCGAGGCCATCACGATGTGGAACGAGCGTTCGCTGAGGGTGTGCATCGAGGATGGGGCCCGTTCAGGTGCCGCGGCGGAAGCGCGCCAGTTCGAAGCCGTCCGGGCCCCGGAGGACGAGCTCGTCGTCGTCGAGCGACAGGGTGGCCGCGGTCTGCAGCGCCTTCAGGAACGCGTTCTCCTGCGCGGAGATATCCGGCGGGCCGCTGCGGCGCGTGGTGCCGATCGAGTCGACGGCGAACGCGCTCCCGTCGAGCGAGAAGCCGGCGAAGTACTGGTTCACGCCGGCGTGGCCCAGGACCTGCCCCTCCTCGAAGACGAGGGTGATCGGGGCGAGGGCCAGCGGCGGCGCGCCGTAGAGGCGGGACAGGTCCCAGCGGGTGCGTTCGACGTCGTCCGGGCGGAGGCCGGTCGTCGAACATGCGACGGCCAGGAGCGCTGCGAGCACGGCGAGCGGGGCGACTCTCTGCATGGCCGGGAGTCTACGCGCGAGGCTCGGTCGGCCGGTAACGCAGGAGCGGCGGGACGTGCCCGCCGCTCCGATCGTGCGTTCGGAGCCTTCGACTCGATCGAGTCACGGGCTCCGCCGCGGCCGTCTGGTGTTTCTCAGAAGACCAGCTGGATCGAATAGACGTTCGACGATTCGAGCGGCAGCGTCAGGCTCGTCGGGTCGAACGCGAGCGCCTGGAAGTAGTAGGTGCCGAGCGGCACGCTGAGCGGGAACGCGAAACCCATCTGGCCGCGGCCGAGCGCGTCCATCGTGGTGCTGCCGACGACGAACATCGACGCGAAGTTGTTCGCGATGTCGAGGGAGACGAGGCCCGCGATCGCGCTCGGCTGGTTGTCCGGCGACACGATCATGATCGTCGACCACAGCGCGTCGCTGCCGATGCCGATCACGAACGGGGCGGTGCGGACGCCGATCGGCGAGCCCGAGATCTGCGCGGGGTGGGTCCCGTCGATCTGCAGGAACAGCGTCTGGCTGGTGCCGGCCGAGTTCGAGACCGAGACCGGGATCGCAGCGCCGATCTGTGCTGGGAACGGCAGGTCGAACTGCAGCTGCGTCGGAGTCGCCGACGTGAAGCTCGTGACCACCGACGTGCCCAGGTCGACGCGATCGATGCGGTCGAAGGTCCCGGACAGCGTGATCGTGTCCCGCGAGCTGTTCTGCGTGACGGTCGGCGCGATCGCGGTCAGCGTCGGCGGGGTCACCGGCGTGTCGGCGATGCCGATCACCGCGACGTCGAGCGTCGGGCGGACCGCGTTGCCGACCCAGGTGATCTCTGCGCGGTACTGGACGCCGCCCATCGCGACGAAGTCGACGTGCTCGTAGCTGTTCTGCGTGTTGAGGTCCGACGCGACCAGCTGCGTGCCGTTGTAGACGCGCAGGTCGACGTTGTCGTAGGCGGCGCCGCCCGGGTGCATCCAGGACAGCGTCAGCGACGTCGAACGGGTCGTCGGCACCGAGAACGTCAGGTTCTGGACGCGCGTCGACGAGTTCATCTGCAGCGTGTGGAAGTCGCCATTGAGCGCGAACTCGACCGCCGCGTCACAGTCCATCACGCCGAGGCCGTAGTTGTTGCGGTCGTTCTGCGTGTGCTTGGTCGTGTGCAGGAGGATCGCCTTGGCCTCGAGCGCCGTCAGGTTGGCGTTCGCGTGACGGACCAGCACGCTGCCGCCCGCGACCATCGGGGTCGCCATCGACGTGCCGCTCTTCGTGCTGCTCGTCGCGTCGATCTGGGTCGAGCGGACGCTCGCGCCGACCGCGGTGATGTCCGGGTAGGTCCGACCGAAGTTGTCGAGCGGGCCGCGGCCCGAGAACGACGACACCGCCAGCGAGTTCTTGTTGATCGAGCCGCAGGCGAGGCCGTTCCAGGTGTTCTGGCTCGATGCGGTGTTGGCGCCGCTGTTGCCCGCAGCGCAGCACGCGAGGACGTCGGCGTTGAGCGCGGTGTTGTCGAGCGCGACCTGGATCGAGCTCGTCAGGCTCGGCGAGCCGGAGAACGAGTTGTTCGCGACGCGGATGTTGTCGCTGACGCGGCGCTGCGCGACGAGCTGCCAGGCCGAGACCAGCGCCGTCGACGTGGCCCCACCCGAAGTGCCCGAGCCGGAGATCTTGATCCCGACGATGTTGGCGCCCGGGGCGATGCCGCGGTAGCCGGACGCACCCGACGCGATCGAGCCGGCGACGTGGGAGCCGTGGCTGTTGAGGTCCTCGCCGCCGTTGCCGCTGGTGCCGAGAGCGGCGATCAGCCGGCTGCCGCCGAGCCCGCCGCTCTGGTTGTTCCCGGTGCTGCCGCCCACGTAGAACGACGAGTGGGGGTTCGCGCCGCCCTGGTATTGGGCGTCGACCCCGGTGTCGATCACAGCGGCGGCGACGCCGGCGCCGTCGATCAGCGCGCCCGTCGCGTTGCGGCGCAGGTTGGCCTGGTCGGCCTCGTGGTGGGTCGAGTTGCGGGCCGTGTTGTTGAGCGGGTAGTGCATCTGCTGCCGCTCGACCGACAGCACGCCCGGGAACGCCGAGAGCGTCGCGAGGCCGGCATCGCTCAGGTCGGCGACGGCCGCGCCGTTGATGATCCACCACTGGTGCGTGACCCGGGCCCCGACCGACTCGGCGACCTTGGCGAAGGCGGCCTGGTCCTGGCGGACCGCGTCCTCGTAGCCGGCGATGATGTCGGCGACGTCCGCGGCGCTCCGGCCGCCGTAGACGGCAGCCCGGAAAGCCTCGAGGTCGAACGACCGCTCGCGGAACTGGAACAGGTATTCGCCCGGGACGTAGACCGGCTCGGTCGGGCTCTGCAGCGGTTCCTGTGCTCGGCTCGGAAGGGGGAGCCCCAGCGCCAAGGCCAGGAGGGTGATCGAGATATGCATGGTTTCGGAAACGGAGCTGCGTCGCGGGGCGGCAACGGTCCAGGAAGGATACCCCTCAGCGGAACAGCCGACTACCGCCTCCGGAGGCCCGGGCCCGCGCCGCGGGCGACGGGTCCCAACCCTCGTCCGCACCGAGGCTCGCCCCAACCCGGGCGCTCCCGGTGCGGGACGCCCCGGACTGGGGCGCGGAAGGTGGAACCCACCCCTTCGATCGGCCATCCTGCCCGCCCCACGAAACCATGGTCGAGCCGAAGCAGTCCTACCGTCCGTCCGAGATCGAGCCCAAGTGGCAGCGCTTCTGGGACGAGAACCGCGTGTTCCGCGCCCCGAACCCCGGAGACGCCGACTTCGACGCGTCGAAGCCGAAGTTCTACGCGCTCGACATGTTCCCCTACCCGTCCGGGGCCGGACTCCACGTCGGCCACCCGGAGGGCTACACGGCGACCGACATCGTCTCGCGCTTCAAGCGGGCGACCGGCCACAACGTGCTGCACCCGATGGGCTGGGACGCGTTCGGCCTCCCGGCCGAGCAGTACGCGATCCAGACCGGTCGCCACCCGGCCGACACGACCCGCGAGAACGTCGACAACTTCCGCCGCCAGCTCAAGGCGCTCGGCTTCAGCTACGACTGGGACCGGGAGTTCGGCACCTGCGACCCGGACTACTTCCGCTGGACCCAGTGGATCTTCAAGAAGCTCCACGAGCAGGGTCTCGCCTACCTGTCGAACGCGCCGGTCTGGTGGTGCGAGGCGCTCGGCACCGTGCTGTCGAACGACGAGGTCGTCGGCGGGCGCAGCGAGCGCGGCGACCACCCCTGCGAGCGGCGACCGCTGCGGCAGTGGGTGCTGAAGATCACCGCCTACGCCGAGCGCCTGCTCCGCGACCTGGACGGTCTCGACTGGACCGAGTCGCTGAAGACGCAGCAGCGCGAGTGGATCGGACGCAGCGAGGGTGCGGAGATCGACTTCGACGTCGACGGCCACGACGCGCGGATCCGCGTGTTCACGACCAGGCCCGACACGCTGTTCGGCGCGTCGTTCATGGTGCTCGCCCCCGAGCATCCGCTCGTCGCGCAGATCACGACGGCCGACCAGAAGGCCGCGATCGACGCCTACGTGAAGACGGCCGCCGCCAAGAGCGAGCTCGAGCGCACCGACCTCGCCAAAGAGAAGACCGGCGTCTTCACCGGCTGCTACGCGCTCAACCCGATCTACGCGGCCGACGACCCGCGCGCGCGGATCCCGGTCTGGATCGCCGACTACGTGCTCGCCAGCTACGGCACCGGCGCGATCATGGCGGTGCCGGCCGGCGACGAGCGCGACTTCGAGTTCGCGACCGAGTTCGGCATCCCGGTGCCTGCGATCTTCGCGCCGGACACCGGCGACGCGGAGCACGACGCCGCGGTCGCGGCGGGCAAGGCCTGCTGCACCGTCGAGGCGCCGTACGCCAACTCGGCCAACGACGACGGCCTCGACCTGCACGGGCTCGGCAAGCAGGACGCGATCCGCGCGACGATCGACTGGCTGGCGGCGCGGGACCGCGGCACGGCCAAGGTCCAGTTCCGGATGCGTGACTGGCTGTTCTCGCGCCAGCGCTACTGGGGCGAGCCCTTCCCGGTGCTGTTCCGCGAGGACGGCCAGGTCGAGCTCGTCGGCGACGATGCGCTGCCGGTCGAGCTGCCGGCGATGGAGGACTTCACGCCGCACGGCACGCCCGAGTCGCCGCTGTCGCGCGCGGTCGAGTGGACGGCGACGACGGCGGCCGACGGCACGCCGGCCATCCGCGAGATCAACACGATGCCGGGCGCGGCCGGGTCGTCCTGGTACTTCCTCCGCTTCTGCGATCCGAAGAACACCGAAGAGTTCTGCAGCAAGGCGGCCAGTGACTACTGGCTTCCGGTCGACCTCTACGTGGGCGGCACCGAGCACGCGGTCGGGCACCTGCTGTACTCGCGCTTCTGGACCAAGGTCCTCCACGACCTCGGTCTGGTCGGCGTGAACGAGCCGTTCCAGAAGCTCTACAACCAGGGGATGATCCTGTCGTTCGCCTACCAGGACGAGCGTGGGGCGACGGTGCCGACGGCGATGGCCGAGGACCTCGGGGACGGCAAGTACCGCCACAAGGAGACGGGCCAGGCGCTGCAGCAGATCGTCACCAAGATGTCGAAGCGCTACGGCAACGTCGTCAACCCGGACGACGTCGTCCGCGAGTACGGCGCTGACACGCTGCGGCTCTACGAGATGTACATGGGGCCGCTCGCCGACCCCAAGCCGTGGAACCCGAAGGACGTGCCCGGCGTGCACCGCTTCCTGAGCCGGGTCTGGCGCCTCTGCGTGCCGGAGGACGCCGAGGCGGGGCGCCTGCACGCACACCTCGGCGAGGACAAGCCGACGGACCCGGCCCTCGAGCGCGCGCTGCACCGCTGCATCGACAAGGTGACCGGCGACATCGGGCGGATGGCGTTCAACACCGCGATCGCGGCGATGATGGTCTTCGTCAACGACGCGACGAAGGCTGTCGACAGGCTGACCGCTGACCAGCTCCGGCGTTTCGTCCAGGTGCTCGCGCCGTTCGCGCCGCACATGGCCGAGGAGCTGTACGAGCGTCTCGGTGGTGAGGGGCTGCTCGCCTACGCGGCGTGGCCGACCGTCGATCCGGCGCTCCTCGTCGACGACGAGGTCGAGATCGCGGTCCAGGTCCTCGGCAAGGTGCGCGCGCGGATCCAGGTTGCGAAGGACATGCCGAAGGATGAAGTGCTGGCCGCAGCGCGCGCGGCCGTCGCTTCCCAGCTCGAGGGCAAGACGGTCGTCAAGGAGATCGTCGTGCCCGGCAAGATCGTCAACTTCGTCGTGCGCTGAGGTTTCCACCGATGCGCGCCATCCTGCCGCTCGTCGCCGCGTTCGCCGCCTGCGCGGCACCCCGTCCGGCCCCCGATCCGGCCGACCTGGTCTTCGTCGGCGGAGTCGTGCGGACGATGGTCGAGGGCGCGGCGCCAGCCGAGGCGCTGGCGGTGCGCAACCGGAAGATCGTCGCGGTCGGCGCCTCTGCCGAGGTCCTTGCGCTCGTCGGTCCCGATACCGAGACCGTCGACCTCGAGGGACGGGTGCTCCTGCCCGGCTTCGTCGAGTCAGCGGGTGCGCTGCTGCGGCGGGGGCCAGCCGGAGCGGATGCCGTCGAGGCCGCGTCGGCGCGCGCCGCTCGGCGCGGCGTGTTGACCGTGCTCGAGGACGCGGCCACCCCGGCCGAGCTCGAGCTCGTCACCGACGTCGCCAACGAGCTCCGTCTCGTCGCCGACGCGATCGTCTTCCCCGACTGGTCGGGCATCGACGCGATCGGCGAAGAGCTCGAGGACATGGACTGCATCGGCTCGTGCCGGATCGGCGGGCTGTCGTTCGAGGCCGCGGTCGAGGGCCTCGACGCGCGGGTGCAGCGGGCGTTCGAGGAAGGCTGGCACCTCCAGGTCCACGTTCGTTCGCCCGGGGAGCTGGCGCGGCTCGTCGACGCGGTTGCCGCTGCCTCGCCCTCGTCGCCGGCTTCCGCTTCACCGCGCCCGCGGGTCGTCGCGGTCGCGGTGGGGGAGCTCGGCGTGGACCGAGCCCTGCTCGACCGGTGCGCAGCCGAAGACGTCTGGTTGGCGCTCGGGCCCGATGCGGTCGCGACCGCGGTGGCCTGCGCGTCGCGTCCGGGCGTCCGGTTCACGCTCCATGATGCGGCGACCGGTCGGGAGCCAGACCCGATCGCGTCGATCGCGCGCGCGGTCGCGGCCGGCCTCGGCCGCGAGGTGGCCATGGCGGCCTGGACCCGCGAAGCAGCGGCGGCGATCCGGCTCGAGAAGCGCAAGGGAACGCTGGTCGCCGGCAAGCTCGCGGATCTCGTCGCGCTGGACGCGGACCCGCTCGAAGCCACGACCGACCTCGACGCGGTCCGCGTCGTCGCCGCGTGGAAGCAGGGCGTCCGGGTCCTCTCCGCCGACGCGATGCCCCGCTGACCGGACCTGCGGCCGCCCGGCCGCGGCGATGCGCCCGGGGCCTTCCCCGCGATTCCCGCGACTTTGACGCAAGAAGCCCGTGGGGGCTGCGTTCGGGGCGGGCTCTCCGGCTTCGCTGGCCGTCCTCCACGCGCTCGGGGTCGCGGACCGCGTCGTTCGGGCCCGGGAAAGTACCCAGGTCTTCGCTCCGTTCGGCTCCCTGGTCCGGGCTCGAAGAGTCGCCGTGTCTGACCGTGCACGGCTCCCGGAACCCCGAAGTCGACCGGACTCGAACATGAAGACCGCAATCCGACCCTATTCCCTGCGGCGCGGGCGCTGGCTCGCGACCGGACTGGGCCTGCTCGCCGCCGTGATGATCGCCTCCTGCAGCGGGGACGACGGTGCGCCGGGCAAGGACGGCCGCTCCGGCACGACGCCGCGCCTGCCGATCGGTCCGGCCGAGGCGCTGCCCGGCTTCGTCGTCGACGTTCTCGACATCGCGGGCGCGACCGGCCCGACCGGCAACTTCGAAGCCGGCGACGCGCCGCGGCTGACGTTCACGGTCCGGGACGCGTCCGGCGCCGACATCGATCCGGCCGACTGGGACCGGCTCCAGATGTACGTGTCCGGCCCGACCTTCAACTACCAGCGCGTCCAGGGCGCGGTCGACGTGCGGTCTGACGTCGTCGCTGGCCCCGAGGACGGCCAGTGGGTCGTCGATCTGCCGCCGCTCCCCGAGACCTACCTCGAGCCGCTGAACTACACCGGGCGCTTCGACATCGGCGTGCTCGCCGGGCAGCCGCTCCTCGACGGCACCTACACGATCGGGATCGAAGGTCGCTCGGTGATCGAGGTCGAGGGTGTCGGCGACGTCCGCGACACCGGCAACACAGTCGCGCACTTCCTGGTCGGCAGCGTCGAGGCGATCGACCTCCGCGAGGTCGTCGCGCAGGACAACTGCTTCCAGTGCCACGTCGAGCTGCGCGCGCACGGCGACAACCGCAAGGACCTCAACGGCTGCCTGCTCTGCCATACGGCAGGAGCCGAGGACGGCAACAACCCTAAC
>JAQCBR010000010.1 GCA_027621295.1 Planctomycetota bacterium
CCGCCTCGCTGGACGCGAACGCGGGCGCCCGCCCCATCGTCAGGATCGCGAGGACGAACGCGGCGAGCCCGCCGACGCGCACACCCTGCGGCAGCAGGACCAGCGCAGCGGCGAGTCCCGGGAGCGCGAGATACAGGTAGCGGTCCGCGGCCGCGATCGAAGTCGCGGGCACGGCCGTGTTGAACGGGAGCAGCGCGAGACCGAACCACAGCAGACCCGCGGCGGGAGCGGCGCGACGACGCCACCCGAACACGGCCAGCGTGACCGCGAAGCCGACGATCAGGAGCGACGGCAGGAACGCTTCGCGGAACGCCTCGAGCGTCTCGACCTCGGGGTAGAGGATGTTCAGCCCGACGGGCCAGATCGCGGTCGACAGGTAGTGCGCGAGCGCCCCGGGCACCTGGAGGAGCCGCTCCCAGAGACTCGACGCCCCGGCCATCGTCCCGGCGGCCGCAGCGACGCTGACGTGGTGGATCGTGCCGAGTCCGACCGGGACCGCGAGCGCGAGCCACGCGGTGCGCAGCACGCCCGGGACCACGCCCCCCGCCGCGCGCGCGAACCCGTACACCGGCACGGCCAGGAGCGGGAGCACGAGGGCGGTCCCCTTCGCGTAGATCGCGAGGAGTGCGAGGAGCGCGAGCTTGCCAACGGTTCCGCGGACCTCACCCCGGATCGTCCGCAGGAACAGCGACAGGGCGAGGATCGAGAACAGCGCCGACAGCAGGTCCTTGCGCCCCGCGACCCAGAGCACCGACTCGCAGGCGGCCGGGTGGAGCGCGAACACCAGCGCACCGACGGTCGCGCCGATCCGCCCGAGCCCGAACCGGGCGAGCAGCCGGGCCAGCGCACAAGCGACGATCACGTGGAGCAGCAGCGAGTGCAGGTGCGGGCCGAACGGCCGGTCACCGAACACCGCCCGGTCGAGCGCGAGCGACACGTGCGCGACCGGCAGGTACGCGTCGGCCACGGTCCGCGTCGGGTCGAAGAGCCCCGCGAAGCCCACCGCTGCGAGCTCCGAGCCCGGGCCGAAGAGGCGCGGGTCATCGAAGTTCAGGAAGTCGGCCCGCAGCACCGCGGGCAGGAAGACCACGAAGCAGGCGAGAGCGATCCACAGGAACTCGCGCCGTCCGGGCAGGTCGTCAGGGACTCGGGTCATGCGCCACGGTGTGCGGATTTCGATTGACGGAACGTCGGAATCCGGGTCTCGATACCGCCCGTCTTTACCGCAGGCCGAGCCCGGATTCCCAGGTCGGCCTCTCGATCCCCCCGCACGAGAACGAGACATGCCTTCCCTGTTCCGCGCTTCGACGCTGCTCCTGCTCCTGTCCGGCGTCGCGACGGCCCAGACCAACCCGGGCACGATCGTGCTCAAGAGCGGCGACCGGATCACCGGCTCCGTGCTGTCGATCGCCGACGGCAAGGCGACGATCGACACGGCTGCCGCCGGCAAGATCCAGATCGGCGCCAGCGAGATCGCGTCGATCGAAGGCGACAAGGCCATCCACCTGGCGACCGGGGACGGCGAGCGGCTCGAGGGCCGCATCGCCGGACTCGAGGACGGCAACCTCCGCATCGAGACCGCGTCCGGGGCGCGCACGATCGCGCTGGGCGACCTCGTGTCGTTCCGGCCGCCGATCGAGTGGACCGGCAACGTCGCGCTCGGCGGAGTGCTGTCCGCGGGCAACACCGAGCGCCGCGCCGCGAACGCGCAGACCCAGGTCGTGCGCCGCACCGACGACAACCGTCTCACCGGGCGCGCGACCTGGGACTACGGCGAGCAGCAGACCCGCGACTCCGCCGGCGTCCTCGGCGACTGGGAGCTCGCGCAGCGCCGCACGTTCGGCAGCCTGAAGTTCGACCACTTCCTGGAGGGCAGCCTCTACGCGTGGTCGCAGGGCACCGCCGAGAACGACCGGCTCTCGAACCTCAAGCTCCGCACCACCGCGGGTGCGGGCGCCGGCTACATGCTGATCGACGAGACCGACCTGATGCTCCAGGGCGAGGCCGGGATCAGCTACGTCGACGAGGACCGGAGCTACGCGGGCCCGGGCAACAACAGCTACTCGACCGCGGCCCGCCTCGCGCTGTCGCTGCGCTGGGACCTGACGCCGGACACCCAGGTCCTGCAGGACGCGGAGTTCTATCCGAACGTCGAGACGCTCTACGACACATACTTCCGCGTCGACACCCGGATGCGGACCTCGCTGACCGACCAGATGTTCGCCCAACTCCAGTACATCGTCGACTACGACAACACGCCGTCCCCCGGCAACGAGCGGGCCGACCACCGCCTGATCGTCTCGCTGGGTTGGGGCTTCTGACCGGATCGCGGCAAGTCCCTGTCGCCACGATCATCCCGACGGAATGGACCTCCGCGCCTCCATCCGAGCCTGGATCCGGCACGCCGACGACGCGTACGGCGGTGACCTGCCGGTCCAGGCCGCCGGCGCGATCGCGGTCCCGGCCCGGACCGAGCCGCAGGAGCGGGCTTCCGAGCCCCGGGGGCAGGCCGCTCCCTCCGTCGCCGCGGACCCCGGAGCCGCGGCCCGGGTTGCACCGGAGCCGCTGACGGTCACCCCTCCCGAGGTCGACCTCGACCGCCTCGACCTCCCCGAGGACCTCGACTCGCTCCACCGGCTCGTCACAACTTGCCGCAAGTGCAAGCTTTGTGATCATCGGACCCAGACGGTCTTCGGCGAGGGCGCGGGCGACGCACGGGTGCTCTTCGTCGGCGAGGCGCCCGGAGCCCGGGAGGACGAACTGGGGCGGCCCTTCGTCGGCCCGGCCGGGCGGCTCCTGACCCGGATCATCGAGAACGCGATGGGGCTCCGCCGCGACGAGGTCTACATCGCGAACGTCAACAAGTGCCGCCCCCCGGGCAACCGCAACCCGGAGCCGGACGAGGTCGCCGCCTGCCTCCCGTTCCTGCACGCGCAGATCCGGGCGGTGGAACCGGAGGTGATCGTCGTGCTCGGCCGCGTCGCCGCCCACAGCCTCCTCGGCACGCACCAGTCGATGGGCCAGCTGCGGGGCCGAGAGCTCGACCTGCACGGCATCCCGGTCGTCCCCACCTGGCACCCGGCCTACCTGCTCCGCAACGAGGCTGCCAAGGCCGACACCTGGGAGGACATCAAGCGGGTCAACCGGCTGCTCGGTCGACCCGAAGTGCCCCCCCGCGCGCGCCCGAGATCCTGAGCCGGACCGGCGAGCCCGAGCGGGTCCTCCCCCCGGCCCGAACGGGGGTTCGGCCCGGGCAGCGAAGCCGTTTCTTCGCCTTGACCCTGCCGGAACACCCCGCTACCGTCCGGCCCGCGATTCCCCGGGAACTCCCCGTGGGGCGCCTTTCCGTGGTCTGTCACCCCTCCGACCCCGATCGCCACGCACTCCTGATCCCTCGCTTCAGGACTCAGCATTCGCTCCAGGACACAGCATGAAGATGGTCCATCCGATCCTGTTCCGCGGTCTGGCTCTCTCGACCGCCACCCTGCTGCTCCCCTCTGTCGGAGTGGGAGTCCGCGGCGCGGCCGAAGCCGGTTCGATCTCGACGGCGGTGGCTGCGGTCGCCGGTCTTCAGGGTGAACAGGACCTGCAGAAGGTCGCCGATCAGCGTCGTCAGTTCCTGATCGAGGACGGCCTGAAGAAGGCGCGTCGCGCGGTCGAACTGAAGCTCTACAAGGACGCGCTCCGCGAGTCGGGTCAGGTCCTCGAGCTCGACGACAAGAACCAGGAAGCGCGCGAGATCATGCTCGCGTCGATGGAGGTCCTCGGCGACGAGACCGCACGCAT
Source organism: Planctomycetota bacterium (assembly GCA_027621295.1). Lineage (GTDB taxonomy): Bacteria > Planctomycetota > UBA1135 > UBA1135 > UBA2386 > JAQCBR01. Next base: position 3,787 of record JAQCBR010000010.1, read on the forward strand.
TGCGCGCTCCTTCGACGACAAGGTGCTGCAGGCGCGCATCGCGCTCGAGCGCGACCAGTTCCGCGCCCGCCAGCTCTCGCAGCAGGCCGACGCCGAACTCGGCCTCGGTCGCTACGGCGACTCGATCGACAACTACCAGCGCGCGCTGCTGATCCTGGACTACAACCCGTTCTCGACGCCGGGGTCGGCGCTCGAGCGCGAGATCTCCGCCAAGCTCGACCGTGCGCGCCAGGCGCAGGCGATGGCGATGCAGACCGAGGTCGAGGCCGAGAAGGCCCGTTCGGCCGCTCAGCTCGAGGAAGCCGAGCGCCGCAAGCGCGTCGAGCGCCAGCAGCGGGTCGCCCGCCTGATGGTCCAGGCCAACCGCGACTTCCAGCTCGGCCACTACCGCCAGGCGATCCAGGCGCTCGACCAGGCGATCGCCCTGGACCCCGAGAACGCCGACGCGCTCGCGCTCCACGACCTGGCGAGCCGCGCGCACCACGAGAACAAGATCGAAGTCGCCCGCCAGCGCTGGAAGCAGCAGTGGACCGAGGCGATGGACGACATCAACCACTCGCTGCTGCCGCAGACGGAGTCGATCGTCTTCGACCTCGAGCGCTGGGCCGAAGTCAGCCAGCGGAAGCCGCTGCAGTTCACCCCCGCCGAGTCGCTCGACAACGCCGAGGACCGCGCGGTCCGCGAAGCGGTCGAGAACACGGTCATCCCGCACGACTTCTCGGACGCGGGCATCGATGACTGGGCCAAGTACTACGCGAACGCCGCGGGCGTGAACTTCGTGGTCACGGGTTCGGCCCGCGAACTGGACGAGTCGGCGACCCGCCTCGTCGAGTTCCACCTCGGCCCCCGCTCGATCGCCCAGGCGCTCGACGTCATCACCGCCCAGACCGGCGTGAAGTGGACGGTCCGCAACGGCGTCGTCGAACTCGTCTCGACCGAGACGATGACCGGCACCACCTACCTCGTCCCCTACGAGGTCCGCGACATCGTCCAGGGCGTCAAGAACCAGCCCGGCCCGAAGCTGAAGCTCTCGGTCCCCGGCGAGGACGACCTCGGCGCCTTCGGCTTCGACGACGAGGAGCCGGCTCCGACGGTGGTCGAAGAAGGCCGCCTCCAGGACCTGATCCGCGAGAACATCGCGGTCGACGCCTGGGACGGTGAGCCGGGCACGATGAGCTACAACTCGGGCGTTCTGCTGGTTCGCCACACCGCCGAGGTCCACGCGCAGATCGAGAAGCTGCTGCACGACCTCCGCCGCGCGGTCGGCATCCAGATCGACGTCGAAGCGCGCTTCCTGCGCGTCGAGGACAGCTTCCTCGAGGACGTCGGCGTCGACTTCCGCGGCCTGGGCGACCAGTCGTCGGAAGGCGTCCCGGGACGCGGCCTCGAGGGCAACAACCGCTCGAACCTCCGCTTCGACGACTTCGGCCGTCCGGAAGAGATCAACTCGGCCTCGCCGGGCGAGATCGGCTCCGGCACCGAGCCGGGCGTCTTCTTCGACGACGGTGGTGACGGCGACCTGATGGGTCGGACCGAGAACCTCTATGACCGCGTCCTCGGCGGCGGCCCGGACGGTCTCGACAACTCGGGCGGCCTCTCCCTCCAGTACGCCTACCTGGACGACGTCGAGCTCGAGGTCATCCTCCGCGCCGTCCAGAAGAACGAGCGCAGCGAAGAGATCGTCGCGCCCCGCCTGCTGGTCTACAACAACTCGCGCGCCCACATGCAGGCGCTGCGCCACACGTCCTACATCCGCGACTTCGACGTCGAAATCGCGCAGGCCGCCGCGGTCGCGAACCCGGTCGTCGACGTGGTCCGTGACGGCGTCGTCCTCGACGTCCGCCCGGTCGTCTCCGCGGACCGTCGCTACATCACGATGGAACTGCGTCCGACCGTGATGGCGCTGCAGTTCCCGATCCCGACGTTCACGACGACGCTCGGTGCGGGTCAGCCGGTCTCGATCCAGACCCCGAACGTCACGCTGCAGAGCGTGCGGACGACGGTCACGATGCCGGACGGCGGCTCGATCCTGCTCGGCGGCATGAAGCTGGCGGAGCGCCAGAACATGGTCTCGGGCATCCCGCTGCTGAAGGACCTGCCGATCCTGAGCTTCCTGTTCAGCCGGAAGGGCACCTACACGCTGAACCGGAAGATCATCATCCTGATCAAGGCGCGCATCGTGCTCGGCGAAGAGTTCGAGCCGATGATGATCCCGGACGACTACGACACGCTGCTGACGAACCGCTGATTCGTCCGCGCGCGATCGAGCCGAGCACGGGTGACGCTCGGCTCCCCCACCACGAAGCCTGTGTTCCGGAGACCGGAGCGCAGGCTTCGGGCGTTACGGGCTCTGACAAGGGCATCCGCCGTGCACCGCATCGGGATGGTCGACGCGGCGCCACGGCGCGCGCGCGTCCGATGACCACACCGAGCCGCTGCGCGGCTTGGATCCCACTGAACTCGTCGATATGCTCCGCCGTTCCCCCGCGCGGCCTCGGTAACCCCTCCCGTGGCTTTGCGTTCCACGATCCGTGCAGCGCCACGGACGGTCCGATCCTTCGGTCCCACCCCTTCGAACGGTCGACGATGAGCAGAAGGACTGCGTGCCGTGTTCTCAGCGGCTTCCTCCTCACTGGACTGGTTCCGCTCGCCGCGCAGGAGACCCGGGTTGCCCGGGACGCTGCGTTCGTGCGCAAGCTGGCCACGAGCCTGAACTTCACGTCCCTTGCGAAGTCGGAGGTCGAACGCCTTCAGGCGGTCCACAAGGACAGCGCCGACTTCAAGGAGATCTTCCAGCTCGGGATCGAGATCAGCCTGATCGGCGCGCGCTCGCACCCGAATCGCGAGGAGCGGCGCACGCTGTTCAAGGACGCCCTCCAGCAGAGCAGCGAGTTCATCGAGCGCTACTCGGACGAGCCGGTCGCGGACCGCGCGCGCCGGACGATGATCGAGGCGTGCTACGAGTACGGCGCCTACCTGCTCGACGAGATCACGCTCGCGCGTGACGAAGCCCCGGAGACGGTTGCCGAACTCGAGGAGCAGGCGAGCGACGTCTACAAGGACGGCATCGCCGCGTGCCAGAAGGTGATGGACGGGATCGGCTCCCGCCGCCGCGAGAACGGCTCGGAGGCGCAGCGCGACTACTACATCACGTGGCTGTTCAAGGCGATGCTCGAGCGGGAAGCCGCGCGCGCCTCGACCCGCGACCGCGTGCCGCTGTCGCGCATCGCCCGCGACACGTTCGAGGAGTTCATCTTCGACGTCGGTGAAGGCACGCTGCTCGGCCTCCGCGGCTGGTTCGAGATGTCCCGCATCGGCGAGGTCCTCGGCGACTACTCGACGGCGTTCGACGACTTCGAGCTGACGATCGAGAGCATCCACACCGCGCTCGACCAGGCCGCCGAACTCGGCCTGACGCGCGACACGCAGGAGTACATCTTCAACCTCCTGCAGGAGACCTACGACAAGGCTGCGGAGTCGCTGTTCGAGCTCGGCGACTCGGAGAAGACCCTGGCCTTCGTCGAGACGTTCCGCGGCGACCTGAAGAAGTACGGCGAAGAGGGCCTCGAGCCCTTCGAGATCGCCCACCCCACGTTCGGCCACCCGGTCTTCCTCACCGAGGCGCGCGCGCTCTCGGAGACCGGCGAAGCCGACAAGGTCGCCGCCGCGCTGGCGATCGCGGAGAAGATCAACGCCGAGCACCCGAACGACATCATCGGCGTCCGTGCGAAGGCGGTGCTCAAGGAGATCCTCGAGATCCCGAGCGGATCGGTCGTCACCGGCGCGCTGCTGTTCGAGGTCGCGAAGGGCGACTACCAGGCCCGCGACTACGAGCGCGCGATCCGTGGTTTCAAGCGCGCCTACGGTGCGATGACCGACGACGAGAAGCGCGAGTTCGGTCTCGAGGCGTGGACGTCGATGGCGAAGTGCTTCGGCCTGCAGCGCCGTCTGCTCGAAGCGTCGCTCGCCGCGAAGTACGGCCTGGACAAGTATCGTGATGGCGGCGACGACGCGCTCGTCACCGACGCGGGCGATGTCCTCGACCGTGCTTGGACGGGCTTCCTCCGCGACGCGACCGACAGCGACTACGCGGAGATCCGCGCGCTGAAGGACGACGTCACGACGCTGCTCGCCGACGTCGGTGGTGCGGCGAGCGAGGCGAAGCTCCGCTGGCGCGACGGTGGCCGGCTCCTCGACGAGAAGAATTACGCCGAGGCCGCGCAGACCTTCGCCCAGGTCCCCGCAGAGACTCCTTACTACGAGCCGGCCCAGGCGCGCATCGTCGTCGCCTGGCAGCAGGCCGGCGACCACGCGAAGGCCCGCGCAGCGGTGAAGGCCTACCGGGACTTCATCAACTCGCCCGCGGGTCAGATCCCGGGCGATCGTCGCGACCTCGCCGACACCCGCGCCCAGGCGCTGGCCTCGGTCGTCTTCTACGACGGCTACATGGACTACCTCGAGGCCGTCGGCCGTGTCGGCGGCGCGCCGGACCCGACCCGCTTCACGCCGACGATCACCAAGCTGCGCGCGTTCATCGACACGCACGGCGAGGCCGGCGCGGGCTACGTCCCGAACGCCTGGGACATCGTCGCACGCCTGCAGATCGAACTCGGTGACCTCGCGAAGTCCGAGGAGAGCTACCGCACGCTCCGCAATCTCGAGCCGAACAGCGTCCTCGTGCCGAACCTCGCGACCGCGGTGTTCAAGGCCTACTACGACGCGCAGAAGGCGGTCGAGACGGAGTACGAGGCGCTGATCAAGCAGGGCGCCGACCAGGCGACCCTCGCTCCTGTGATCGAACGGCTCGCTGCGGCGCGCCGCCAGGCCGTCGCCAGCGGCGTCGACTACCTCGACAACGCCGGCAGCCGTCCGGACTACTCGGTGCTGTTCAGCACGCTGACGATCTCGTCCGACGCGAAGGACTGGGCGACCGCCGAGCGGTTCGGCCGCAAGATCGTCGAGGTCTACGGCGAGTCCGAGGACCAGAAGGAGAACGTCGAGAAGTTCGTCACGGCCCGCCTCGGCGAAGCCCTGCTCCGCCAGCGCAAGTTCCGCGACGCGGTCGACATCCTGCAGACCGCAGCGGCCGCCAACCCGAACAACTACCCGGTCAAGCGCTACCTGAGCCTCGCCCAGGGTGGTTGGTTCGAGTTCAACAACCGCGGTGGCCTCGAAGAGGTCGCGGGCATGGACCAGCCGGCCGAGGCCTACCAGCGCCACTGGGAGGAGTACCGCAAGTATCTCCGCTCGCGCGGCGTCGAGGACTACTCGCTCGAGTGGTACCAGTTCAATTGTGAGTGCTTCATGTTCGCGACCCGCGCCGCGCGCACGGACGCCGCCAAGGGGCGCCTCCGCGAGATCCACTTCAACCTCGCGAAGAGCGTCGACGAGTTCCAGGCGCTGCGCGCGCTCGGCCCGGCTGGGGAGGAGATCTACCAGCTGTTCCAGACGGTCCGCTGAGGCCGCCCGCGCGCGGTCGGGCGCCCCGTGCCTCCACCGCGCGCGCCGCGCCGAAGCTTCGTTCCCAAGAGCACACACACTGAGACGGCCCGGTGAGCCGGGCCCCATCAACCCAGCCATGAAGTTCCCCCTCTTCCTTCTCGGCGTACTCGCCGCCGTGCCCGCCGAGTCGCTGCTCGCCCAGGGCCGCGTCCAGGACGTGATCGTCACGACGTCCGGCCGCCGCGTCCGCGGCGTCGAGATCACCGAGCTGACGTCGACGACGGTGCGCTACACGCGCAGCGGTGACTCCCTCGACCTGCCCGCCAACTCGGTCGCGGAGATCGACTGGAGCGAGCCGCCGCAGGGCTTCCTGCTCGGCAGGACGGCGGCACGCAACGGTCGCTTCGACGAAGCCGCGACGGCGTTCGCGGATGGAGCCAAGGAGACCAAGCGAGCGGTGCTCCAGGTGGAGTGCCAGTTCCTCGAGGCCGACTCGCTCGCACGCGCTGCGGGCACCGACCAGCAGAAGGCCGCGTTCGCAGCCGACAAGCTCGGTGCTTGGATCAGTGCGAACGACGACGGCTTCCGCGTCCCGGACGCGACGCACGCGCTCGGTCGCTCGCAGCTGGTCGCCGGCAAGGCCGACGAAGCCGAGGCGACGTTCCGCAAGCTCGCCGACGACGCGCTGGCCAAGGGCTGGGCACCGGTCTGGGGAGCTCGCGCCCGCTTCGAGCTCGCACGCGCGCTCCTCGCCAAGGGCGACCTGACGAACGCACGCTCCGCGTTCCAGCAGGCCCAGCAGGCCGCGCAGAGCGCCGGCGGCGAGCAGCCGAGCTCCGAACTCCTGTCGTTGATGGCCGAAGCTTCGGTGGGCGTCGGCGAGACGATGGTCCGCGAGGGTCAGTTCGACGAGGCGCTCCGCTACTTCCGCGACCTCAGCAGCCGTGCTCCGAACGCTGCGATCCGCGCGGCGGCGCGCGCCGGTGAAGGCGAAGCGCTCTACCTGCGCGGCAAGGACCCGGTCGACGTCGAGAGCCTGCGCTCCGCGCAGATCGCGCTCGCCGAGGCCAACCTGCTCGACCCCACCGCCGGGGAAGTCACGGCGAAGTCCCTCTACTACTCGGGCCTGGTCCTCATCGCGCTCGGCCCGGACCACGAGTCGTCCAACTACCGGCAGCGCGCGCTCGACTACTTCGCGTCCGTGACCCGCGAGTACGCGACGTCCGGCTGGGCTGCGCTCGCCGCCGAGGCCGCGAAGAACTGATCCGAACCGCGGACCGAGTGGTCGCCGCGACGTGGCTCGTCCTGCGTCGTCGACCACGTGCGTTCCAAGGGCCGCCGCGCGGGATCAGCGCACGACGGCCTGCCCGGTGCCGCCCCGGGCTGCGACCGTGCGCGACAGCGCTCGCGGTTGCTGAAGGCGGTGATTTTCTTCCGCGCCGTGCGGGCCTGGGACTTTCCCGAGAAGCCCTCCCGGCGCACACTCTTCACGCTTCCGAACTTCCGTCTCTCCGGCGGGTCCGCCCCTCGATCCGCCCGCTCCCAAAGCCCCGAAACAGCTCCATGTTCCGGACCAAGAACCTGTTCCACGGCCTGCTGCCCGTCGTCACCCCGCTCCTGTTCGCAACCGCCGCTTCCGCCCAGGAAGCCGTCGAGACGCCGAACCCGATCACCGAGGCGTTCGAGAACGCGGGTCTGATCGGTTGGATCATCGTCGCCCTGTCGATCGTCTCGGTGGCGCTGATCATCGAGAACTTCGTGTCGATCAAGCGCGAGAAGCTCGCGCCGCCGGAGGTCATCGACGAGCTGGAAGCCCTGTTCGAAGAAGAGAAGTTCCAGGACGCGATGGACCTCTGCGAGAGCCAGCCGGTCTACCTGACGAACATCGTCCAGGCTGGCCTCGCCAAGCTCGGCTACTCGTTCGAGACCATCCAGGCTGCGGTCCGCGAGACGGAAGAGGAAGAGACCGTCAAGCTCTTCCAGAAGATCGGCTGGCTGTCGCTGATCGCCGCTTCGGCGCCGATGATGGGCCTCCTCGGCACCGTGTCGGGCATGTTCGTCACCTTCGGCACGATCGCGGCCGCGGGCGGCTCGGTCAGCCCGGCCATCCTCGCGGGCGGCATCAAGCTGGCGCTCGTCACGACCATCTTCGGTCTGTGCGTGGCGCTGCCGACCGGTGCGTTCTACTTCACGTTCCGCAACAAGGTCGTCCGCACGACGATCGAAGTGAACGCGATCGCCGAGGACCTCTTCGAGCGCTTCCGCGCGTCGAAGGCCGCGGCCTGATCGACTCGTTGCCGTCGATCGGCCCCGTGTGCCGAGCGCTGAGCGCGCGCCGCACGAGGATCGGTCGACGGACCCAGCGCGGATGACGCGCGCACGGCCGATCCGGGCCCGACTGGAACGCGGAACACATCCGCGACACCGAACCCGGATCTCCCGTCCGCCGTTGTTCCGAGCGGTTGGATCGGGCGGCGTCCGAGCCGCCCCGTAGACCCCCCTACCGGCCTCCCACGGGACCCAGACAGATCAAGGAGCGGGCGATCGCGCCCGCTCGCACGCGAGCGAAGAGCCATGGCGAAATCTTCCAAGGCCAGTCAAGAAGTCGACATGGACATGACGCCCATGATCGACTGCGTCTTCCTCTTGATGATCTTCTTCGTGCTGGTGATCGACCTCAGCCAGAAGGACCTCGAGGACCTGATCCTGCCGAAGGCGCAGTACGCGGTGCCGGACGAGGCGCCGCCGGACGTTCGTCCGGTCATCAACATCGCCCAGGACGGCCGCATGGTGTACCGCAAGAACACCTACTACGACCCGGTCGTCGACGGTGAGACGGAGCAGGTTGCCAAGGACAAGCTGCGCACCCTCCTGATCGAGTGGAAGGAGGAGATCGTCACCGACAAGAAGGACGAGGTCATCGGCGGCCGCAAGGTCACCGTGGTCGATGACCCGGTCCTCGTGCGCGCCGACAAGTGGACCGAATGGCACTGGGTCGGCCTCTTCATGACCGCGTGCTCGCAGCCCGAGGCTGCGTTCTGGAAGCTCGAGCTCGCGCTCAGTGAAGAGGACAAGGAGCAGAAGCAGCGCCCCGACGCGTTCCGCTGAGCCGGCGGCCCTGCCAGAGGGGCCCGGCCTGACGGCCGACCAGCCCCTCGGCGACCGCCTCCACTCCACTACCCCCACGATCGAACAGGACTGGAACGCCCCACCCCGGGCGCCCAGACCCCGAAGGAGCCAACCGAGATGAGCCACCTCGAAGACGCTGAAGAAGAAGCGAAGACCGACATGACGCCGATGATCGACGCGGTCTTCCTCCTGATCATCTTCTTCCTCTGCATCGACTTCAAAACGCTGGAAGCGAAGCTCCCGGCCTACCTTCCCAAGGACAAGGGTTCCCAGTCGACGCAGGCCGAGCCGGTCGAGCAGCTCTCGCTGAAGATCGTCATGGATGACTTCGGCCAGAAGGAACCTCGCCGTCGGGGCGGACAGCTGATCAACCCGCAGACCGGGCGCGAGAACGCCTACATGGTCCTCGGCCACAAGATCCACTGGATGCTCGGGCCCAAGCCCTACCAGGAGATCGAGCGCCTCGTCACCGACCTCGAGAAGATCGCCCAGGACCCGTCGCGCCGCGTGCCCGACAAGGACAACCCGGGCCAGATGAAGCTGATGTCCGTGGTCATCGAGCCTGATTCGGGCACGACCTACGGCGACGTCGCCGCCACCGTCGACGCGGTGAGCAAGGCGGGCTTCAGCGAGATCAACTTCGGCGGTGGCCGCGGCCCCCGCAAGTGATCCTGGCCACGAGTGAATGATCCTGGCCTCGAGTGAAGCGAGCCAGCGGTCGAGCTGACCGAGAGGGTCAGCTCCCGCAGCCCACGGACCAGGCCCGCTCGGACTCAGCCGGGCGGCTGGTCCGGCGACGGCCCACCGGGGACGAAGTGGCCCGCGAGCCTCTCCCGGACCGGTCGCGCTCCGGGCCCTCGTCGGGCCCGGCGACGAGCGATCCCCGGCGGAGCTCCCCCGCACGGTCGCGCTTCGCACGGTCGCCCTCCGCACCGCGAGCGGCGGACTCCGGTCCGTCCACCGGCTGACTTCGCGCACGACCGAATGGGGGCACCGCACGCACCGCGCGCCCGGGCAGACCTGTTGCCACGATTCCGTCGCGGGAACTCCCCGGACCCGAGGACGCCAAACCCGATCGAGCGCGCGAGGGGCGTTGCACGCTCGGCGTGCGGGGTGCCCATTCCGGACTCTCGGAGGCCGGCGCCCCGAGCCCATTTCCTGGCCGGTTGGCCGCCCCCCGCCTATCGACCGCGCCCCCTCGAAACGGATTTCCGGGCCGCCGAAGAACTGCTCCTCGACCGACCGGATCACCATGCCTCCAGCCCCTCCGACGAGCCCTCGACATCACGCGGCGGAAGCGGAAATCCCACTGGCGTGGCGCACGCGTGCTCGGTAGGTTCTGCCGTCTCCAAGGGCCCGGAAACCCCTCTCCGTGCCCTCGTTCCCTCCCCTATCCGGCCGTCCTCTACCGCTTTCGCGCGCTCCCGCGAGCGGAAACGAACGACGGAAAGGGTGTTCTCGCTTCGACTTCACGGGTCAAGCACCGCACTCCGCGGGCGCCCACAGGATGCAACCTGGCAAGATGATGTTCGATCATCACCGTCTGCTGGCAGCCTCGATCTCTGCCTTCCTGATCTCCGCGACGTCATGCTCCGGACCCCAGACGGGTTCGAACCCTGGCAATGACGACGTCCACGCGCAGGCCAACGGGACGCAGACCGCGGTCCTCGCGACCGGATCGCTCGGCGTCGATGGCGCCAGCGGGATCGCGATCGCCGACGCGGTCCAGGATCCCAAGCAGGACCCGCAGATCGAGGCACAGCGCCGCTCGATCCTCCTCGAGCAGTACATCGAGAACGCGGAGCGTCTCCGCAGCCTCGGCACGCCGTCCGGCCTCGAGGCCGCGCAGCTGGAACTTCTGAAGGCCCGCGAGATCTCGGCCGAGGACGAGCGTGTGGTCCGTCTGCTCGGCGTGATCGCTGCCGAGCTCGGTCTGCCTGCCGCCACCACCGAGTCCTTCGCCGACGAGCAGGAGCGTCTCGAGAAGGTCAGCCAGGAACGTCGCAAGGCCGAGGTCGCGTCGCTGCTCGATTCGGGCAACCGCGCGCTGGCCGACAAGAACTACGGTCGCGCGATCGAAGACTTCCGGCGCGCGATGCTGCACATCGAGCTCGGACGCTACGTGTCGTGGGGTGACCTCGAAGCGCGCACCCGCGAGGCGCTGGCCCGCGCAGAGTCGACGCGCGATGCCGCAGAGATGGCGGAGCTCGACGCGGTGCGTCGCGAAGCCGCCGCGGAGCGTCAGGCTGCCGAGGCCGCTGACCGCGCCCGTCGCGAGGCGCAGGTCGAAGGCCTGCTGTCGAACGGCCTGCTGGCCTTCGAGCGCCGCAAGTTCAAGCTTTCGCAGGACCTCGCCTTCCAGGCGATGGAGATCGATCCGGCGAACCAGGTCGCGCGCGAACTCCACAACGCGTCGATCAAGGCCGCGCGCGACCAGCGCTCGGACAGCTACTACCGGGAGATGAGCCGCCGGATCCGTCAGGTGAAGGAGGCCGCCGAGGACCTGCGCGTCCCGCAGAACGACGTCCTCGCCGTCGACGCCGAAGTCTGGGAGCGTGCTCTCAACCGGACGACCCCGGCCGCGACCTTCCACCAGGCGAACCCGGACGATGCCGTCCTCCGCTCGCGTCTGTCGGAGCTCCAGCTCCAGAACATGAGCTTCACGGAGGAGGACGACTTCGACGAGATCAAGCGTCGCCTCCAGGCCCGCTTCGACGAGGTCCCGATCGTCATCACGCCGGACGCGCGTGACACGATCGACGGCGAAGGCCTGACGCTGGTCATGGAAGTGACCGCCCCGATCTCGCTGGAGAACTTCTTCGATCGTCTGATCTCGCTCAGCGAAGCGCTGTCTTGGACGGTCCGCGACGGCGTCGTCCAGATCGCGACGAAGGCCCAGGCCGGCGGCGCGAACTTCCTCGACCACAAGGATGTCCGCGACCTGATCTTCCCGAAGACGGTCTTCCTGCCCCCGGTCATCCGTGACATCCCGTCGGGTGAGGACCTCGGCGACACGCCGCGGACCGGCAGCGAAGGCGAGGACAAGACGTTCTTCGTCGAGCTGGACTCTCTGATCGCGAACATCCAGGACGCCACCGACCCCACCTACTGGGGCGCGGAAGGCGGCGGCACGATCGACCAGTCTTCGTCGGGCTACCTGCTCGTCAACGCCAACCCGGAGATGCAGAAGCGCGTCGACCGGGTGCTCGAGGAGCTGCGCCGCTTCGCGACGACCGTCGTGACGATCGAGTCCAAGTTCCTGACCATCCGTCAGAACTTCCTCCAGGAGCTCGGCGTCGACTTCCGCGGGCTCGGCGGCTCCGGCGCGAAGGGCACCGTCGCCCAGCTGGACGACATCACCAACGGCCTCGACGACAACGCGTCGCGCGGTCTCGACAACTCGGGCACGGCCGACCCGGCTGGCAACCCGGCGTCGGGTGGCTTCTTCAACGACGGTGGCGATGGCGACATCCGCGGCCGCACGGAGAACTTCTTCAACAACGCGCTCGGTCGCTCGCTGTCGACCTCCGGTGGCGCCACCGCCGCCCTGGTCTACCTCGATGACCTCGAGCTGCAGATGATCCTGCAGGCGGTCGAGAAGCGCGAAGACGTCCAGGAGCTGAACGCCCAGAACGTCACGGTCCTCAACAACGACCGCGGCAACGTCTCGATCATCAACCAGACGGCCTACATCCGCGACTTCGAGGTGGAAGTGGCCCAGGCGGCGTTCATCGCCGACCCGAAGATCGACATCATCCAGGACGGCATCGTCCTCGACGTGAAGCCGACCGTCAGCCACGACCGTCGGAAGATCACGCTCAACATGCAGCCTACGGTTGCCGAGCTGGTCCGTCCGATCCCGACGTTCTCGACCTCGCTCGCAGGCACCACGCAGCCGGTCACCGTCCAGCTGCCGCAGCTGCTGGTCCGCTCCTTCGCGACCACGATCACCGTGCCGGATGGCGGCTCGGTCCTGATCGGCGGCCTGCGCGAGGTGCTGACCAAGGAGCGCCGTGCGGAGGTGCCGGTCCTCGGCCAGATCCCGCTGCTCGGCTTCTTCTTCAAGCAGGAAGGCGTGCTCGACGAGAACTACTCGCTGATGGTCCTGGTCCGCGCGTCGATCACCGACGTCAAGGACTTCATGGCCAGCAAGTGAGACCTCGCGGGAATGACCCGCGAGACCGACTCCCCGAGCCTCACTCCCCGCCCCGCGGGGAGTCCTGATAGTCTCTCCGACAGCCTCTGCGCTCACGCGCGGGGGCTGTTTGCGTATCCGCCCTCTCCCATCGCCATGACGCGCCACCTCGACGCGATCTTCTTCGACATCGATGACACGCTGTTCTCGACGTCCGTGTTCGCCGACAAGGCGCGGCGGGCAGCCGTCGACGCGATGGTCGGGGCAGGGCTCCGCACGACGCGCGACGAGTGCTTCAAGGAACTCTGCGAGGTCGTCAACGAGTTCAGCAGCAACTACGGGTCACACTTCGACAAGGTGATCGGCCGGCTGCCCGCCGCGGCCAGTGCAGGGCTGAACAAGGAGATCCTCGTCGCGGCCGGGGTCGTCGCCTACCACGAGACCAAGTGGCGCGAGCTCAAGGTCTACGACGACGTCTACGAGATCCTGCGCTGGCTCGACGAGAGGGACGACCTCGTGCGCGGCATCATCTCCGCGGGGCTCGGCATCAAGCAGGCCGAGAAGGTCATCCGCCTGCGGATCTACGAGTTCCTGACGCCGAACGCGATCTACTTCACCGAGCAGATCGGCATCAACAAGCCGAACCCGAAGCTCTTCCGACGCGTGCTCCGCGACCTCGGGCTCGAGGCGGAGCGGACGATGTACGTCGGGGACAACCCGACCCATGACATCGACCCCGCGAACGAGGTCGGCATGATCACGGTCCACAACCGTCGCTCGGGCCGACACACCCACGACGTCGGCCGCACGAAGCCCTCCTACGAGATCGAGGACTTCTACGGGCTGCGCGAGCTGCTCGTCGCCGAGTTCGGCTTCGGGAACGCGACCCGCCCCCACTGAGGCGAGTCGGCAGCGCAGCTCATCGACGTGGGGTCTTCCGTTGGGCGCCGCCAGGGCGCCCACCAGCCTCACTTCAGCTGTTCCCAGTACTCTTCGGGCATGTCGTGGGCGATCTTCAGCGCCCCGTTCGCCCCGCCGTAGATCGGCTCCTCGACGCGGATCACCTTGCCGCCGCCGAGGTCGCGGTTCATCGCCTCTTCGATCGCGGTGTCGAGGCCCTTGATCATCGAACCGCCGCCGGCGAGCAGCACGCGGTTCCGCAGGCGGTGCTGGAACTCGGGGTCGAACGTCGCGATCAGCTTGCGCAGCCCATCGACGATCGGATCGACCAGGATCGAACAGGCTTCCTGGACCTGCGCAGTGATGTCGAACTGCGTCGGCTTGCCGTCGACGGGGAGAGTGACGACGACGGGCGAGGCCGTGGCCCCGACGAAAGAGTGCCGCTCCTTGATGTCCTTGACCATCTGCGGCGTGAACCCGGCGCCCGGGCAGCTCGCCTGGATCAGCTCCGTCAGCTTCCGGTCGACCGCGTCACCCGCGTAGGTGAGAGTCAGCTGGTCGGATTCCTCCGGCATCGTGCCGTGCATCCGGCAGAGGTCGGTCGTGCCGGCACCGATGTCGATGACGAGCGCATCCTCGAGCATGTCGAGGCCGTAGGCGACCGCGAACGGCTCGCTGCAGAGCATCACCGAGTCGACCGTCGCGCGAGCCGCTTCGATGATCGCCTCCCGGTTCGTGATGCTCGCCTGGGCCGGAGCTCCGATCACCGCGTAGACCAGCTCGTCCTTCCGCGGCTGTGCCAGGCGGATGGCTTCGCGGATCAGGTCGCGCGCAGCCTTCTCGACCTCGGAGCGGTCCTGGTCGTCACCGTCGCTGTACTTGAGCACACCCTTCTCGAGCGGCTTGTACATCCGCAGCGACAGGCGCTTCTCGAGCGCCTCCTTGCCGAACAGCACGTCCTTCTTGAGGAGCTTCTGGCTGACCACGTCCTTGGGATAGCCAACGACCGAGTAGACGGTCTCGCGGACGCCGTTGCTGGCCGAGACCGACGTCCTCGACGTGCCGAGGTCCATCCCGATGTAGAGGACGCCGTGGCTCTTCTGCGGGGCGCCTTCCACCTTCTCCGGTTCGTTGCTGTCGCTCATCGTGCTCTTCTCTCGCTTCTGGGGTCTTGTGGCTCAGGTCGACCCGGGGGCATCCCCCAGGGTCATGACTTCTTCTGGAGCTGCAGGTTCGCGGCGAAGATGCCGGCCATCAGCTCCTTCTTCTTTCCGAACTGGTTGTCCGCGTCGGACAACCCTTGGACCTCGCGGTAGACCGACGCGATCCCGGCCTCCACGTCCTTCCGTGAGGAGACCTCACGCAGCTGCTTCTCGGTCGACTCGAGGCTCGCGGAGAGCTTCTCGATCCGCCGTTGGAGGAGCGACACGTCGCGGTCACGAGCAGCCTCCTGGGCCGCCTCGGAGACCCGACGCTCGGACTGGACGACGTGCATGACGAGCTCGAGGACACGGGCCTCGAGGCCTTCGCCGCCGCCGCCCGCTTCCTGCAGCGCCGCTCCGATCAGGTCGCGGATCGCCTCGTCCTGCTTGACGTAGTCCGCTTGCTGAGAGGCTTCGGCCATCGCCAGCTTCGCGGCGAGGTCCTGCCGCAGCCGCGTCAGCTCGAGGCGCAGGGACTCGGCCTCCTCCTCGGCGCGGGCCTTGTGCTGCTGGAGTTCCTCGTTGGTGCGGAGCAGCCGGAGGAACTCCTCCTTGGTGGCATCGGCGACGGCCATGCGATCGCCGACCAGGAGCCGGTTCTTCAGGCTCCGGTGCACCGCCTCCTCGATCAGCTGGACGATGCGATCGAGGCCGACGACGTTGACGTTCTTGACCCCACGCTTCTTGAGCTGGTCGACGGAGGTGCTGAACGCCAGGCGGCGCACTGCATCCTTCAAGCTGCTCTTCAGGCTGGCCAAACGGGTATCCGTGCGGACGGAGTTCAGTCCTCGTGGGTGCGCATCCGGTAGGACAGGCGCGGGTCGTGGTCGGGGTCGGAGCCCCGCACTTCGGTGACGAACACGCCGAGCACGTTCGCGCCGAGGTCCTGGACCGTGCGGATCGCTTCCTTCGTGTGCGACTTCGCCGAGTACTCGAGGCGGACCGCGAACAGCGTGCCGTCCGCACGCGCGGCCAGCACGCTGGCGTCGGTCGCGGGCAGGACCGGCGGCGTGTCGATGATCACGTAGCGGAACCGCTCCTTCAGGCTCCCGAACAACCCTTCGATGCGCGGCACCGACAGGACCTCGGAGGGCGCGCCGAGGCGGGTGCCCGCGCCCAGGACCGAGAGGTTGCGGATGCCGGAGTCCCGCACTGCGCTGCGCAGCGGCACGCGATCGAGCAGGACGTCACTGAGGCCCGGAGCCGGGTTGAGGTTCAGGTACTCCTCCACCGACGGCTCGCGCAGGTCGGCGTCGACGAGGCAGATCGGGTGCCGCTCCAGCTCGGCGAACGCGAGCGCGAGGTTGATCGCGGTCACGGTCTTGCCCTCGCCCTTCACCGCGGACGCGACGATCAGCGTCTTCGACTCCCCGTCCGGGTTCATCGCGATGAGCTGGTTCCGCAGGGCCCGGAATTGTTCGGCCCGGAAGCTCGACGGGTCGTGGAACACGACCAGATACGGATCGACAGCCCGATCGACGACGACGAGGACGTCCTCGCCGAGGACGTCGGGCTCGGCCTGATCACTGCGGGATCGGAATCGGCTCACGGTTGTCGACCTCTGGACCTCGTGCCCCAGGCAGTGGAGATCCCACCGCCTCGACGGGCACCTGCGGTTCTATCGACGCTTCGGAGGCCCCGCCTACAGCGGCGAAACCGCGACCGCAGTCCGGATTCCCGACCAGCCGGTCCCCATCGATCCGGCGTTCCGATCTCGACGGATCCAGCTTCGGTCCGGGTCCCGACTCGTCCGCGCCGAGCCTGCTCCGGCAGGACCGCGCTCCGGACACCTGCGGACGGGGTGGACCCCGACGCGCCGACGTCCCATCGTTGCGCCGGAACGGCCGACCGCAAGGCCCTTCCGACCCGCCGCAAGCGTCCGAGGGACGAGCCACCGGGCGCGGTTCCCGGCCGCGAGCGCTGGCCCGGCCACCGCCCCCGGAGGGCGGTCAGCGCCCGAGTTGCCCAGACCTGCTGCGAGCCAGGAGCAGCCGCACCGGCCTGCAGCCTGTCCTGGGCCGGCGAGGCGGGAATCGCGTGCCCGACCGCCTCAGCGCGGACCGCCGAGGTCGACGCCGCGCTCCTCGGCCACGCGGCGCGCGGTCTCGTAGCCAGCGTCGGCGTGACGGGCGACGCCGATGCCGGGGTCGTTCGTCAGCACACGCTCGAGTCGCTTCGCGGCTTCGGGGGTCCCGTCCGCCACGGTCACCTGGCCGGCGTGGATCGACCGACCGATCCCCACACCGCCGCCATGGTGGATCGACACCCAGGTCGCCCCACCCGCGGTGCTCAGCATCGCGTTCAGGAGCGGCCAGTCGGCGATCGCGTCCGAGCCGTCGAGCATCCCCTCGGTCTCGCGGTACGGCGAGGCCACCGAGCCGGTGTCGAGATGGTCCCGGCCGAACACGATCGGAGCCGAGATCTCACCCCTCGCGATCAGGTCGTTCACCGCGAGCGCGAAGCGCTGCCGCTCGCCGTAGCCGAGCCAGCAGATCCGCGCCGGCAGCGCCTGGAAGGCGATCTTCTCGCGGGCGGCCGTGATCCAGCGGACGAGCGCCTCGTCGTGGCCGAACATCTCGAGGATGAGGTCGTCGGTCCGGTCGATGTCCTTCGGGTCGCCGCTGAGCGCGACCCAGCGGAACGGACCACGCCCCTCGCAGAACTGCTCGCGGATGTACTCGGGGACGAAGCCGGGGATCTGGAACGCGTCCTGGACGCCCGCGGTCTTGGCCTCGGTCCGCAGGTTGTTGCCGTAATCGAACGTGATCGCGCCCCGGTCCTGCAGGGTCCGCATGGCGCGGACGTGGCGACCCGCGGTCTCGCGGGCTCGCTCGACGTACTCCGACGGGTTCGACTCACGCAGCGCGAACGCCGACTCGAGGGACATGCCGTCGGGCACGTAGCCGTTGAGCATGTCGTGGGCGCTCGTCTGGTCGGTCAGCATGTCGGGCGTGTGGCCACCGTCGATCAGAGCGGTCAGGAGCTCGGTCGCGTTGCACGCGACGCCGATGGAGTAGGCCTCACCCGCAGCCCGCTTCTGGTAGGCCAGAGCGATCCCCTCCTCGATCGAGCCAGCGAGGTGATCGAGGTAGCGCGTGTCGAGACGCTTCTGGATGCGGGCCGGATCGACGTCCGCCGCGAGACAGACGCCGCCGGCCAGCGTCGCCGCGAGCGGCTGCGCGCCCCCCATCCCGCCGAGCCCCGCGGTCACGACGAGCTTGCCGGCGAGGCTGCCAGCGCCGTAGTGCCGGCGCGCCGCGACGACGAAGGTCTCGTAGGTACCCTGCACGATTCCCTGCGACCCGATGTAGATCCAGCTGCCCGCGGTCATCTGGCCGTACATCGTGAGCCCGAGCTCCTCCAGGCGCCGGAACTCGTCCCAGTTCGCCCAGTCGCCGACGAGGTTGCTGTTCGCGATCAGCACGCGCGGCGCGTCCTCGTGCGTCCGGAACACCGCGACGCACTTGCCCGACTGCACGAGCATCGTCTCGTCCGGACGCAGTCGGCGCAGCGTCGCGAGGATGCCCTCGAGCGCCTCGTGGGACCGCGCTGCCTTGCCCGAACCGCCGTAGACGATCAGGCGCGCTGGGTCCTCGGCGTTCTCCGGATCCAGGTTGTTCTGGACCATCCGGTAGGCGGCTTCGATCTGCCAGTTCGCGCAGGTCAGCGTCGCGCCACGCGGGCTACGGAATTCAGCTGTGGAGGATTCTGGGCGCATCGGGCCAGCATAGCCGACCCGGCTCGGCGCCGCCGCGCGGCGGCGCTCGGAAGCGCGTCAAGCCAGCAGCGGGCCACACGCGTCCTCGACGAGACCGACGATCTGCCCCGAGCAGATCAGAGCGTGTGCAGCCGCCAGATCGGGCGCCAGGTAGCGATCTTCGGTCAGGGGCGGCACGACCGCTCGGATCGCGGCGTGCGCAGCCGCAACGCCGTGCCCCGGAGCCAGCGACTCCCCACAGTCGAGACCCGCGGCACCGGCGATGAGTTCCACGGCCAGGACCCGGCTCGTGTTCGCACAGACGCGAGCCGCATGCCGCGCCGCCGTCACGCCCATCGAGACATGGTCCTCGCGGTTCGCAGAGGTCGGGATCGTGTCGACGCTCGCCGGGTGCGCGAGACTCTTGTTCTCGGAGGCCAACGCGGCTGCCACGACCTGCTGGATCATCAGTCCACTCTCGACGCCCGGGGACGCAGCGAGGAAGGGAGGCAGGCCGGAGATGTCCGGATTGACGAGGTTCTCGGTGCGTCGCTCGCTGATGTTCGCGAGGGTCGAGACGGCGATCTTCAGGAAGTCCATCGCCTGACTGACCGGCTGGCCGTGGAAGTTCCCGGCGGAGATCACGTCGCCGTCCGGGAAGACCAGCGGGTTGTCGGTGACCGAGTCTGCCTCGGTCAGCAGCACGCCACGGGCGAAGGCCAGCGCTTCCTTGGCGGCCCCGTGCACCTGCGGCGCGCAGCGGAGCGAGTAGGCGTCCTGCACCTTGGAGCAGTTCTTGTGGCTCGGCAGGATCTCGGAGCCGCTCAAGAGCTTCCGGACGTTCGATGCCGTGTCGCGCTGACCGCGGTGCGCGCGGACGCGGTGCACTGCCGGACGGAACGGACGTGCAGAGCCGCAGAGAGCCTCCAGCGTCAGCGCACATGCGATGTCGGCGACCTTCGACAGCGTCTCGGCCGCATGCAGGGCGAACAGACCGATCGCCGTCATGATCTGCGTGCCGTTGATCAGCGCGAGCCCCTCCTTGGCGTGCAGCTCGACCGGCTGACGCCCGAGCCGCGCGAGTGCCGTGCGACCCGAGATCACGCGCCGGCCGTCATCGACCTCTCCCTGACCGATCAGCGGGAGCGCCATGTGCGACAGCGGCGCGAGGTCCCCCGAAGCGCCCACCGACCCCTGCGACGGGATGACGGGAACGAGGTCGTGGTTGAAAAGGTCCACCATCGCGTCCAGCAGCTCGGGGCGCACGCCGGAGCAGCCCTTCGCGAGCGCGTGGATGCGCAGTGCGAACGCGAGGCGCGCGACCTCGCGGGGCAGCGGTTCTCCGGTGCCCGTCGCGTGCGAGAGCAGCAGATTCCGCTGCAGTCGCCCCAGGTCGGACGGGGACACCGACACGTTCGCCAGCTTGCCGAACCCGGTGTTCACGCCGTAGACGACGCGTTCCTCGGCCGTGACCCTGTCGACGACCTCGCGTGACTTCGCCACGGCCTGCCGGGCCGCCTTGCCGAGTGCGACCTGGCTGCCCGGCGCACCGAGGCCGATCCAGGTCGAGAGATCCGGGCGCTTGCTGCCGAGCTGGAACGCGGTCATCGCCGCAGTTTGGAGGGCGCCGCCCCGGCGGGCAACGGCGCGCCGTCCGTCGTTCCCGAGGCCGCGAACCGCGGCCAGGCGTCAGTTCCGCGACAGGTTGAAGAAGAACTGCCGCTGGCGGTCGCTCGCCTGGTCGAGGATCGGCCAGCCGAGGTCCAGCGCAATCGGCACGTTGAGAACCGGGATCAGGATCCGGACGCCGAAGCCGACGCTCAGCCGAGGCTCTCCCAGGTCGTCGATCCCGAACCCGAGCATGCCGAAGTCGGAGAACAGCACGCCGCGCAGCACCTCGGTCTGACGGATCTGGCCGGGCTGCCGGGTGGACACGAGCGGGAACTGGTATTCGAGACTCGAGAGCACGCGGGCCTCGCCGCCGACCGGCTGACCGAACTGGGTCGGACCCGCGCGCCGTTGGTCGAACCCGCGGAGGTTGTTGCCGCCGAGGTAGAAGCGCTCGGTCAGGTAGAGGTTGTCGGAGTCGCCGTAGCCCTGACCTTGGTCGTAGCTCGACTTCAGGCGGAAGATGTGCGCGCGGTCCAGTTCGTCGCGGTAGACGGGGAAATACTGGGTGTGCGAGACGCCCACCTTCCAGAAGTCCTCGTCCGCGCCGAACGGCCCACCGACCGACTCGGTGTAGAAGCGCATCCGGTAGCCGTCCGTCGGCTCGAGCGCGTAGTCCACGTCGCTCAGATTCGCCGTCAGGCGCACACCACGCATCTCCGCGCGGCCCGCGTCTTCCCAGACGATCAGCGGGGCATCCGGATCGATGTCCTCGACGTAGACCGTCTCGTCGCGGACCGACAGTCCGATCGAGAGCTCCTCCGAGAAGTTCCGCTGGAGGCCGAGTTCGCCGCCGAGCGAGTCCATCCGGAACGAATCGAAACGCTGCAGCCGACGGAACGCCTCGACCCGCATCCCGTAGGTGTCCATGTGCGAGCGGAAGATGTCCGGCTCGTAGAAGGACAGGTTGAACAGGCTGATCTGCGAACCCGGGGAGAGCATCATCTCCAGGTCCTGGCCCGCGCCGTGGAACGCCTCGTTGTTCGCGATCTCGCCGATCCAGTCGACCGGGTTCCAGTTGCTCGGCGGGCGCGAGATGTCGAAGTTCCGCTTGGAGAACACGAAGCGCGCCTGCACGCCGAACGCGCTGCTCACGCCTGCCCCCCACAGGAACCGGCCGGTGTCACCCTCGGTCACGTCGATCGCGAGGTCGACCAGCTCCGAGTCGCCAGGAACAGGAAGGAGCTCGAAACGGACGCCGCCGAAGGTCCGCGGATCCTGGAAGTAGCCGAGCGAGTCGAGCGTGCCGAGGGAGCGCTCCACCACCGTCATGTCGAGGGTGTCGCCCGGGAGCTGGAACACCTTGCGCAGCACGACGCGGTTGCGCGTGTCGGTGTTGCCGCGGATGCGGACCGAACGGAGCACCTTCGGCGAGCCTTCCTCGACGACGAACGACAGGGCGATCTCGCCCGCCTCCGGATCGACGATCTCCTGGACGTCCCCGATGCGGAACGCATCCTCGATCCCGCGTCCGTACTGCCCGTCCAGCGGGTGACCACGCTCGCCGTAGAACTGGCTGATCGCACGCTTGTCGAGCTCGATGCGGCTGAAGTCGTAGAAGTCACCCGGGCCGACCTTGAGGAGCGCGAGCAGATCGGACTTCGGGTAGAGCGGCTCCGCGCCGCCGGGCCCCGGGGCCTGGAGCACGTCCACGCTCGAGATCCGATAGCGGCGCCCCTCGTCGACCAGGAGGGTCAGATCGACGGTCCGTCGGTCGGCGGCGAACACCTGACCGGCGAGCTCGACCCGTGCGTCCCGGTATCCCTGCTGTCGGTACCAGAGCCGAAGTCGGTCGAGGTCCTCGTCGACGATCTCCGGCGCGTACGGATTGCCCGAGCTCAGCTTGTTCCCCGGCTGGCTCTCGATGCGCGCGCTGTCGGTGAGGTTGTCGTACAGGTGGGCCGGAGCCCAGCCGGGCACCTCGCGGTTGCCGATGTACTTGAGCCGCCCGATCTTGACCTCCGGTCCCTCGTCGATGTCGAAGGCCAGGAGACTCGCGCCAGGCTCTTCCACCACCTCGACGCGAGCGAACGCGTGGCCCCGCCGCCGGTATCGCTCCAGCAACGTCGCCGCGTACTGGTCAGCCGCGATCCGATTGATCCGCTGCCGCACGTCGAGATTGAGGAGCGAGCGGACCTCGGACTCGGTGAACTTCTCGAGGCCGCGGAACTCGACGCGGTCGAACGTCTCCGTCTGCTGGACGACGAAGATCAGGCGCACGCCGCCCTGCACCTCCTCGGTGTAGGACGTCGACAGCACGCGCAGGCGGCGGAACAGCTCCTGGTGGTCGTGGGCGATGTCAGCCATCCGCAGCGGCTGCCCCGCCTTCGAGCGGACGAAGCGCAGGATCGAGTCCTGCATGTCCTCCGGCTCCACTCGGATCTCGACGACCGTCTGGCCTTCGACGCCCTGCGGCATCGGTGGTCCGACCGGGTCCTGTGGCCCTGCGGCGGCGATCCCTGACGGCACCAGCACCAGCGCGCACATCAGCGCCGCAAGACGCCCTGCGACGCCTCGCGTCCGCTGCCTCCGCACGCGCCCAGCCGGAGCGGCTCGGGTCACGACATGCGCTCCGAGGCGCGCTGGAAGTTCTCGAAACGCATGAACTCGCGGAAGAACCGCAGGTTCACGTCGCCCGTCGGGCCGTTTCGCTGCTTCGCGATGATGATCTGCGCGAGTCCGGCGTTCTCCTCGGTCCGCTTGAAGTACTCCTCGCGGTGCAGAAGGATGATCACGTCCGCATCCTGCTCGATCGCACCCGACTCACGGAGGTCGCTCATGCGCGGGCGGTGATCCTCGCGCCCTTCGACGTCGCGGTTGAGCTGCGACAGCGCGATGACCGGCACGCTGAGCTCGCGGGCGAGGCCCTTCAGCGATCGGGAGATCGTCGAGATCTCCTGCTGCCGGCTCTCGACCCGCCCCCCCACGGTCATCAGCTGGAGGTAGTCGACGACGATGAGCTTGATGTCGTGCTCCTGCTTGAGGCGGCGACACTTGGTGCGCAGGAGCGTCGGAGTCAGACCTGCGCCGTCGTCGACGAAGATCGGCGCTTCGTACAGCAGCGCAGCCTCCTCCTGCAGCCGCTTGTACTGGTGGTCGGTCAGGCGCCCTCGACGCATCGCCTGGCCGTCGATCTGCGCCCGGCAGCACAGCATGTTCGAGATGACCTGCTGGGCGGCCATTTCGAGGCTGAAGATCACCACGCCCTGCCCCTTCTGCGACGCGCGCTCGCAGAGGTTCAGCGCGAACGTGGTCTTACCCATCGAGGGGCGGGCCGCGACGATCACGAGTTCACCCGGCTGCAGGCCACCGGTCATCTCGTCGAAGTCGTGGTAGCCGGTGATCAGCCCGGTCGGCGCCCCCTGGTTCGAACGGAAGAAGTCGATCCGCTCGAAGGTCTCCTGGAGCACATCGCTGATCGGCTTGATGTCCTTGGCGACGTTCAGGCGGGCGATCTTGAAGATCTTGGTCTCCGCCTCCTCGAGCAGCTGACGCGCGTCCGCCGCGTTCTCGTAGGCCTGCCTGGAGATCTCCAGGCAGATCTCCAGGAGCTGACGATGGATCGCCTTCTCTCGGACGATCTCCGCGTGGTAGACGACGCCGGCGGTCGACACGACCCCGTCGAGCAGGTCCAGGATCGCCTCACGCCCACCGATCTCGTCGATGCGTCCCTGCCGGGACAGGGCCTCGTGAACCGTCAGCACGTCGGCCTGAGTCTTCTCGTCGACGATCTCGACGATCGCCTCGAAGATCAGCCGGTGCGCCGGGACGTAGAAGTCCTCGGCACGCAGCACCTGACTGATCTCGGCGAACGACGACGAGTCGAGCAGCAGCGCGCCGAGGACCGAGCGCTCGGCTTCGACGTTCCGGGGCACACCCCTGCTCTCTGCCGCTGTGCCTGCATCCACCAATCGTCGATCCCTCCCAGGACGGGCGCGCCGGTCTCGTTCAGCCGCGGCGGGTCCAGCCCCGCCTCGACGCGCTGCGAGGCATCTTGCCGCGGCTGAGTCCGAGCGCGCAAGGGCGCTCCCGTCTCAGCCTCGGTGGACAAGCTGTGAATTCCAGGTGGAGACCTGGGGAGGAAACGCCCTGAGACTCAGCCACCGCGGATGCGCCCCTGGGTGGCGCCAGCCTCGCACTCGATGATGCCGCGCGCGGCGAGCACCTGGAGCAGAGCCATCGCCTCTTCGTCCGCGACGCGCAGGCGGCGCTTCAGGAAGTTCGCGCTCGCACGGCGGTAGGCGACCACGAGCTCGGCAGCCTCTTCGACGAGGTCCGGATCCGGACCAGGGCGGGCGGACCGCTCAGGAGCGACGCGCGGCGCCGGAATCAGCTCGACGACCGGTTCCTCGGCCGCGCCGGCGATGGGCTCGTCAGCGGGGTCGGACGAGGTCGGGCCGTGTGCGGGAACGGCCTCTCCGGGCTCGATCTCGAGCGAGGCCAGCTGCTCGCCCGCTCGCTCCGGGCGGGGCTCGGGTGGGTCTTGCTCCGCGGCCTCGGGCTCGGCGTCGGCACCGCCGGACGCGGCGCCTTCCTCGGACTCGACCGCGGACGCGGACGAATCGCCGGCAGAGCCTTCGGCTGACGCGGGCTCGTCGGCAGCGGAGAGATCCACTGCCGGGTCCGCGAGGACAGCCTCATGCTCGTCCATCACGGCGCCCTGGGGCGCCATGGGCAGCCCCTCCGCGGATGCCGGGCCTTCCGTGATGGCGTCCGCGTCGGGCACGCGCACCGCCTCCTGCGAGGGCACGTGATCGCCGGACTCCGCGCACGGCTCGGACGGCTCCTCCTCCACTTCGGGATCGACCTCGACGGAAGCCGCTGCAGGCACGACCTCCTCCTCGGGGGCGACGACGTCCGTCGAATCCTCCTCGGTGCGACGGGGCCCCAGCAGCGTGACCGACGACAGGTCCTCCTCGAGCGCCCAGATCTCGGCGTCGTCGACGTCCGCACCACAATCGGGGAGCGCTTCGGCGTCCGTAGTCTCGGACTCGGCCTCCACGCGCGGACGCGGCGCTGCGGCTCGACCCTCCGAGGCGGGCGATGGGCCCGACGAAGGAACGACCGGCGCCGCGGCGGAGGGAGTGGAGCCCGCGCCGTGGCCGGACAGAGCGAGCGACTCCAGCTCGGCCTGTTCGTCGGCGTCCACCTCGGGCTCGACGGCGTCCAGCTCCAGCGCTTGGACGCGGCGCGCGCCCAGGCGTTCGAAGTGGCCGTAGAAGAAGAAGTCGGTGGCCAGCAGCAGAGCCGCGACCGCCAGGACTGCCACCGCGAAGATGCTGACCGCGGGCGAGATGACCGACGCGAGCCGCGACGCGAGCAGCGCGCCGAGCTCGCCGCCGCCGGGAGGGAGCACGCCGTCGATGCGGAGGTTGACGAGGATCGCGAGACTGAGTCCGAGCGCGCCGATCCGAGCGAGACGCGACAGGGGGCGCTCCACGCGACCGGTCAGGAACCAGATCGAACTCCAGGTCAACGTGAGCACGCAGACCATGAACAGCGGCTCGAAGCCGAACAGCCGATAGAGCGCCACGACCCCTCCGGCCAACGTGCCCTCCGGAGGGCTCGGGAGGGCGCCCTGCAACCGCAGCGAGGTCATCGCCGAGAGCAGGAACCCGGACACCGCGACCGGGATCAGGGGCATCGCCCAGGCAGTCCGCGACGCAGACTGCCCTGGAGCCGCGTGCAGCACGGCGTCGGACATCGGAACCTCCCCTCGCCGCCCGGCGAGTTGTTCGAAGGGTCGTCCCTCGGGGACGAGCGCCGAGGCCCTCCGCCTCGACGAGCGCACGACGATACCGGAGCCTCCACTGGCGTTCCAGCGCCCGGACGAACGCCGTCCACCGGCCGGCAGCTCCGCGCTGGCTCGCCGCGGGCGGAGCAGGCTCGCGACCTCGGCGCGAGAGCAGGAGGCGCGCGGGTTCGATCGCGGGAGCTCGGCGAGCAACCGACAGGCCTCAGACGGACTTCGTCCGAGGCCGTCGGGCTCTGATCACGCCTCGATCACGACCGTGACGTCGTCGATGACCACGTCGGTCTCGACGTCGCGGTTGAACATGATCATGAAGCGGAAGCCGGTGGCGCGGTCTTCGGAGATCGTCTGGCCGATCGGCGCCGACTCGGCGACGTAGTTGCGCCACGGCCCGGGGTTGCCCTCGAGCGCGTTGGTCGCCGGGTTGACCCGACCACCCTGGAAGTAGATCCGGATCGGCAGGGTGTCGCGGTCCGCGGGGTTGAAGGCCGCCGGATCGTCGGTGTAGACGACCTGCTGCCCGTTCACGATCGCAGTGACGCGGTAGTAGAGCATCCGCGGCGGGAAGATCTGCCGCGTCGAGCGCCACTTGGCCTGGAAGCCCGTGCGGAGGTCACCGTCGTTGGCCGGAATCGCGCCGATGTTGTTCGCGCCGAGCGAAGCCGGGCCCACGACCGTGCCCAGGCGCACCACGGAGGCGTTCTGGCCCTCGAGGCGCACGTAGCCGTGACCGCCGTTGCCGCCGCCACCGTCGACGGTCGCGTTGTTGAACTGACGGTTGCTGATGAACGTCCCGGCACCGCCGCTCACGTCCACCGAGCCCTGGTTGATGAACCGGCTGGCATCTTCGATCTGCACGACGATCGAGCCGCCCGAGCCGCCGCCTCCCGGCGACGGGGGGCCCGTCAGCGACGTCAGGTGCTGGGCACCGCCGCCGCCCTTCGCCGAGAGAACGCCCGGGGCGGCGATGTCGAAGCTGCGGCCGACGCGGACCGCGAGCGCACCACCACCGCCACCACCGCCGCCACCCGCGTGCCAGGGCTTGGGACCGAAGGCGCCACCACCGTTGACCTCGGTCTGCGTCATGTTGACGGGGTGCGTGCCGCCGCCACCGCCGCCGGAACCGCCGACGAGGAAGTGGTCGAGGGACAACACCCCTGGAGGAAGGCCGATGAAGCTCCTCGACTGGCCAGCCGCCGCGCCAGGACCGATGTCGGTCGGCACGCTGGTGAAGGTCCGGATGATCTGGCCGGGCTGGCCTGCGCCCAGGAACGAGCCGCCACCGCCGCCGCCGTTCACCATCCCGGAGATCGAGAAGAACAGGTTGAACGAGACGCTCGTGCGCAGACCCGTCGCCGGGAAGATCAGACCGCCGCGCCCACCGGTGCCACCGAGCTGGCCCGCGTAGCCCGAACTGCCGAGCGCCACCGCGTCTTCACCCGGAGTACCGAACATCGCCGGCGTCGTCCCGAATCCGAGACAGCTCTGGGCTCCGCGGCCGCCGGCACCCGCACCGGCACCGCCCGCGGCACCGACTTCACCCGGATTCGGGTTGCCGGGCTGGCCGATGCCGTTCTGCGTGCCGCGCGCGTCGTAGGACGACGAGGGCGCGTTGCCGTTGACGCTGAGCTCGCCGTCGATGCGTACCGCTCCGCGGACCTTGATGATCGCCGGCCTGGAGCCGCGGAAGATCACGCGAACGCCCGAGGGCACGACGAAGTCGGTGAATTCGAACACGCCGTCCGTGACGACGATCTGGTCGCCGAACAGCGTCCGGTCCGCCGCGATCGTCTGCGAGTCCGTGCTGAACACGTAGTTCTCGCTGAGCGGCGGCAGGTTCAGACCCGTCGTGTAGTCGAAGGAGCCGAGCACACCCGAGCCGCCGATCTGCGCCGGCGTGGCGAGGCCGGAGGACCAGCTGCCGCCGGAGACGTCGCGGTCGAGGAAACCGTCGTTCTCGAACGTTTCGGTGATCGGCGTCGGGACCGGGTTACCCGAGTCGACGCGGAACCGGAAACGCTGCTCCTCCGCCGGCTTGCCCGCGAGGTCACGCACGAGCTCCGTGATGATCACGTCGACGCAGACGCCGGACGGCAAGTCGATCGCCGGCTGCAGCACGATCTCGGTCCGCGCGGGGTTGCTCCCCACGACGTTGGCGATCGGCACGCCGTCGATCAGGGTCGGCGTGTAGCCGATGCGGTCGTTGCAGATCCGCTCGCCGTTCGGGTCGACCGGGTTCGGGACCGTCTCACGGATCTGGTAGAAGATCGGGCTCGTCAGCGTGCTGCCGCCCGAGAACGAGCTCAGGTCGATCAGCTCGGAGAACCGGACGACGATCTGCGAATCCTTGGGGACACCCGTCGAGGCCGTCGGCGTGACCAGCTCCGCGACCGGACGGCGCCCGTCCAGGTCGATCAGACCCTGGCTCACCGACAGCGTGCAGACCACCGAGCGCGCGAGCCGGTCGCCGGAGACCGAGCGCAGCGACTCACCCGAGTCCGACTTGCGGATGTTGAGGATGTAGTCCTCACCCGCGCGGAAGCCGAACCTGGTCACACCACCGGTGATCCGCACCTCGGGCACGAAGACCAGGGTCGATCCCGAGACGGTGAAACTGCCGGCCGGCGCTTCGCCGCTCGCGGTGCGCAGTGACACCGCTCCCGAGGTGACCGAGGCCGGGTCGATCAGATCGCTGAACTGCAGCTCGATCGGCTGGTTCTGCGCGATCTCGGAGATCGCACACGTTCCGGCGATCGTGCAGCCGAGGTTGCAGCTGACGAGGCAGAACTTGGACTCCGAGTCACAGGAAGGCGAGTTCGTGCCGACCCCACCCTCGCCGCCGGTGCAAGCCGGGACGAAGAGCGCGAGCAGACCAGCGAACACCGCCCGCAGCGGGAGGGATGGACGCAGCATGTTCGGATGACGGAGGTTCATCGATTCCTCGGGGCGGGCCGCGCGGCGAACGCCTTGCGGCCCTTCCTCTCGGGTAGGGCCCGATCTGGCCGGGCCCGTTCCCATCAAGCTCGGTAGATGATGCGGACGCTCTGGACGACGACCTGCTGGGCCTGGGCCCGATCGATCAGCATCAGGATGCGGACGCCGTTCTTCGCGTTGCCGCCGGCCAGACCCGGGCTGGTCGCCCCGCCGAAGTCGCCGACGTAGCGGACCCAGTTGGTCGGACGATCGTTCGGGTCGGGTTCACCGGTCACCGGGTCGACCTGGAGCGCCTGCACGAAGAACTGCAGGGCTTCGCCCGGAAGTGCCGCGCGCGCCGAGACCGCTGGGTCATCGCTGAACAGCACGGGCTGCCCGTCGATCAGCGCGTCGATCTCGTAGCGGGCGTAGATCGGCGGGAAGACCTCGCCGGTGCTCGCGAAGACCGACTGGAAGCCCGCCTTCTGGTCCTGCTCCTCGAGGAGACCGACGCTGTCGGTCGTCGCCGCGGGGAGAGTCGTGCCGAGATCGGCGAGTGACGGGGCGCTGCCCGCACGCTCCAGCCGCACGAAGCCCGGCGAGCCGTTGCCGGCCGACTGGTTCAGCAGGAAGAAGCCGACGAAGACGTTGGTCGCGCCGTTGCCGCCGCGCACGTCGAGCGTGCCCGACTGCGCGATGTTCCGGCCGGTCTGGAGCAGGATCGAGCCCCCGGAGCCACCGCCACCCGGCGAGGGGACACCGAGCAGACCGAGCGAGTTCGAGTCGGCCGACGGAGCGCACGCACCACCCTTGGCCTCGACGCGTCCGAGGGCACCGATCGACAGGTTCGCACCGCTGCGGACGAGGATCGCACCACCACCGCCTGCGCCCCCACCGCCGGAGCGGTACTTGAACGGGTCGGTCGTCGCCGAGCGCCGCGCGAACGTGGCCTGACTGCCCCCACCGCCGCCGCCGGCACCGCCGACCAGGAAGTAGTTGCTCGAAACCAGGTTCGACGGGAACGAGAGCAGCGGGAACGCGGAACCGCCCGCCCCGTTCGGACCGCGGTGCGCGGGCGTCGTGTTCGGGAACGGCGGGAATCCGGTCGTCGCACCGGCGTTCAGACACACGCCGTTCGTGCCGGGGATCAGGAATCCTGCGCCGCCAGCACCCGACACCGCCTCGACCGCGTAGTCCGAACCGATGCCGCCGAAGATCAGCGTCAGCTGGTTGCCGTGCGCCGGCCACATCACCGAGCCACGGCCGCCGGTGCCGACCTCCTGACCGCTGTAGGCGTGGCCAGCGGGGAGGTTCAGGTCTTCGCCGTCGTAGCCGTTGAACGAGTTGTAGGTCGCCACGTTGTTGGGCGAGGTCGGATCACCGAGGCCATCCGAGCCCCAGGCGCCGTTGCCGCCCTTGCCGCCGCCGGGACCGGCCGCACTGCCGACCTGCCCTTCGCCCGGTGCGCCCGAGGCGCTGTTCCGGCCGTTGTGGCCTCCGCTGCGGAACTCGCCGTTGCCGAGGATCTGGCCGTCGATGATGCACTCACCGCGGACGAAGATCTGCGCAGGCCGACTGCCCTGGAACTCCAGCGTCTGGCCGGCGCGCAGCTCGAAGGTCGAAAAGAAGTAGCGGCCGTCCGTGACCGTCACTTCCTCGTTGAGGAACGAGTCCTCCTTCTTGGTCAGCAGCTGGCTGTCCGTGTTCCAGATGAAGTGCTGCGCGGTGACCCGCTGCCCGTCCTCGAGGCGGAACTCGCCGTGGCGGCCGTCGCCACCGACGGTCGCGAAGGTCGCTTCACCGGCGAGCCAGTCCCCGCCCGAGCGCCCGCGGTCGAGCTGGAGGTCGTTGTCGAAAGAGAACTCGAGCGCGCGCTCGGAGACGCTGCCACTCTCGACGAGGAACTGGAACGACTGTCGGGTCGCACGCGTGCCCGCGAGGTCGCGGACGCGGGCCGTGACCTCGATCCGCATGCAAGACTCGGCCGGGAGTTCGGTCGGCGGACGGAAGGTCAGGATCGTCACGCCGCGGATCGTGTCGTTCTCGAGGCGCGGCGAGCCGTTCAGCAGGATGTTCGCGTCACAGACGCCGTTCGCCGGGCGACCGACGCGGAAGATCACGGGAGCGTCTTCGCCGGTCGAGTTGAAGAACGACGTGCCGTCGATCAGTTCGCTGAACTCGAGGACGACAGCGGTGTTGCGGGACGCGCCCGTGGTGACCGCCGGCGTCACGAGGCGCGCGGTCGGCGGACGCTGATCGAGGTCGATGACGCCGCGGGAGACCCGCAGGTTGCAGCGGTAGTCGGACGCGAGGCGGTCCCCGGCGGTCGACACGAGCGCGGCCGGCGCGTTCGGCCCACCCGTCAGCGAGAGCACGTATTCGGCGTTCGCATCGAAGCCGAAGAACGTCTGCCCCTGCACGGTGCGGACCTCGGGGACGAAGGTCACGGTGCTGCCGTTGACCACGAATTCCCCGACCGGCTCGAGCCCGCTCGACGTCTTCAGCGAGAACGTCGTGAAGTCGACGGACAGCGGGTCGACGTCCTGGCTGAACGAGAAGACCAGCGGCTGGTTCTGCGCGATGTCGGTGACCGCGCAGCCGCCCGTGATCGTGCAGCCGAGGTTGCAGGAGACGAGGCAGAACGCAGCCTCGTCGGTGCAGGACGGGCTGGCGGTGCCCCCCGCCGTGCCGCCGGAACATCCAGCGAGGCCGACGATGGCGAGCAGCAGGGTCGGGAGGGTCAGCTTCCGGACAAGCATCGATTCCTCGGAGGCGTCCACGCGGTTCGATCGGGCTCCGGGCCCCACACGTGTCCGGCGCGCACTTTCGGCGTGCCGCAAACGTGCGGTTCTGGCCCCGGAGTCGGGGGTAAAGGGGTGGCGGGAGGATAACAGGACGGCCCCGCGGAACCCCACATCGTTTCCGAGGGTCGGCCGGGTTCCCGGGAGGAACCGAGCGCCGATGGCATTGCACGAACCATGCCGCCCCCTACCGAGGGCCCGGATCGGGCGCTGGACCCGACTCCGGGGCGGTGGCGACACCCCCGACCGAGCGATTCGGCACACCCTGCGTTCGGTCGCGAACGGCGTGACGCGCCGACGGGACGGCGCTACACCAACGCCATGCAAGACCCAGCCCGCCCCGGCGCGAGCCGACTCCTCCCCGCGCTCGCCTGCGTGGGAGCCCTCGTCGCAGCGGCCGCCTCGACCTGGAATCTCGCCGAGGCCCGACGCATCGGCGCCGAGATCGCAGGGACCAAGGCGGAGCTCGAGACCCTGTCCCGGACGGTCCGACTGATCCGGATCGAGGGATCGAGCGAGGGGCGCGGCATCGGAGCGATCCTCGAGCAGATCCGATTCTGGGCACCGCAACTGGCGACCTCCTCGACCCCCCACCCCGCGGCGATCAAGATCGAGGAGAACCTCTGGGAGGCGGTCGACGTGATCGAGGCGCTCGGAGCGAGCGCCTTCGGCCCGATCCTGGCCGCCCTCGAATCGCCCGAGGCCCAGGGGGACGAAACCCGGAAGTGGATGCTCCGGGCGGCGCTCCGCGCGGACCCGGCCAAGGCCAAGGCGCTGGTCGCCTCGGTCGTCCGGGGGACGCGACTCGCACCCTCGCCCCGACTCCGGTTCCTCGCTGCTGACGAACTGCTCGGGCTCGACCAGGAATTCGCCGGCGACGTGCTGTCCCAGGTCCTGCAGATCGAGTCCGCACAGGGTGTGACCCGCACCGCACCGCCGGGCCTCGCGCCCGAGTACGAGCGGGTGATCGGGACGAACGCCTTCCCGGACTTCTTCAACTTCATCGAGCGCTTCGTCCGCTCGAAGCACGAGGACGTGCCGGCAGTCCTGCAGATGATCCTCGGCCGGTCGGAGCACGACCGGATGACCTACCAGGAGTGCGTCCGCTGGCTGGGCGAGCTCCGCGTCCGCGACGCGCTCCCGCGGATCAAGGATCTCTACGCGACCCCGCCGCGCGGCGAGTTCAACCCGCTGTTCCTGAACGTCTGCCTGCAGGCGATCGCGGACATCGACGGGCCGGGTGCGTGCGCCTTCTTTCGCGAGGAGCTGCGGCGGGTCGACGTGCCGGTCGTCTCGACCAAGCTGCAGGACCTGCTCAAGCAGCACTGCGGCGCGAACTGAACCCCGCACCCGACCGCGGCGCCCGCATGGATCACCGCACCGTGGACGACGAACCCGACGTGCGGCCAGCCCCCGTGATCGACACGCACTGCCACCTCGGGCACGGCGAGGAAGAGCCCGGCACACTGATCGATCGAGCTCGGGCGCGCGGCGTGGTCGCATGGGTGGACGTCGGCATCGACGCGACGACTTCGGTCGCCGCCCGAGCCAGGAGCCACGCACTCGCGAACGTCCGCTTCACGGCGGGGCTCCACCCGTGCAGCGCCGACCAGCTGGACGACGACTGGGCGACGATCGAGATCTGCGCACTGGACCCGCAGTGCGTGGCGGTCGGCGAGACGGGCTTCGACTTCTACTGGGACCGGTCGACGCCGGCTCGCCAGCGCGAAGCCTTCGAGCGCCATCTCGATCTCGCGCGCCGACTCGACAAGCCGGTCGTCGTCCACTGCCGGGACGCGTTCGACGCGACGTTCGAGGTCCTCGAATCCCACCGCGACGCCCGAGCGGTGCTGCACTGCTTCGCGGGCGGCGTCGACGAGGCGCGCCGCGCACTGGATCTCGGCTGCATGCTGTCGTTCGCAGGCCCACTCACCTATCCGCGCTCGGACGACCTGCGCGCGGCGGCAGCGTTCTCCCCCGAGGACCGCATCCTCGTCGAGACCGACTCGCCGTTCCTGCCGCCGCAGGGCTACCGCGGCCAACGGAACGAGCCCGCCCTCGTCCGCGAGGTCGTGAAGGAACTCGCACGCGTGCGCGGGATCGCCGAGGACGCCGCCGCGGACCGGACCACGGCCAACGCACGCCGGACGTTCCGAGGCCTCTGACGGGCCTGCACGCCGACGAGGATCAGGACGTCGGCACGAGCACGCGGGCCTCGGTGCGCATCGGCAGACGCTGGGGCGCGCGGAAGCCGAGGCGATTGCCGAGGAGCGCATCGAACCGATCGCGGACGATCGACGGCGAGAAGCGCGCTTCGTAGGTCGCGCGGGCGGCGCGACCGATCGCATCGAGCTGGTTGGGCTCCCGCGCGAGCCGCTCCAGGACGAGCGCCGTCTGGCCTGCGTCAGCCATCGGCATGGCGATGCAATCGACTCCCGGCGTGAGGACGTCGCGGAGCGCTTCGGTCCGCGCGGTGAGCACAGGTCTGCCGTGCGCGAGCGCGTGGACGATGCGGTAGGGAACGGTCCGGGCCACGCTCGGCGAAGGGTCGACCACTCCTCCCACCACTTGCGCTGCCTCGATCCGCTCGCGGAGCTGGTTCATCGGAAGGAACCCGGCCACGACCTCGACCCGGGAGCCGAGCGCCGCCTTGACCAACCGTCGCGTCACATCGTCTCCGCCGATCATCTCGAGCCGCGTCGACGGCGAACGCCGCACGGCCTCGATCCAGGTCGCCAGCCCGTGGGACGGGAGCCCCTTGCCGAACAGAAGAAGCCGCAGGGAAGCTGCTGGATCGTGCTCCGGGACGGGCGAGGCGATCGGGCCGTCCGGATCGCAGATCGGCACGACGCCGAAGCGCGTGCGCGACACGCCAGTGATCCGCGCCAGGTGATCGGCCTGCGCCGCAGTGTCGACCAGCACGAGATCCGCCGCGCGACAGGCTGCCCGGTCGATCCTCACGAGGGCACGAGGCGCAGACACGCCGGCCGCCCCCCCGCCGATCCTGTCCATCCACTCCCCTTCGGTTGCGCGGAACAGGTCGAGAACGACCGGTCCTTCGAAGACCGAGCGGACCCAGCTGACGGTGAGCGCACCCGGATACGGGACGAGGACCATGTCCAGCGGGCCGCGGGACAGGGCGGCCTTCACCGCAGCTCGCACGCGCGCGCGTGCGCGACGCATCGCGCCGAGGCGC
The DNA here is from genome assembly GCA_027621295.1 of Planctomycetota bacterium. GTDB lineage: Bacteria > Planctomycetota > UBA1135 > UBA1135 > UBA2386 > JAQCBR01. The sequence continues at coordinate 38,622 of JAQCBR010000010.1, forward strand.
ATCGCCCAGCCTGTGCGTCGACGGCTCGCCGGATCGCCCGCAGTCAGCGGCGCATTCACGAAGCACTCTTCGACTTCGTGCTCCAGATCGACGAGCGCCTGCACCAGTGACTCGGTGCGAGGCAGACCAGCTGACTCGTCCCAGCAGCCCACGACCAGGACACGCGTCATCGCGCACCCCCCTGTTCTCCCGGCTGCGTGGTCGACTCGAGGGTCCGCTTCATCAACCGCTCTATCGGGTCGCGCGACGCCGAAGATGAAGCGGCTACACAGGTCGGCCGGTAACGCAGAACGCGGACCCGAGGGCCCGCGCTCGCTGCGCCTCGGGACGAAGTCCCGGGGCGATCCGCTGCCGCGATCAGTTCGCGACGATCCAGAACTTGCCGTCCTGGGCCGCGACGTCGGCGCGAGCGGTCTGGTGGTCGATGCGACCGGTGTTGCCTTCCGCGAGGAAGCCAGCCACACCTGCGGCCGGGACCGTGGTCGCACCCGAGTAGGGGTTGGTGTCGTTGCGGGTCGCGAGCACGTCACCGGTCTGGTTGACGAAGAACGCGCGCTTGCCCGAGTTGCCGTAGCTCGACGGCCAGGCGTAGCAGCACCACACGACTTCGCAGAGCGCGTTGTCGACGGCGATACCTTCCGCACCACCCGTCGCGTTCTCGGCGAGCGGGGCGGCGTCGGTGCCCGGCAGATACATCTGGAAGATGTAGCCCGAGCGGGTGACGCGGCTGTCGGCGACGGTGCCGTAGGCAGCGCTCAGCACCGACGGGGTGATGCGCTCGGTCGCGCTGATCCCACCCGAGGTGCGGATGAAGTCGGTGCCCGACAGTTCGCCGAAATAGCCGAACTCACCGGCGCCGTTGTTGTTCGCGTCGATGACGCCCGAGGCCTGACACTGGGCCTGGGCCGACGAGATGGTCTTCAGCGTGGCGATGGCGGCCGATTCGTTGGCGTTCAGACGCGCGCTGAGGAGGTTCGGGATCGCAATGGAAGCGATGATGGCGATGATCGCGACAACGATCATCAGTTCGATGAGGGTGAAGCCCTGCTCCCGCTTGGACATGACTGGGTCGTCTCCGTTTGGTCTCTTTCGAAAAGGAGGAGGCAACGCCTCCGGTGTGAACTCGTCTCACTCAGCCGTGGTCACCGGGCGCCCGGGGGCGTGGCCAGCTCCGCACGCGGAGTCATGAGCTGCTCGAAGCGCCCGGACTCGTCTCCGGCGACCCAGAGGTCTCGATCGCGCCGGAACCGGCGCTCGACCTCCTGGTCTCCGGTCGCGAGCGACCGTTCGAGCAGGCTTCCTGCTGTATCGGTGTCCCCGGACCGCAGCTTGAGCCGGGCGAGGAAGTAGTCCTGGAGAGCGCGCCGCCACGGGGACTTCGGAAGCACGGAGGCCGCCGCATCCAGTGCGCCCATCGCCTCCAGCAGTTGGAACGCGGCCTCGGCGGAGCCGGTCCAAGGCTGGTCCGAGAGCGCGATCGCGGCGTCGACCGCGTCACGGGCCCGCGAACCCCGGGACAAGAGCCGGACGCGCAGACTCTCCCGGTCGAGCGCGATCAGCTCCGAGTCCGGCGGCGAAGTCGACTCGAGCACGGCGAGCGCACGGTCGACCTCACCGGCATTCGACCAGGCCTTCGCCTCGTGGAGAGCGAGGAGATCGTGGTGCAGGGGCTCACAGTCCGATGCGCCGCGCGCCAGGCCGTAGAGTCGTGCCGCCTCGCCGGCATCACCCGACACGAGCGCCAAGAACGCGCGCGTCTCGAGGACGAGCGCCGAGGCCGGCTCCTGGGCAGCCGCCCGAGAAGCCAGCTCCTCCGCCTCTGCCAGCAGCTCGGCACGGAGCCGGGCCCCGTCGGGAGACGCTGGATCGATCTGCTGGGCCATCCCCGCGCGGACCGAGGCCGCCCCCACCAGGGTCGGCACATCCGGCACGACTTCACGGAAGCCGAACCAGGCCACGGAGGCGGCGACACCCACCGCGAGCGGATAGGCAATGAGACGACGGGTGCGTGGCGACAGGCTCATGACAGGACGGTCCTCAGCGACCTGCCGCTGTCATCGGCTCGATCTGCGCAGAACCTGAGCGGGCCGGCCTCGACCGTCCTTTCCTCCCGGCCGCTCCGTCGCGCGCCGGGCAGGGTTCGAAGGGGTCCTACGTAGCGAGGTCACGGACTGCGACCGAGTCGGCCCCCAGCCCGCCCACCGCTCTCAGCCCCCGGAGGACAGCGTTTCCTGGAGCTTGAAGATCGGCAGGAACACCGCCAGCACGATGCCCCCGACGACGAAGCCCATGACTCCGATCATGATCGGCTCGATCAGCGAGGTCAGCCCCTTCACCTCGGACTCGACCTGCTGGTCATAGAACTCGGCGATCTTCTCGAGGAGCGCGTCGAGTGCGCCGGACCGCTCCCCGATCGCCATCATCTTGGTGACCATCGACGGGAACTCCGCGGACTTGGCGAACGGGTCGGACAGGCTGTCGCCCTGCTTCACGCTGTCGCGCGCGGCATCGACGATGCCGGAGATCACCCGGTTGCCGGCCGTCTGGGACACGATCTCCATCGCGCCGAGGATCGGCACCCCGCTCTTCACGAGGGTCGCGAAGGTCCGCGCGAAGCGCGACAGCGCAACCTTGCGGAACAGCGGGCCGAACACCGGAACGCGGAGCTTCAGCTTGTCCCACGCGAACGCACCCTTCTCCGTCTTCACCGCGAACTTCACGGCGAAGACCAGCGCGATGATCGCCCCGAACATCACGTACCACTGGTCCCGCATGAACTCGGCGACGCCCATGATGACCACGGTCAGAGCCGGCAGCTCCACGCCGAGCGAGTCGAAGACCGGCCGGAACGACGGGACGATGCCGATCATCAGGAAGCCGGCGATCCCGAGCACCAGGAACAGCGACACGACCGGATAGGTCATCGCTGACTTGATCTCCTGGCGAAGGTGCGCAGCTGCTTCGAGGTATTCGGCGAGCCGCGTCAGGATCACGTCGATCTGACCGGACACCTCACCGGCCCGCACCATGCTGACGTAGATGTCGGAGAAGACGTTCTTGTGCGGCTCCAGAGCGCGCGACAGGTCCGCGCCATTGCGGATGTCATCGACGACCTTGTTCAGGCAGAACCGGAAGCCAGGAGTCTCCGCTTGGTCGGCGAGGATCTCCAACGCTTCGAGCAGCGGGATGCCTGCCGACAGCATCGTCGACAGCTGGCGCGTGAAGACCTCGAGCTCGCCCTTCTTGACCGATGCCTTCTTCGCCTGCTTCTGCGTCTTCTCGCCCCGAGACAGGGAGAGGAAGCCACCGCTCTTGCGGGACTCCAGGATCGACACCGGAACCAACGACTTGCGCCGCAGGTCTGCGACGACGTCGGCCTGGGTGGATGCGGTCAGCGTCCCGCTGACCGTGCGCCCGGAGGCATCCTTCGCCTCGAACTTGTAGGTCGTCGCCATGGTTGTGATTCCCTTTCCTCGTCGCGTCAGTCGCACATGGTCGAACGCTCGACTTCTTCGAGCGAAGTCCTGCCGCGCAGGAAGTTCAGCAACGCGCAGCGACGGAGGGTCAACATCCCCTCCTCGAGCGCGATCTCCTTGATGTCCTGGACATTGGCGCGCTCGACCACGGCTCGCTTGACGCGGTCGGTCATCCGCAGCGTCTCGAGCAGGGCGAAGCGGCCCTTGTAGCCGTTGTTGCACCGGTTGCAGCCGACGGCCTCGAACATCTGGACCTCCGGACCGTCGATGTCCTCGTCGGACAACCCGGCCGTGTGCAGCGCAGTCCGCGGGATGTCCGCAGGTCGCTTGCAGTGCGTGCAGAGCTGGCGAACCAGGCGCTGCGCGCAGATGAGGATCGTCGAGCTGGCGACCATGAACGGGTCCATGCCCATGTCGACCATGCGGGTGACGGTCGACACCGCGTCGTTGGTGTGCAGCGTGCTCAGCACCAGGTGACCCGTCAGAGCGGCCTTGACCGCGATCTCGAGCGTCTCCGTGTCACGGATCTCGCCGAGCAGGACCACGTCGGGGTCCTGGCGGAGAATCGAGCGGAGCGCGCCCGCGAAGGTCAGTCCGCGCTTCGGATTGACCGGCACCTGGTTGATCCCGTCGAGCGTGTACTCGACCGGGTCCTCGACGGTGACGAGGTTGATCTCGGGGTCGGCGATGTGGCGGACGGCCGAGTAGAGCGTGGTCGACTTGCCGGAGCCCGTCGGGCCGGTGACCAGGATCATCCCGTAGGGACGTTCGATCGCCCACCGATAGTCACTCATCGACTTCTCCTCGAAGCCGAGAGAGCTCAGGTCGAGCGCGAGGTTCGACGAGTCGAGGATTCGGAGGACGGTCTTCTCCCCCCAGACGACCGGCAGGATCGACACGCGGAAGTCGATCGCCTTCCGCCCCATCCGCATCTGGAACTTGCCGTCCTGCGGGCGCTGCTTCTCGGCGATGTCGAGCTTCGCCATGATCTTCAGCCGCGACGTCAGGTTGTTCTGCATCGCCTTCGGCAGCGACATCACCTCGACGAGGCGACCGTCACGGCGATAGCGGACGATCACGCGCTTCTCGGCAGGCTCGATGTGGATATCGCTGACGCCTGCGCCGCACGCGTCCGAGATCAGCTTGTTGACGATCTTGACGACCGGAGAGGCCTCGTCGCTGATCGCGGCGAGGTCCATGTTCTCGTCGTCGGTCGCCCCTTCCTTCAGCTCGATGTCCCCGGACTCCCCGAGCTCGCTCATCATCTCCTCGATGGACTCGCGGTCGGACTTGTAGGCCGCCGCGATCCGACGCTCGATCGCCTCTTCCGTGCTGAGCACGGGCCGGAGTTCGCACCGGGTGCGGAGACGGAGGTCGTCGAGTTTGAGGACGTCGAAGGGGTTCGCGACCGCGATCGTCAGGAGGTTGCCGATCTTGTCGACGGGGAACACCCGGAACTGGTGTGCGACCTCAGCGGGGACGTCGGACAGGATCTCGGTGTTCACCGCGACCCGGTCGATGTCGATCGGCGGGATGTTCGCAGCGGCGCCGACGAGGGCGAGCAGCTCCCGCTCGCTGACGAGGCCCTGCTTGACGACGAGTTCGCTGAGCGGGCGATGCTGCGAACGCGCCTGCGCGATCAGCGCGTCGACGGTCGCCGAATCGGCCTTGCCGGCCTTCTCGAGGATGCCCTTGAGCTTCCGCGCGAACTGGATCATCGAGTCCTCGTGGTGCCGGAGAGCGACGGACGCTGGATCAACCGCAGCAGATCCGCCTGGTCAGGCGAGGAATCGAGCGCGTCCTCGTGGCTGATGACGCCCGACCGGTAGAGCTCGTAGATCGACTGGTTCATCGTCTTCATGCCGAGCTTCCCGCCGGTCTGCAGGATCGACGGAATCTGGTGCGCCTTGTCGTCGCGGATCAGAGCCCGGATCGCTGGCGTCACCATCAGCATCTCGGCCGCCAGCGCGCGCCCCTTCCCGTGCATCCGCGGGATCAGCTGCTGGCAGATGACCGCCTGCAGCGTGAACGACAGCATCGTTCGGATCTGCTGCTGCTGGTGCGCAGGGAACACGTCGACGATGCGGTTGATCGTCTGCGCGGTGTCCGACGTGTGGAGCGTCGCGAACGTCAGGTGACCGGTCTCGGCGAGCGTCAGCGCGGCTTCGATCGTCTCGAGGTCACGCATTTCGCCGACCAGGACCACGTCCGGGTCCTGGCGGAGGACCGAGCGGAGCGCCGGCGAGAAACCACGCGTGTCTCCGCCGATCTCGCGCTGGTTCACGAGGCAGCCCTTGTTCCGGTGCAGGAACTCGATCGGGTCCTCGATGGTCACGATGTGGCCCTGACGCGTCGAGTTGATGTAGTCGATCATCGACGCGAGCGTCGTCGACTTGCCGGAACCGGTCGCGCCCGTGCAGAGCACGAGCCCCTTCGGCAGGTTGCACAGCGTCTCGCAGAACTTGCGGGGCAGGCCGACCTGGTCGAAGTCGTAGACCTCGTAGGGGATCACCCGGAGAACGGCCGCGACCGAGCTCCGCTGCAGGAACGCGTTGGTCCGGAACCTCCCCAGGTTGCTGACCCCGAACGAGAAGTCGATCTCGAGGTCCTTCTCGAACTTGGCGACCTGGTCCGGCGCGAGGACCGAATAGACGAGCTTCTTCGCCAGCTCCGGAGTGAGCGCATCGTGCTCCGTGTCGACGAGGCGACCGTCGATGCGGATCTTCGGGGGAGACCCGACGGACAGGTGGAGGTCGGACCCTCCCCGCTGGACCATCAGGTTCAGAAGCTCTTCCATCGAGACCATGCGCAGCTCCGCGGCCTTTCGCCGTTGGGCCGCGTCGATCGTCGCGGTCCCGCTCGGCTTATCGGCTGGGCGACCCCGCACGGTTGAGCCGCGGTCCCCGACCAGGACGGAGCCCGAACCGGAGTCCCGGCACGGGACGCTGGACGCGCACCGGTGTCGCAGAATCCGACACCGGCCGCCGAGAGCGGACGAGCCCCGCCACGGCCACGCGGTGCCAGGCGGTCAGCAGGCAGCGGCGGGCGTGGGACGAGACTTCGTCACGCGCTGTCAGGCCTGGTGCGCGAGTTCGGCCGGACGACGGGCCACGAGCTCCTGTTGGACGTTCGCAGGCACCTGTTCGTAGTGGGCCGGGCGCATCGTGAAGGTGCCCTCCCCGGCCGTGATCGACCGCAGCTGCGTCGCGTAGCCCTGCATCTCCTTCATCGGCACGTGCGCGGCGATGACCTGGACGCCGCGGACCGAGTCCATCCCGGTCATGCGTCCGCGGTGGGTCGACAGGTTGCTGGTCACGTCGCCGGTGAATCTCTCCGGCACCTGGATCTCGACGTCCATGATCGGCTCGAGCAGGATCGGCCGGCACTTCGCGAACGCGTCCGCGAACGCTCGCTCCCCGGCGATCTGGAACGACAGCTGGTCCGAGTCGACGTCGTGGAACTTCCCGTCGTAGACCTCCACCTCGACATCGACGACCCTCGCCCCCGCGAGCGCGCCGCGCTCCAGGAAGTGCCGGACCCCCTTCTCGACCTCGGGGATGAACTGCCGGGGAATCGCCCCGCCGACGACCTTGTCGACGAAGCGGAACCCCGCGCCCCGAGCGGTCGGCCGGACGTGCAGGTGCACCTCGGCGAACTGGCCCCGGCCGCCGCTCTGCTTCTTGTGCCTGTGGTGACCCTCGCCCGGGATCGTGATCGTCTCCTGGTAGGGAATCGCCGGCAGGTGGGACGTCGTGTGGATGCCGTAGCGACTCTCCAGGCGCTGCAGCTGGACCTCGAGATGGAGGGGGCTCGTGCCGGCGACGACGAGTTCGCCGGTGTGTGCGTCCCTGGACACGTGGAAGGTCGGGTCTTCTGCCGCGAGCTTCTCGAGCCCGTGGGCAATCTTCTGCTCGTCACCCCGGGCCGCCGGATTCACGGCCAGCGCGAACGTCGGAGCGGGGAACGCGAACGTAGGCATGACGACGGGCCTTCCGTCTGCGGTCACCGTGTCACCGAATGCGATGTCCTCGACCTTCGCGACGACGAACATGTCCCCGGCGACGACCTCGTCGACGGTCTTCGTCTCGGCGCCGACGCGCATCTGCAGCCCTCCCACCTTGTCGTGGAGCTGGCTCCGCGCGTTGAGGAACCCGTTCTCGGCCCGGAGTCGACCCCGGAAGCACCGCAGGTAGCTCAGCCTCCCCACGTAGGGGTCGACGATGGTCTTGAAGACCTTGGCGACGAACGGTCCGTCCTCGGTCGGCTCGACCCGCTGGTCGCTGACGTCTCCGCCGACCTTCGCTGCGGACCGCGCTCCGAAGGACTGCGGCGAGGGGAAGTACTGCCGGATGAAGGCGCAGAGCTTCTTCAGGCCGATCTCGCGCGGTGGACACACGGTGAACAGCGGGGTGACCTTCTCCTTCGCGATCGCGATCGGCAGGTACTTGTGGAAGTCGTCCGAGGACAGATGCCCCGTCTCCAAGTACCGGGCCAGGATCTCGTCGTCGGCCTCGGCCACGCGCTCCTCGAGCGTCGCCCGGAACGCCCCGGCCATCGGGCCCTCGCCGCTCAGCACGTCATGGACGGCCCCGAACGATGGCCCGTCGGCGTCCGGATACGTCACCGGGACCACCGTATCGCCGAAGACCTCGTTCAAGGTCCGCAGCACGTCGTCGAAGTGGGCATTGTCGCCGTCCGGATGCGTGACGACGACGGCGCGACCGATCCCTGCGGTCGCCGCGGCCGAGAACAGCCTGCGGCCATGGAACGTGAGGCGACCCGTCGCACTGACACAGAGCAGCGCCGCCTCCACGACGTCGAGCGTCGCGAGCGCATCGCCGGGGAAGTCGGTATGCCCCGGGGTGTCGATCACGTTGAGCGTCGCACCTTCCCAGTCGAAACCGAAGAGATGCGACGTCAGCGTCTGCTTCCGCTCCTTCTCTTCCGGCTGCGTGTCGCTGACGCTGCTGCCGTCGAGCGAGTTGCCGTGGCGAGTCGAGGCCTGCGTGACGTAGGCGAGCGCATCGACCAGCGCAGTCTTACCGGAGCTGCTGCTCCCGATGAGGGCGATGTTCCGGATGTCCTGCGAGCGGTGGACCATGCTCCGCGACTCCTGCTGAAGACGGCGGTCGCTGCACGAGGCGTCGTGCCTCGCGTCGACGACCTCCGGTCAGGTCCCGGAGTCACGGCAGAATTTCGGCCCCACTGCGACGCGGACACAGGACCGAGAGCCGCGGTCCCGGCAGCGGTCGCGCACTGCAGAGCCTGCACGCAGCGCGGAGCGGCGCGAGCCGCCCGGCGCTGCGCGTCCGCGATCAGTAGGCTTCGCCGACGACGATCTCGACGCGGCGGTTGCGCGCCTTCGCCTGATCGGAGCTCCCCGAGTCACGCGGATCGAACGGGCCGTAGCCGACGACCGCGATCTGACGCTCGGGGATGCCCGCGTTCTGGACGAGCCAGCGCGCAACGGCGTCCGCGCGCTCGGTCGACAGGTGACGGTTGCTGCGGAACTGACCGCGCGTCTTGTTGATCGGGTCGGTGTCCGTGTGTCCTTCGACGTAGATCCGCCGGTCGGAGTAGTCGCGCTTCAGCACGTCGGCCACGCGACGCAGCATCGAGCTCGCACCGCTCTTCAGCCCGGTGCTGCCCGGATCGAACGTCACGGTGTTCTCGATGCCGATCGAGATCCGACCGCGGCTGCGCCGCACGTCCAGGTCCGGCAGGTCACCCTGCACCTTGGCGAGCTCCCCGTCGCCGGTCGGAGCGGCGGCGGGTGCGACCTGGACCGTGCGCGCGTCGTCGAGCTGGCGGCGCAGGTCTTCGTTGTCGGCGCGCGAGTTCGCGAGCTTCGACTCGAGGTCACGGATCTCCGCGTCGCGATCGCGGAGCAGGTCCTGATAGCGGGTCGCGCAACCGCTGGTACCGAGGAACAGGGCAGTCAGACTGAGGAGGAGGACCGAACGCAGACTCATGGGTTGCCTCGCTGTCAGGGATTCCGTCCACGACGGAGAAGGACCAGCAGGGTGGCGAGGGCGGCTATGGAGACGCCCCCGAGGAGGAAAGGGGAAGAAGCATGTTCGCGCTGCCACTCCGGCCAAGTGACCGTGATGAGCTCCAGGACCGGGTCCTGTGCGAACAGGGTCACGACCGCGCCCAGCGCCAAGTAGGGGCCGAACGCGAGGTAGGGATCGCGGGTGAACAGCTGCCGCACGACGCCGACGACCGAGCCGAACACGCAGCCGAGGAAGAAGGTCAGGAGCGCACCTTCCCAGCCGACGAAGGCGCCGATGCCGGCCATGAGCTTCACGTCGCCGAGACCCATCGCCTCCTTGCGGAACGCGACGCGGCCGAGGCCCCGGATCGCGTAGGTCAGTCCGGCGCCCGCGCCCATGCCGACCAGCGCGGCGAGGAGCGCGTGGGTCGCGGGCGGCAGACGCTCGAGGCCCGCCAGCGGCGCGGTCATCGGGACGGCCACCAGCGCCGCGAGCAGGCCGGCTCCCATCAGCGGGAACGTCAGCCGATCGGGGAGGATGCGGAACTCGAAGTCGATGAAAGTGTTCGCGATCAGGTTCGCGCAGAAGTACGCGTGGAACCCGAGCGTCACGAACGCCTCGACATCGAACGCGACGAAGGTCGGCACCAGGCCGGACGGCGGTGCGACGACCAGGAGTCCGAACATCGCCGCGGTCAGCACCTCGACGATCAGGTAGCGCGGGTGGATGCGTGCGCCGCAGCAGCGCGCGCGACCGCGGAGCCATAGCCACGTGAGGATCGGCACGTTCAGGCTCGCCGGGATCGGCGCTCCGCAAGCGGGGCAGGCCGAACGCGGGCCGTGGGCCTTCTGCTCGGCACGCTCCGGCCGCCGGTGGATCACGACGTTCAGGAAGGACCCGACCATCGCACCGAGCAGGACCACGGCCGCGATCGTGAACGGGTCGGCCGCGATGGCCGCAGCGCCCTCGGCCACCGCGTTCTCTGCGTCCACGAGGGTGCGCACACCCGACCCATGGTCGAGCGTCAGCAAACCGCTGGCCCTCGGAATCGTCATGCGTGGGCCTGTCGGCGTCGCTGTCGACACCGACGACCACCTCCCTGGTTGATCGCGCAGGCCCTGACCGACCTGCAACCGCAGCGCGGACGCTATCCGGTCACGCCGAAGGAGACAAGCGGGACGACCAGCGGCATTCGCATGGCCTCCGGTCCCGCTCCTCCGCGCTGGCTGGCGCCCTCGGGCTCCGCGTCGGACGCGGGCGCGGACGAGCGATCTGGGTCAACGTTCGAGGATCGAGAAGCCAGCCGCAGAGGGCAGGACGGGTCCGCCGACCTCTGCTTCGAACAGGACCCGGATGAAGGCCCCCGCGGGCACCGAGACCGGACCCGCGAGCGGCAGTGGGAGAGGCGCGGAGACGAGCGCCTCCTGGAGCTCCGGCTGTCCCGGCACGACCGCGTGTGGCGGCGCGACCTGGATCGACGCCCGCAGACCACCCCGCGCGTCGAGCACCACCACGTCGACGGCGTCCGCGTGGGACGGAAGCGGGATCCAGCGTGTCTCCGCGGCGGCGCGCACCGGGGCGGGCAATGCGTCCCCACCCACCCCCGGCGTGACCGCAGCGCGCCAGCGCGTCACGTCCTCGACGGTGCCGTCGATGACCGCTCCTTCGCGGAGCGCCAGCCCGATGCCGGGGGGCACCGCGCCATCGAGCCGGAAGTCGCCGCCAGCCACCATCGCGAGCGGACAGCCCGAGCCGGCGCGATCGGCCACGATCGACGCTCCCGGAGCCACCTGGACGTCTCCCCCTGCCACGACGACGAGCCCGACTGCCCGTTCCAGCGCATCGATGGACGGCGCATCCCCCGACCGCCACGGCACGTCGCGGCACACGCCGTCGAGCACGAGTCGACCGGCGATGCGGAAGTCACCGACGGCGCGCAGAGCGAGACCCCCGGAGTCTGGCACCTCGACCCTGAGTTCGACGCCTGCGGCGATCTCGACCGTCGTGAAGTCGAGCGCATCCCGACCGATCGTGACGAGACTGCCGTTCGCGACCTCGAGCGTGTCGCCGACGCGGAGGACCAGGTCTTCGCGCACGACGAGCGGACCGAGCCGGCCATCACCCGCCTCGACGATCGAGCGGGCAACGATCCTGCCACCGCGGACCTCGAAGCCGAGGGTCGCCCCCCCACGGCGACGGAGCCCGAGCTCCGACACGTCGAGGTCACGCGTGCGCACGCGATCGCCGGGGTCGACCTTGATCGGAACCGGGAGCGGCAGCGGGTCGATCTCACGATCGCGGTAGTCGCGAAGGGCGGCGTCCCCGCCTGCGAGGCCCAGGTAGAGCACGTCGCCGATCGACAGCGAGGTCGGTGCGTCGAAGTGGAGTCGTACGGCCGCGCCACGGTGTGGGGAACCGGGCAGAGCCTCGGGGACGACCAGTGCGCGGGATGGCTGGAGTTCCTCAGGTCCCGCTGCCCCCCGCTCGAGTCGCCAGACCTTGAACGCAGCGGGCGTCACGGACGACGGCAGGATCGGCTGGTCGAAGCGGAGCTCCAGGACCCGCGAATCGACGGCCATGCGCGGGAGACCGGAGGACACGAGGTCCAAGCGGAGAGGTGCCGCCCCCACGTCCACCGGAAGGAACGGGGTCGCGAGCCCCATCTCCGTCGGCTCGGCCGGAGCCCGGAAGGAGAGGCCGAAAGCCTGTTCGAGGGCCCGTCCGCGCCGGGAGCGCAGTGCGAAGCTCGTCGGCATCCCGGCCAGTTCGAGCCTGTAGGTCCGCCCGGGCGAGAACGATCCATCCCGCAGCGACGGGGTGACCGGGGGCCGCGGGAGGAAGCGGATGGAACGGGAGCCAGACTCGACTTCACCCGCGACCGCATTCCCGCTCTCGTCGACGACCCGGACCGACGTCGGCCCGACGGTGAACGGATCGATGGGCTCCGAGAGGTGGACCGTGATCGGCTGGTTGAGCGCGACCATCCCCCCATCAGCTGGATCGGTGCGCTCGACGCGAAGCCAGCGAGGCTCGTCCTTGCAGCCCGCGAGCGCTGCCGTCAGCGCCAGGAGCAGCAACGAGAGACCTCTGATCGGCGCCATGTGGCTCCCCGCAACGTCGGGGTGGCACGGATGCTCCGGCGTCTTCGCGCCCGGTAGACCCGTCACGCGAACCGGGCGGCTGGCGTCTCTGGACCTCGCCGTCGTCGCCATGGATCCCCTCGCTCCTCCGCATCCGCTCCCGGTCGCGCCCGCGCTCCAGAGGGACGCGGGCGTCCGCCCGGGGAACCGACGGGTCGAGCTGATCGCTCGCCCGTCGGTGCCGGGCCAAGTCTCGAGCCCGCTCGGCAGGCTCAGTTCGAGGGCGCCATCCGGTAGGCGATGCCCATGCCGCGGAGCGACGGAACCGCAGCCGGCGAGGCGGAGACGTTGTTCTCCATGACCAGCCGGAAGTTCATGTAGCGCGGCAGCAGGTTGGTCAGCGGATCACGCAGGGTGTCCAGACCGGACTCGGGCACGTACTCGGAGATGCCGGCCGGGAGCGCGACGCGCGGCGTGTTTCCCGGAGGACCGGCGTTCGCCATCCCGTAGCGGTAGGCCTCGCACGCGTAGTAGGCGTTCAGCAGGTTGCCCCGCGTGTCGAACCCGTCGTCCGCGACGCGGTCGTAGAGGATCGCGTTCGTCAGGTCGGCAGCCGCGCGGTACTCGATCCCGATCCGCGTGCCACCGGGCTGATCGGCCTGCGGAGGATCGAAGACCGTGACGAGGTTGAGCATGCCGATGTCGCCCGAGTTGATCCCGGAGAAGTCCGGACGTCCGGCCGCAGCAGGCAGACCCGGGAGATTGCTCGCCGCGAGAGCGTGCTGGTTCGGGCGCTGGGTGTCGAAGAACCCGAAGGTCTGCATCGACACGCGGCGCACGAAGTCCATCTGCGCCCAGTGCAGGTGATCGTCCCCCGGCTTGGTCGGCGCCAGACCGAACACCGGGTCACCGATGCCCATGTCCTTGATGACGCCACCGCGAGCGATCGACTCCTTGTCGGGCTCGAGGAAGTTCACCGCGCCGGTCCGGTTCGGGTCAGGCCCGCCGAAGCTGTAGACGCGGAGGAACGGCCAGTCGATGCCGGTGCAGGTGAACGGGTCCGGGCCGTTCGGGGCCGCGACCGTGCTCACACCGCCGCCCTGGCTGTAGTAGCCGGCCGGGTCGACGGGCGACCAGATCGGGCCGAGGTAGGCGATGTGGAACTGGTTGCCCGCGTTGGCGACCGAACGCGTGTCGTCCGGCCAGATCTGGAGATCGACCAGCAGCGGCAGAGCGATCGGGTCGTGGTCCAGGCTCCTGTCACCCAGGAAGTCGGCCTGGTCACGGACGAGCTGCTCGAAGACCCAGCCGTCGATCGGCTGCGGCAGTCCGACCGCCGTCGTCGGGTCGTCCTGGATCCACGGCGACGAGACCGAAGCCGTGCGGTCACCGTCCGGTGGGTCCGCATCGGCGTTCTGCGAGCCGCCGAGACCGACCGCACCCTCGCGGCTGTCCCACGACACGAGACGGTGGTCGCGCCACGTGTAGGTCGACGTGAAGGTCGGGTACGGCACGTACTTGACGCCCGAGGCGGCGCGGAACGCGTCGTTCGGGTTGATCACGTACTCCGCGTCGTCGACGACCGTGCTGTAGAAGCTCGACCCGCGCAGGACGTTCTCGTCGAAGCGCGTCTCCAGGCCACTGAACAGCGACAGACAGTCGTAGCCGCAGGTGCCGCCCGCCGCCGGATCCGTCGGGTCGAGCAGGGTGAACGTGAACAGACGGTCAGGACGCTTCTTCGAGTGCGCGAGGCGCATCGTGTAGCGGTCGAACCGGTCGAACAGCACCACCGAGTCGTTCCACGGCGCCCAGTGCATCTGCTCGATGTCGATGTTGTGGTCGTTCGGGTCGTGGTAGCTGAGCCCGAAGTCGTCCTCCCGGTAGGTCATCTGCATCCGCGCGCCGCGCGACGTGTGCGGCTCGATGATGCCACCGAAGACCTGCGGCCCCGCCGGCGGCTGGAAGACCAGCGGCGGAGTCAGCTGCGTCGCCACCATCGACGGCGTGCGGTAGAGCACGCCCGGGCCGTAGGTGCCGTTCGGCGGAGTCGAGACCGGCGGGATACGCGGCGTCGGCGGAGGTCCGGGGGTGGCCGGGGTCTCCGGAGCGACGCACTCACCCTTGTCCCAGCGCTGGATGCTGCCGAGGTTCTGGCCGTCCGCGGTCACGCTGCGACGCGTGACGGGAGCCCCCGACAGGACGCCGTTGGCGATCTGGAACTGACCGAAGAAGTCCTGGGAGCCGTCCGCCGAGCCGTCCTCATCCGCCGCTTCGAAGCGGAAGATGCGGGAACCGACCAGGTTGTCGACGGCGTCCGCGTCGAGCGTGAACGGCGTCGACCAGTTGCGGAGCGGTATGTTGGGATCCGAGGTGTCCGGCGGACGACGGTCGAAGACGTCCAGGATGTTGCCCGAGAAGTCCGCGACGCCGGCGTTCGCCACGTCGATGTGGAACCAATACTGCTCCGACTGGCCGTTCCGGTGGAACAGACCTTCCGGCGGCAGCAGCTTGAGCAGCGTCGCGTCGCCGGTCTCGTCGATGAGGCGGGCGAGCAGGATGTTCAGCGACGCCGACTTCGGCTGGCCGAGCACGTCCTGGAACGTGTCCGCGTTGCACTCGGGGTTCGTGACGACGAAGTTGTCGAACGGGCTGACGGTCGACAGGTCGAGCGGCTCGGAGAAACGCACCGCCACCGACGACTCGGGGAGCAGGCCCTCGTTCGGGCCCGGCCCGCTCGGGTTCGGGTCGAGGAGCAGGAACTCGCTCCGGCGCGGCGCGTCGGTCAGGGTCGCAGCACCCGACGCGTAGCGGATCGACTCGTAGTAGCGGACGGAGACGTCGCACTCCTTGCCGGCACCCGCGTTGTCTTCGGCTGCGAAGAACACGTCGTTGCCAGCCGAGTCCTTCGCGGAGATCGAAGCGAGACGGAGCGTGACGTTGGCGAGTTCGCCGCCGTCGGTGCCAGCCGCAGTCAGACCCGGGCCGGCGAAGTTGCCGTCACCGGCGACCGTCCCGACCTCCAGGACTTCGATGACTTCGGACCGGATCTCCACGAACTCGCCGGTGGCCGGCGACTCGACGATCTGGACGAGGAAGTCGCCGGTCGGCAGCGGCATCGGGGCGCCGCTCGCATCGACCGTCGGGACGCCGCGGGGGCCGCGAGGCACCCGGGTCTCGGCGTCGATCACGCCGTCGACGAAGGGCAGGCGACCGCGGATCGCGAGGTTGGCACCGCGCTTGGCGACGGTCACCGTGCGGTTCGCGATGTCCACACCGAGGATGCCCATCCGACGCTGGGTCAGGATCATCGGCGCCTCGAAGTCGGTGAGGGCGCCCACGCGACCGTCCTGGGTGTTCCCGGAACGGAAGTCGCGGATCACGGCGGCGTCGCCGCGGGCGTCGATCCCGTTCAGGTTCGGGTCCTGGTCCGGCGAGACGCTCAGCTGACGCGAGGCGATGCCCGAGGTCGGGATCGCGATGCGGTAGTTGGCGTTCTGACGGTCGGGGCTCGGCTCGAGGCCGGGCGAAGCACGACCGGTCGTCGACTCACCGCCGACGATCGACGTGTCGATGATCACGACCGGGCCCCCATCGCAGAGGATGCGCACGTCGGCCGGCGAGAACGCGCGGCTCGGCGTGACCACGCTCGGGTCGTCACGGATCTCGAGGACCTGGATCACCGACGGGTTCACCGCGAAGAACGAGGTCCCGACTCCCAGATCGCCGTCGAAGGTCAGCTTGATCGCGGCGTTGCGCGGCACGATCGGGATCGGCGAGAGCACCGTGTTCTGGTCCCGGTAGGCCGGGCTCAGTTCGACGAGCCGCGAGACGGCCTGGTCGTACGCGCTCTGGAAGCGCTCCGACTCGGTCTCGTCGTCCCACAGGATCAGCAGTTCTTCGTGTCCCACCGCCACGTCGAACGGGAGGAAGCGGTAGTTCGCCGTCGGACGGGTCTCACCCACCGAGTCGAACAGCGCCTCCGTCTCGATGTCCGGGTCGACGACGACGTTGCGCGCGATCAGCACGGGCTCGCGGTTGGTCGTCAGGCGACGATCCGAGAGCGAGTCGTCCACCCGGCGGTAGGCGTAGATGTCCACCAGACGGCCGTAGTCGCTGCGGACCAGGCTGGCCCCGGCGGTCGGCTGACCGCCGGTGGACTTCGACGAGGAGCTGCCGTCGCAGCCCGCGAAGAGGATCGAGGCGAGCACCGCTGCTGCGCAGCGGGCCCCGGTGTGCACCGTGAATCGTTCGATCATGGGGAAGTTGAGATGGGAGCCGCGGATCGAAGACGGTTTCGGATCAGAACCGATACGGCAGGACCACGTAGTCCAGCTCCGGGAGCGGGACGTCGGAGGTCAGCGGCTGGCCGCTGTCGTTGCCCGGCAGCGGGCTGAACCGGGAGTTGAAGACGACGTCCCACTGCACGAACTGCGGGCGGTGGGCCTGGAGCCAGGTCTGGAAGGCCGGGTTGAACAGGTCGTATTCGAACTGGGCTTCCGACGGGTTGGTCCCGTTCGGCCAACGGTTCGGACCGGCACCCTGGGTGGGGTCGGTGTGGAACGCGAAGCCGATGCGGACGTTGGCGACCGGGGAGCGGGTCGCCGGATCGTTCGGGTCGACCAGGTAGGTCGAACCGAGGCCCGGCGAGTTCTCGGTCCGAACCGCGAAGAACTTCGCGAGGACGTTGCCGTTCGCGTTGTTCGACGGGTAGGCCTGGGCCGGGTCGAGATAGACGAACGTCCGACCTTCACGCACCTCGTGGCCGAGGATGCGGAAGTCCACGTCGTTGCCCTCGGCGTCCGTCGTCGCCCAGCGGTAGTTCGCGTAGCGATCGTCTTCGGCGTCGAAGCCACGACCGCCGCCGAGTTCGACCCGGTGCGCCGGCGCGCCGTTGTAGTCATCCGCGACGACCTGCTCGACGGCGAAGCTGTTGCCCCCGGCGAACTGGACCTGCGGGACGACCTGCGAGCCGTTCTG
>JAQCBR010000131.1 GCA_027621295.1 Planctomycetota bacterium
CATCCCGACCTTCCACACCGAGCACTGCGTCTACGCCCACACGCTCAGCCAGGGTCGGGACTACCGCTCGTGCGGCCGCCCGTGCGAGCAGCACGAGGTGGCGGTCCGGGATCACCTCGGCAGGGACCACCCGGTCATCGTCGACGTCGGGTGCCGCAACACGGTGTTCCACCACGCGCCGCAGCAGTCGGCGAAGGTCGTTCCCGCGCTGGTCGCGGGCGGGGTCCGCAGGCTGCGGCTCGAGTTCGTGCGCGAGGATGCACGTGAGGTCGGTGCCGTGCTCTCGGCGTGGCGCCGGGTCGTCGAAGGCACGCTCGACGCCGACGGGCTGGAGCGCCGCACCGGGGCCGAGTCCTTCGTCGGCGTGCGCTGATCGAGGTCTCCACCAACGAAGACGCCGCGCCCGGACGGACCGGGGCGCGGCGTCAGCGAGCCGTCTCCTCCCGGCGGGTGCAGGGAGGGCGGAGGCGGTCGATCAGCGCGTCGTGATGCGGATCGCGTTCGACGTCACGTACGGGATCGCAGCGGTCGAGCCGCCGTCGACGCCGACGATCTGCGCCGACAGGAACACGCCCGCGCCGACCGCGTTGAGCGGCACCGAGAAGCGCACGTGGCCGAACGGCGACGGGCGCGGCGAGCTCGGCTGGTCACCGATCTCGGCGATGCCGGTCTGGCCCGGAATCGCGGCGAAGATGTTGGTGTTGAGGAAGCAGCCCGCCGGGAAGAACGGACCGAGCGGCGTCGACGGGGTGTTGGGGTCCCAGCCGAGCAGCAGGAACGCGGTGGAGCCTGCCGGCAGGTTGGTGCCCTCGATCCCGTAGGTCGTGCTGCCCGCCTGCGGGACGTCGTTCGAGAACGCCGTCGCCAGTTGTCCACTCGACGTGAAGCACGGCGAGCCGAAGTTGGCGTCGACGTTGGTCGGGTAGAGGTCGCAGAACAGGCGGAACTTGGCGGCGCCCGTCCTCGTCGACGAACTCCAGGCGTTCTGCGCGGCGCGGGTCTTGCGGACCAGCGGCGTCAGGCCGTTCGGCTCTTCCGGAACGATCGAGCCGCCCGAGTCGATCATCGCGAACCAGTAGTTCGTGCCCGGCGTCAGGGAGACCGCGTTGCTGAAGTTGCAGCCGAGCCAGTGGGCAGTGGTCGACAGCGGCGAGAACATCGTGCCGGTGGCGAGGCGGTTGCCCGGCGCACCGGTCGTCGGGTCTTCGTCCCAGACTTCGAGGCGCATGTAGTCGTCACGGAACGGCGAGCCGGTGAACAGCGACGCGCTGAACACGGTGACCGGGTTGGCGACCGTGAACTGGTAGGCGCGGGAGCTCGGGTTCAGGCCGACGAACGGCGTCGCGGTCACGCCCGTGCTGACGGTCGTGTTCGAGTCGTTGAACGACACGCAGGCGCCGGAGTCTTCGGAGACCTGGAAGATGTGGGCGTCGCGGTTCGCGAAGTCCAGGATCACCAGCGTCTCGGAGGCGGCGTCGTAGCTGAAGTCGTAGGCGCCGTTGCCGGTGGCCGGGGAGAAGCCGTTCCAGTTGATGGCCAGCGGCGCGCCGCTGGTGTCGATCGCGTTGATGACCGCGTCGAATGCCTGGCCGGAGTTGGTGACGGAGCGGTCGTTGTAGAAGAGCGTCGCGTACTGGCCGACCTGGGCGTAGGCGATCGTCTGCAGGTTGACGAAGTCCGCGTCGGTCGGGTTGTAGATCGCGGTCATGCCGGTGACGCCGTTGTCGCCGGTGCGCGTGCCGCGGATGACGTTGTTGCCTTCGCGCAGATAGATGTCGCCGGTCGCGTCATCGAAGTCGACGTCGCGCCAGAACGTGCCCTCGGGGGTGTTGATGATCATCCCGTTGGACGTCGTCCAGATATCCGCGCCCGAGAGCCCGTCCTGCAGCGCACGGCGGCCCGATCCGAACGTGGTCCAAGCAGCGCCGCTACCGAGCGCCGGGTTGCCGCCCGGGAAGCCGGGGTCGAAGCCGACGCCGCTGCCGCCGCGCGCAGCCTTGGCCCAGAGAGCCGCGCCGGTCGCCGCGTCGTAGCTGGCGATACCCTGAGGGTCCGATCCACCAGCGTCGTAGGCGGCGGCGAGGCGGCCACTCGTGATGTCGAGGCCGGAGTAGCCGCGGAGGTTCGGCGCGGAAGCGAGACCGAAGGGCGTTCCGAAGGTCGGGTTCGTCAGCGGCGTGCTGACTTGGACGATGCCGACGTTGGCGGTCGTCCCCGCCGAGTTGAACCCGGCGACCCAGATGCTGTTGCCGTCCCAGGCAACGGCGGCGGGGTTCGAGCCGATGAACTCGGCGTTCGACGGGTTCGACGTGCTGTCCAGGTTGACCGTGCCGAGCAGGCGCAGCGAGACCTGCGCGTGGCTCGTCGCGGCCAGCGCGGCGCATGCCAGTGAGACGGAGAAGAGAGTGTGCTTCATGGGAGAGAGCTCAGGGAAGAAAGGGTTCGCAACAGGCGAGGTTAGTCCGTTGCGGTGCGCTGCGTCCAGCGGGGCGTCGAGCGTTAATCGTTAGCCTTCCGGTATTTACGATGCTGCGCATGTTCGCGTGCCGCGATGGATCAGCGGGTCCCTGGATCGGTCTTCCCCGGCCGGATCGCCATCGCTACCAAGGAAGACGTATGTCTATCATGCGTGCGTGATCGGAGATCCTGCTCCCCGCCTCGCCTGCGTCGATCTACCGGCCCTCCCGCTCCAGCTCCTGTTGGCACGAGAGTCTGGCTTCGCCGGTCACCCGACGGTCGTCGTCGACCGCGACGAGCCGCAGGGCAAGGTTCTCTGGGTCAACGAGAGGGCGCGTCGACTCCGGGTGCTGCCAGGCCGTCGCTACGCCGAGAGCCTGTCCCTGGCGCCGGGTCTGCGGGCCGGGGTCGTGGACGCGGGTGAGATCGAGAGCGGGGTTGCCGGAGTCCACGCGGTCCTGGTCCGGTTCTCGCCGTCGGTCGAGCCGATCAGCGGATCTCCCGGTGTGTTCCTGGTCGACGCGACGGGTCTGGGAGGGTTGTTCGCATCGTTCGAGGACTGGGCCGTGCAGGTGACCACGGCGCTGCGGGAGCTGCACCTCCTCGGCGTGGTCGTCGTCGGGTTCCGCCGCTTCGACGTGCGGGCGATCGCGCGGGACAGGGGGCGTCAGCGTCGCATCCTCGCGGATCGGGACGCAGAGCGTCGTGCCAGCGATCGCGTTCGGTTGGATCGGCTGGACGTGTCTCCACGCCTCCGCGATGCGCTCGGGCGGCTCGGGGTGCACACGGTCGGAGATCTGCGGCGTCTGCCGCCAGGCGGTTTGATGGAGAGGTTCGGTGCCGACGCGCACCGTCTGCACCAGGACGCACTCGGGATCGAGGGCGGCGCCGCTCTGCAGCCGCGCATCGACCTGCCTCCAGCCGGCTACCGGTACGACCGTGATCCGGAGGATCCGCGGCTTGATACGGAGGGCATCGTGTTCCTGATCGGTCAAGGGCTGGAGTCGGTGTGCGCCGAACTGGCCCGACGGGGTGAGGCGCTGGTCGCCGTCGAGATGCGGATTCCGATCGACGGGGTCGCTCCATGGGGGGCGCGCGTCGAGCCAGCCGAGCCGACGCTCGATGTCGGCCATCTGCACCAGCTCGCGCGCCTTCGTCTCGAGCGCGTGGAGCTCCCGGGCGAGCCGGAGGGCGTCGAACTCACGGCGGAGGGTGTGCGCGCCTCGCGCACCCAGCTCTCGCTGTTCGTCGAGGCACCGAAGCGGGACCCGGTCGCTGCGGGGCGCGCGCTGGCGCGGGTGCGCGCGGACCTCGGCGACGACTCCGTAGGGCGGTTCGTGCTGCGAGCGGGTCACCTGCCGGAAGCCCGCTCGCGGTTCGTGCCGACGCTCCAGTTCGAGCCGCCGCAGCCTCGTGCGGAAGCGCGCCGCTGTCTCGTCCGTCGGCTCCTCTCGCGCCCGGTTCCTGTGCCCGGCCGCCGCACGGGGCCGGACGGGTGGATGCCGCTCGGCCTGGAAGCCGGTCCGGCCAAGGCGGTGCGCGGCCCCTACGTCGTGTCCGGCGGGTGGTGGGTCCGCGAGCAGGTGCGCGAATACCACTTCGTCGAGCTGCGTCGCGGCGACGTGCTGTGGATGTTCTACGACCGCGTCCGCGGGCGGTGGTTCCTGCAGGGCGCGGTGGAGTGACGTCGCGGTGTGCCGGGCCGGTCCCGGCGTGGCAGCGTCACAGGTGCTCGCGCATGAAGCGTTCCCGCAGCGCTCGCAGGTGGGGGCTGCCGACGCCGTGCCGCGCGCGGGGGTAGAGCATGAACTCGAAGTTCTGCTTGCCCGCCTTCTGCAGCTCGTCGACCAGCAGGATCGCGTTCTGCATGTGGACGTTGTCGTCCATCGTGCCGTGCACGATCAGCATGTGGCCGCTGAGGTTCTTGGCGGCCTTGACGACCGAGGACGCGGCGTAGCCGGCAGGGTTGTTCTGCGGGGTCGCCATGTAGCGCTCGGTGTAGATCGTGTCGTAGAGCTCCCAGTCGTAGACGCCTGCCCCGGCGATGCCGCACTTGAACTTTTCGCTGTGCGTCATCGCGAACGCGGTCATGAAGCCGCCGTAGCTCCAGCCGGTGATCCCGACCCGCTCGGCGTCCGCCCAGTCGTTCGCGCAGATCCAGTCGACCGCGTCCTCGATGTCGCGCAGCTCCTGGACGCCGAACTGGCGGTAGCAGGCCTTCGTGTAGCGCATGCCGCGGCCCGATGCGGAGCGCACGTTGACGCGGAGCAGGATGTACCAGTCCGACGCGGGAGACGGACGGAATGCGTCGCGGATCGTCGGTGCGTCCGGACCCGAGTAGGTGTCGATCCAGACCGGGTACTTCCGGGTCGCGTCGAAGCCTTCGGGCAGCGTGTAGGCAACGTCGATCCACTCGCCGTCACGCGCCCTGATCTGCTCCCACACCGGCAGCGAGAGCCCTTCGCGCGTCGGCGCCCGCGCCAGTTCGCGCTGCACTGCACCGTCCGTCGAACGGAGCCACTGCTGGCCGGCGTCGACCATGCTCTGGAACGAGTCGAGGACGAACGTGCCCTCGGCGTCGAGGCTCACGCTGTGCGTGCCGCGGCCGTCGGTGATCCTCCGCATCGACGAGCCGTCGAGCTTCGCGAGGTACGCGTGGCTGCCGATCGCGTAGTCGGGGGCCGAGCCCGAGACGACGAGGAAGCCGCGCTCCTCGTCGAGACGGACGAGCCCGCGCACTTCCCAGTCGCCCGAAGTGACCGCCGCGACGAGTTCGCCGTCCGGCTGATAGCGGTAGATGTGCTTGTAGCCGGTCCGCTCGCTCTCCCAGAGGAACGTCCCGTCCGCGAGCCAGCGCGGCATCGGCGGTCGGTTGACCCAGCCGTCCTCGCAGACCTCGTGGATGACGACCGTGGATTCGCCCGTGGCGGGGTCGGCGAACACGAGGTCGAGCCAGGTCTGCTCGCGGTCCTGGACCAGGCACACGACGCGGTCACCCGCCGGCGTCCAGTCGACGTCGACGACCAGGATCTCGGCGGCGGCCGGGTAGGCCGACAGGTCGACCTGGATGCGCTCGCCGCCTTCCACCTGGAACAGGTGGAGGCTGGCGCGAGGGTTGGTGGTGCCCGCCTTCGGATACTTGAGCTCCTCGATCTCGAGCGTCTTCTGTGTGTGGTCGACGACGGTGAACGTGTCGACGCCGTCCTCCTCGATCCGCAGGAAGGCGAGGTGGTCGCCCGCTGGAGCCCACCACGTCGCCTTGAACTCGAAGCGCCCGTAGACCTCTTCCTGGTAGACCCAGTCCAGCTCCCCGTAGAAGAGGTTCTCGCCCCCGTCCTCCGAGACCTGCATCGACTCGGCGTCGTCGAGGCGGACGACGTGCAGGTCGTAGCCGAGGATGAAGGACACGGAGCTGCCGTTCGGCGCGATCTCGAAGCGACGTGCGCCCTCGAGGCCGTCGCGCACGCGCCGTGCGCCCTTGCCGCTCTGCCACGCGTAGAGCACGCCGTCGAGGACGGTTGCGCCACGCGTGCCGTCGCCGCTCATGTGGACGCCCGGATGCTCGATCGGCTGACGCGGCAGCGTGCTGCGCTCCGCCGTGCCGCGCAGCGCGGTGGGGGACGGTGCCTTGCCGAGAAGCAGCGCGAGGTCCGCGACGAACTCGGCGCGGTAGTCGGGGACCTTGTCGGCCTCGGCCTCGGGCTCGGGAACCGGCGCAACCTCTTCGCCTGTCGCCGGATCGATCCAGCGGTCACCGAGGACGAGGTGCTTGCCGTCGTGGGCCCACGTGGCGCCGCTCGATCCGGACCGCGGTGTCCGTCGCTGCGCGTCCGCGGCTGGGGCCAGGAGGAGCGAGGCTGCAACCCCCGCGAACAGGACGAGACGGCGGTCCGAAAGCGTCGACATGGGGTGCGGAGTTTGGGGGCTCGCGGCTCTCGTGGGAAGAGCCCGAAGCGTCGCGAGTGTGTCACGCATCAAGCGATCGTGGTTCCGGTGTTGTTCCTGGTTCGAGCGGAGCGGTTGCGTAAGTTCCGACCCCGTCGCCCACCCCTCAGCGACCTGAATCCATGTTCGAAACCCTGCTGATCGCGATCTTCGTTCTCGGCTACGTCGCCATCACGCTCGAGCACGTCCTCGATGTGAACAAGGCGGGCGTGGCCCTGCTGATGGCGGTCGTCTGCTGGATCATCATGCAGACCGTCGGGCACCACGAAGGCGCGCTCGACCACCTGTCCGAGCACCTCGCGGAGATCTCGCAGATCATCCTGTTCCTGCTCGGCGCGATGACCATCGTCGAGCTCGTCGCCGAATACCGCGGCTTCGACGTGCTCCAACGTCGGATCGCCGAAGGCGGCGTGAACACCGTGCTCTGGGTCATGCCGTTCTTCACGTTCTTCATGTCGGCGGTGCTCGACAACGTGACGACGACGATCCTGATGCTGTCGATCCTGCGGCCGCTGATCCCGAATCAGCAGGTGCGCTGGAAGCTCGCCGGCATCGTGGTGCTGACGGCGAACGCCGGTGGTGCGTGGTCGCCGATCGGAGACGTCACGACGACGATGCTCTGGATCGACGACCGTGTCTCCAGCATGTCGCTGATCACGCACGTGCTCGTCCCGTCGATCGTCTGCGCGGTGGTGCCGATCGTGATCATGGCGCCGGGCATCAAGCGCGACATGGCGGGGATGCACCCGGAGCTGCAGGCGACCAAGCCGGAGCCCTACTCGGGCACGATCCTGACGCTCGGCGTCTCGCTGCTCCTGTTCGTCCCGGTGCTCAAGGTGCTGACCGGACTCCCGCCCTACGCGGGCATGCTGCTCGGCCTCGGCGTCCTCTGGGTCGTCACCGACGTGATCGATACGGCGGCACACCTGAAGGTCCCGCACGTGCTCGGCAAGATCGACATCTCGAGCGTGCTGTTCTTCCTCGGCATCCTGCTGGCTGTCGCCGCGCTGGAGTCGGCGGGTCTGCTCGGCGAGGCGGCGACGTTCCTCGACGCGACGATCGGCGACCAGAACATCATCCTGACGCTGTTCGGCCTGCTGTCCTCGGTGGTCGACAACGTCCCGCTGACCGCGGCCGTGATGGGGATGTACGACGTGACGACGTACCCCGTCGACACTCCGGTCTGGCACCTCACCGCGTTCTGCGCGGGCACCGGCGGCAGCATTCTCGTGATCGGCTCCGCGGCGGGCGTCGTCGCGATGGGGATGGAGCACATCAGCTTCTTCTGGTGGCTCCGCCGCATCGGCCTGCTCGCGCTCATCGGCTACCTCGCCGGTGTCGGCTCGTTCCTGCTGTTCAACGGGGCGGTGTGATCGCGCGTCTCGCCGGCCTCGCAGCGCTGTCGCTCCTGCTCGGCGGCTGTGCGGCGACGCCAGGCCCGGCGGACGCAGCGTCGCGGTTCGAGGTGTTCGTGCTCGGACGTGCGCAGGACGGCGGTCTGCCGCACGTCGGCTGCGATCGTGAGACTTGCTGCGCCGAAGCTCGGCGGAGCGGTCGCGTCGAGACGCCTGCCTGTCTCGGCATCCACGACAGGGAGACCGGCGCACTGGCGCTGATCGAGGCGACGCCAGCCGTGGAGCGTCAGCTCGGACTGCTGCATGAGCTCGCCGACAGCCGGCCGCGCGGCCGTCAGCCGGTCGATGCGGTCTTCGTCACGCACGCGCACATCGGCCACTACCTGGGGCTGGCTCACTTCGGGCGGGAGGTGGCTGCGACGAGTGGGCTGCCTGTCCACGGCACGCCGCGCCTCCTGGCGTTCCTGCGGGGGCACGGGCCCTGGCAGCAGCTCGTGGAGCTCGGACAGATCGAGCTCCGCGCGGTCGAGCCGTCGGGGTCCGTCGAACTGTTCGGTGCTCTTACGGTCGAGGCGATTCCGGTGCCGCACCGCGACGAGTATTCGGACACGGTGGCGTACCGCGTCAGCGGTCCCGAACGGACGGTTCTGTTCTGTCCCGACGTCGACGCGTGGGGGCGGCACGACGGCCTGCTCGATCGACTGCTGGATGGCGTGGATGTCGCCTATCTCGATGCCACGTTCTACGACGGGCGGGAGCTGCCCGAACGGTTCCGCGCCGAGATCCCGCACCCGACGATGGTCGACACCATGGCCCGCCTCGCGGACCGCGCAGCCGCCCGGCCCGGGAGCATTCGCTTCCTGCACCTGAACCACACGAACCCGGCGTTCCATCGGGGTTCGATCGCCGAGTCCGTCGCGGCCCGCGGCTTCCGCATCGCCGAGGTCGGCGAGCGGGTCTCGCTGTAGCGCGCCGCTACCCGGCGGCCGCGAGTCCGAGCACGGCGACGACGGCGAACGCCGCCGAGAGCGCGACCGTGAACACCGCCGAGCTCCGGCACTCCCGCCCGCACCAGGCGGTGACGAGGATCCAGCCGACGACGAGACTCGCCGCGACCGGCCGGACGTCGACCCTCGGGTTCACGCCGAGCGCGTCGGTCACGATGTGCGCCGGATAGAGCCCGGGGAGCACCGGCAGGCTCGCGATCCAGGTGTCCTGGCAAGTGGCGCAGCCCGTGGCCTGTGCTGCCACCGGGGCGACGAGGAACGGCAGGTACACGCAGACCACCGCGACCAGGAGGCGGAGGGCAAACGGGCGGGCAGTTGCCGTGGGCATGTGCAAAAGTCTGCACATGCCTGTGGAAAGAGCCAAGGTCCGGAAGCGCTGAACTTGTCGTAGGTCCGCAAATCCGACCGCATCAGATCGGCGCCCCGTTGCGAGGTCAGCCCTCGCGCTCGCCGTCCACCAGCCGGCTCAGTCCGCCAGGTGCCGCGTCGCGCAGCTCTTCGGGCAGGAGTGCCTCGGGCATGTTCTGGTAGGCGACCGGCCGGGTGAACCGGTGGATCGCGCCGGTGCCCACCGAGGTGGAGCGGCTGTCGGTCGTCGCCGGGTAGGGGCCGCCATGGACCATCGCGTGGCAGACCTCGACGCCGGTGGGGTAGCCGCCGAACAGCACGCGGCCCGCCTTCTGTTCGAGGATCGGCAGGAGGTCCCCGCAGAGCGCCAGCTCGTCGTCGCTCGCCTGGATCGTCGCCGTCAGCTGCCCGTCGAGCGCCCGTGCGACCGCGCGCATCTCCTCGACGTCCCGGCAGGCGACGAGCAGCGTGCTCGGCCCGAACACCTCCTGGTGGAGCTCGGGCTGCGCGAGGAACAGCTTGGCGGGGACGGTCGCGAGGCAGGGGCGCGCACCGCACGCGCGCTCGGCGCTGCCGCGGAACACCAGCTCGACGCCGTCGACCCCGCACAGCCGGTCGAGCCCCGACTCGTAGCCGACCTTGATGCCCTGGTGGAGGAGTGCGGTCTCCTCGACCTCCTGGAGCGCGTCGGCGAGCGTGGCGACGAACTCGTCGAGTCCGGGGCCGTTGACCGCGACCAGGAGGCCCGGGTTTGTGCAGAACTGCCCGACGCCGAGGGTTACCGAAGCGCTGATGCCGTTGGCCAGGTCGACCGCGGAGCGAGCGAGCCGCTCCGGGAGGAGGAAGACCGGGTTGATGCTGCCCATCTCGGCGAAGACCGGAATCGGCTCGCGGCGGCCCGCGGCGAGGTCGAAGAGCGCGCGACCGCCGCGGAACGAACCCGTGAAGCCGACCGCCTTGGCCGCGGGGTGCTGGACCATCTCGGCGCCGACCGCGTGTCCCTCGCCGTGCAGCAGCGAGAACGTGCCCTCGGGGAGTCCAGCGTTGGCGACGGCCTCCGCGATCACGCGGCCGACCATCTCCGACGTCCCCGGGTGGTTCGGGTGCGCCTTGACGACGACCGGGCAGCCCGCGGCGAGTGCCGACGCGGTGTCGCCGCCGGCGACCGAGAACGCGAGCGGGAAGTTCGACGCGCCGAACACACAGACCGGCCCGATCGCGCGGTTCATCGAGCGGAGGTCGGGCTTGGGCAGCGGCTGACGCTCGCGGTCCGCGTGGTCGATCCTCAGGTCGAGGTGCGAGCCGTTCCGGATCAGCGCGGCGAACATCCGGAGCTGCGCGCAGGTGCGTCCGCGTTCACCCGTCAGGCGCGCGAGCGGGAGCCCGGTCTCGGCGCTGGCACGCTCGAGCAGCGGATCTCCGAGAGCCTCGATGCCGACCGCGATCGCTTCGAGGAACGCCGCGCGCGCCGTGCGGCCGTGGTTCTCGAAAGTCGGATGCGCGGCGTCGGCGAGGCGGAACGCGCGGTCGACCTCGGCCGGCGTGGCGTCGTGGAACGCAGTCGCGAGCGGTGTCCCGGTGCGGGGGTCGATCGCGGTGAACGTGGCTTCGGCTTCGGCAGAGGTCGCGCTGCCGATCAGATGTTGTCCGTGCAGTTCCATGTCGGGCGGGTCGTCGGTCGGGTGACGGCGAGACGAGCGGG
This sequence comes from Planctomycetota bacterium, assembly GCA_027621295.1. GTDB lineage: Bacteria > Planctomycetota > UBA1135 > UBA1135 > UBA2386 > JAQCBR01. The sequence goes on from JAQCBR010000131.1 coordinate 10,815, forward strand.
GATCATCGCGCGCGCGGCAGCGTGAGTCTCGCCGGGGATGGTCAATCGTTGGTTTGCGGACGAGTTCGCGGGCTCACGCGTGTGGCGGGCGCGCCGTGTCCGCAGCGAGTGCTGCGACCGGCACGGGAATCAGCGGTGGCCTCACCCGGTCCCGCGGTGCGCCGGTCAGGAACCGGAGCGCCGGACCGCAGATGCGACCCTGGCACGGCCCCATGCCGCATCGGGTCTGGAGCTTGGCCTGGCGGAGGTCGTCGGTCGAAGCCAGCGCACCGAAGGGCACGTCCTCGCAGCGGCAGACGATCGTGTCGGCGTCGGGCAGCGTGCGCAGCTCGGCGCGGAGTTCGAACGCGCGGTCCAGCTCCCGGGCGAACCTCCGCTCGCGGCGTGCGCGTCGGGATGCGCGCCGGGCCACGCCGGCCTGTCCCGCCGCGAAGAGGCCGGCGACCCGGCCTTCGGCCATCGCCGCGTCGACCCCGCCGATACCGGCGGTCTCGCCCGCGCAGAGCACGCGTTCGGACGGCGCGC
>JAQCBR010000011.1 GCA_027621295.1 Planctomycetota bacterium
GGCGGGGACGCCGCGGGTGACCATCGGGGACAGCTCTTCGGCTTCTTCGCCGTCCGCCTCGACGACCGTGCCGCGATCGTCCTCGACGATCCGGAGGCGCATGCCCACGAGCGCGCCCTCGACCTCGTTGGTCGCGGGCTCGCCGTCACGGCCCGGCATCTCCGACGTCGCGGTCGCCGTCCGGTAGACGCGCCACGTGCCGCCGTCGGCCTGACCCTCATCGAAGATCAGCTTGGTCTCGCGCTTGGTCGTGCCGCCCGCGCCCGGGCCACCGAATCCGCCGCGGCCGCCGCCCATTGGTTCACCGTCCACGAGGACTTCGCGCTCGCTCTGGTTCGACGATCGGGTCTCGATCGTGTAGCGGACGGGCTTCTGGGGCTTCTGGATCGAGATGTCGATCTTGTCCTGGGCGGGGAGCGCGGCGCTGAGTGCCACGATCGAATACAGCGAGTAGCGGATCATGATGCTTCGGATGCGAGGTGTGCGCACGGCCGGGGTGGGGCTGCCAACGGTGGAGACCCCGACGCCACGGGAGTGTCGGTGCCGCGTAGATACGGACGGCAGACCCAGCTCAACACGGCACAGCGCAGAAAACCCGACTCCCGCGGGGTTTGGGACAGCAACGTTGCGAATCGGGTAGCGGTCCGGTGGAGCGGGTCTCGGGGGCGCCGTATGTGCCGCCATGCTGATTCTTCGTGCCTCAGGCCTGATTCCGGCGCTCCTGGGAGCGCTTCTGGGACCTGCGTCCTCCCAGGAATTGCCCCTCCCACTGCCGAGTTGGACCCGGGAGATCGGCCCCCTGGTCCATCGGGCCTGCAGCCACTGCCATCGTCCGGGTCAGGCTGCGCCCTTCGCCCTGCTGACCTACCGGGACGTCCAGAAGCGGGGCCCGATGGTGGCGGACGTCGTCGAGGATGGGTTCATGCCGCCTTGGCACCCGTCCCCCGACGGACCCCGGTACCAGGACGAGCGGCGCCTCGCCGACTCCGAGATCGCCGCCCTGGTGCGGTGGGTGGAAGGGGGTATGCCCCACGGTCCTGGCGAGCTCGACCCACCGACGTATCCCACGGGCTATGAGCTCGGCGAGCCGGACCTCGTCGTGGAGATGCAGGACGCGTTCGAAGTGCCCGCCAGCGGGCCCGACATCTACCGTAACTTCCTGGTTCCGCTGGGCTTGGACGAGGATCGATGGGTGACTGCCATCGAGCTCCTGCCGTCGGCGCGGCCCGTCGTGCACCACGTCCTCTTCCATCTGGACGGCTCAGGCAACGCACGCCGCCGAGATGGCCGGGACGGGCGGCCGGGTTTCTCGGGGATGGGCGGGATCGAGCGCCGCGAAGCCTTCGGCGGCTGGGCCGTCGGTCAGACGGCGCGACATCTTCCTGAGGGTTTCGCAGTCCGGATTCCGGCAGGTTCCGACCTGGTGCTCGCCACGCACTTCCATCCCTCCGGCAAGATCGAGCGCGAGAAGACCCGCGTCGCGCTCTACTTCGCCGACGAGACGGCGCCGAGGGCCTTCGAGTCGTTCATGCTGCCGCCGCTCTACGGCGCTCTTTCGGGCCTCGACATCCCGGCGGGCGATGCCGATTACCGTCTCGAAGACCGGTTCGAACTCCCGGTCGACGTCGAGGTGCACCACGTCTGGGCTCACGCTCACATGGTCTGTGCGTCGGTCCGGGCCGCGGCCACGAAGCCCGACGGGACCGAGATCCTGCTGCTCGACGTGCCGCGATGGGACTTCAACTGGCAGGATCGCTACGCGCTGGAGGAGCCCGTCGTGCTGCCGGCCGGATCGGTGCTCGAGGTCGTGATCCGCTACGACAACTCGGCAGAAAACCCCTCGAATCCCTTCGATCCGCCGCGGCGGGTCCGATGGGGGCGCGAGTCGACCGACGAGATGGGGGCCGTGGTGTTCGGCGGCGCTGTCGTCGATCCGTCCACTCAGGGGACTCTGGTCCGTGCCCTCGGCGAGCACGCGCGTCGGGTGGCCGCGGGCCGCGCGCGGGGTCGTGACGAAGAACCGATCTCCGCCGGACAGCTCACCGGGTTGCGCAGACTCGATCGGAACGGTGACGGCTTCATCGAGTCGGACGAAGTGCCTCCGCGGTTCGGGCAGCTCTTCCTGGCGATGGATCGCGACGGCGACGGCAAGGTCCGGATCGACGAACTGGAGGGACGGCGGCGTTGAGCGGTCCCGTTCGGTCGTGTGGCTGGCTCCTCGGCGCCGCGGCGCTCGCCGCCTGTTCATCGTGTCTCTCCCGACCTCCGGAGGGTGTGAGGCACGGGACGGAGGCGGTCGCATGGCGTACGGGCGAGGTCAACGTGGTCGTGTTCGTCACGCACGACTGCCCGGTGGCGAACCAGTCGGTGCCGGAACTCCTCCGCCTGGTCGACGAGTTCGCTCCGCGCGGCGTGATCCTGCGCGTCGTGCACGTCGACCCCGATGCAGGCTGGGATCAGATCCGCGAGCACGCTCGGGACTACGGACTCGAGGACCGCGTGGAGGTCCTCCACGACCCGGCACAGCGTCTCGCCGGTGCGCTGGGAGCCCGGGCGACGCCGGAGGCCTTCGTTCTCGATCGAGAAGGGGGCGTTCGCTACCGGGGCCGCGTGGATGACCTCTACACCGCGCTCGGGCGGCGTCGCGCGGAGCAGGGGCGCCGACACGTTGCCGAGGCGCTCCGCGCCCTGCTCGCCGGAGAGGCGATCATGGTCGAGGAAACCGAGCCGGTCGGCTGCCTGCTACCCGTGCCACGTGCCGACGGGTAGGTGGTTCGTCCAAGCCTCGGGATGTCGACCTACCGGTCGGCGAGTTCGGCTCGGAGCCGGCCGCGCTCGTCCACCGCGTCTGCCCAAGCGATGTGGCCGAGCAGCGCTCCGCCCGCGGTCCGGGTCCCAGACTCGATCTCGAGCGCCTCCGCGACGCCGGCGTCGGCGCGCATGGTTCGGAGGAAGCGCGCGACGTTCGGGTAGGCGCGCGCGTAGTCGAGGCTCTCCTCGCTCCACCGCGCCATCGCGAAGACGTAGGCGTCGAGGATGTTGCGATGGTCGAGCAGTACGTGCTCGCGTCCTTCGAGGTGCGCGTCGAGCTGGGCGACCTGACCGCGGACGGCTTCCCGAGCGTGGGCACGGACCGCTTCGTGCTCGGACTCGGACGGGTGGAAGCGTTGCGGCGCGAACACCGGGGAGTGGGCCGCATGGAAGCCGCTGTCGAGCCAGGACAGCCAGCGATAGAGCCGGTAGCGGTCGCGCGTCCCGGCGGCGGGGACGAGGCTCGACTCCGGGTGGCGGTCGCCGAGCAGCAGCAGGATCGCGGCGTTCTCCGTCAACGTCTCGCCCTGGTCGACGAGGACCGGGACCTGGCCCTGCGGGTTGACCGCAGAGCGGTAGGTGTCGCCCTTGCGCTCGTCCCGGGTGACCCTGCACAGGTGATGGGGGATGCCGAGCCACTGGAGCACTACGATCTCGGACAGGGAGCAGGCCCCTGGTGAGTAGAACAGGATCATGATCTTCGGGACCTAGGTCGGGTCGGGACGGTGGAGCAGCTCATCGCAGAGCTGCCAGCAGCGGAGCTGCATCCGAGGGATGTGGAAGCAGCTCTTCCAGTGGTTCCCCTTCACCGTCGACGAGAGTCGTCCGTCCCTGTGCAGGTAGCCGAACCACTCGCCATGCTCGGCGTCCGGGAAGCGCGCGTGCATCCAGTCGTCGACCTGCCGGTGCCAGGCTGCGTACTTCGGTTCGCCGGTGGCGGCGAACGCCATCAGCGTCGCGATCGTCGCCTCGTTCTGCGGCCACCAGAACTTCATGTCGTGCCAGTACTCGGACGGGGGTCCGCCGCGGCAGTCGCGGAAGTAGAGGATGCCCTCGTGCTCCTCGTCCCAGCCCCACTTCCACATCCAGTCGAGGATGCGGGTGCCGAGGGCGGTGAGCCTGGCGTCGCCGCCGCGGTGGCGCGCCTCGTCGAGGATGAACCAGGCAGCCTCGATCGCGTGCCCGGGATTGAGGAGCCGCCCGTCGAAGTGGTCGAGGAACTCCCCGTTCGGTCCCACGGTCTCGAGCACGGCTTCGAAGTCCGGGTGCATGAAGTCCCGCTCGATCTCGGCGATCGATCGATCGATCCAGGTTGCGCAGGCTGCGTGATCGGGTGCGGCCTTGCGCAGCTCCTGCGCGGTGACGATCAGGATCATCGGCACCGCGAGGCCCTTCTGTGGGCGCGTGACGGGATCGACCTTGGTCGGGAGCGCGCCTGGGGTGGTCAGCAGTTGCGTGACCTGCTCGAAGAGCGCGACGGCCCGTTCGCGGACCGCCGTGTCACCGGTGGCCCGGGCCAGCGCGGCGAGCGCGATGACGGTGAAGCACTCGGAGAACACGTAGCGCCGCTTCCGCAGGGGGCGCCCGTCGCGCGTCACCAGGAAGAACATCCTGCCGTCCGTGTCGAAGCAGTGGCGGTCGAGGAACTCCACACCGTGCCGGCAGCCCTCCAGCCATTCCGGCCGCGGTTCGACCTCCGTGTAGAGCGTCCCCATGAGCCATGCGAAGCGCCCCTGTGCCCAGACGCTCTTGTCCGTGTCGAGCAGGGTCCCGTCCCGGTCGCGGCAGAACAGGAAGCCGCCGTGCTCCCGGTCGAACGCACGTTCCATCCAGAACGGGACGACGTCCTCCAGGAGACCCTGGCGGTATCGGTCGCGGGCTTGCTTCAGGTCTTCGCGCTGCATCGAGGGGCGGGAGTCTAGCTGCGCGGTCGTCTCGGCCGAAGGTCCAGCGCTTGCGCCGAGTCGGCGGACGCCGTTGGATGCGCGCTGTGCGTCGCGTTTCCGACTGCGTGCTCGTGGGCCTCGCCGCGCTCGGCGGCTACCTGCTGCTCGCCCAGAGGACCTTCTACGGGGTCGACGGCTGGCGGCTGGTTCGCCGCGTGTCGACCGGGGACGTGCGGAGCGACATGCACCTGCTCTACAAGCCGATCGCGCATTGCTTCGCGCTCGTCGGAGAGAGCCTCGGGCTGTCGGTCTACGAATCGATGGTCCTCGCGAGCGCGGTCGGCACGGCGCTCGGCGTCGCGTTCCTCGTCGAGGCTGGGCGCCAACTCGGGCTGGATCGTCGCCGCGCGGTCCTGACCGCAGCCCTGGTCGGAGCGCTGCCCGGGGTGCTGTTCTTCGCGACCGTCGTCGAGCGGCACGGCCCGTTCTTCGGGTTCGCGGGCGCGACGGCGCTCGCGGCGGCATGTCTCGCCGCGCGGCCCGGGATCGGCCGTGGACTCTGGTTCGCGTGTGCGTGCACCGCGGCGTACGCCGCGCACTCGACCGGGGTCCTGATGGTGGCGGCATTCCTGCCGTTCGCGTTCGTCCTCGCGTGGCGGAATCGGGGCGCGGAGCGGCCGCCGCTCGCGCCGTTCGTCACCGCGGCGGTCGGGACCGCGGTCGGCATGGTCGCAGCGCGCCGGCTCGGCGTGATGCTCGGCACCGTGCAGAACGAGGGCGACAACTTCGCGTTCTTCCTGCAGCACGCGGCGGTCCACGTCGGGCAGGTCGGCCAGCTCCCGGCGTGCCTGTGGAACGAGGTGCTGGTCGCGTTCTTCCCGGCGTCCTTGCTGTGGCTGTTCGCCCGGCCCCGGGACACGCTCCTGCTCGGGTCCGTCGCGGGGGCCATCGCGGTCTACGGGCTGTTCTCGTTCCTGATCCTCGGCTCGTTCGACGAGCGGGGGGCGTACGCGCTGCCGCTCGCCTGGCCGCTCGCGGCGGCCGCAGCGAGGGGCCTTCGGGTCGCGCAGATCGTGCGGGCCTTCCTCGCCGCCGGGCTCGTGTCGGTCGTCCTCGTGCTTCGTCATGACGACCGTCACCTCGACGCGTGGGACGAAGGGCTCCGCGCCCTCTCCGGGGCACGGGAGCCCTACCTCGTGGCCGCGGCCTGGGACGACTTCGAGTACGTGTTCCTGTTCCAGCCGGACGCGCGCTCCGGCAGCGGCTTCTACGACGCGTTCGACGCCCACGGTTTTCCGCTCGAGATGCTGCGCGGGAATGCGGCGCTCCTGCACGCGTTCCTCGGCGAGAGGTGCGCTTCGGGTCGCGTCCTGTTCGTCTCCGATCGCGGACTGGAGACGCTGCGCCAGCCGGCTGATCCGGGCAAGGCAGGGCCTGCAGTCGTCGAGGTGCTGGAGCAGGGCTTCGAGTTCGAGCGGGTCGACGCAGCGGGCTTCCACGGCTTCCGCCTGAACCCGAGGAGCTGATGGTGGACCTCGCGTTCCATGCGCTCGAATACGGCGCCGACACTGCGCTCCGCCCCGTCGATCTCCGCTTCGTCGGTTCGACCGAGCAGGGCTTCGAGGTCGAGCGGAACGGCGCGGCCTGGCTCCGCGTCGGGCCCGGCTACCGGGTGCTGCGGACGCGGGCCTGCGGCGTCTGTTCGACGGATCTCGACCGACACTTCCTGCCGTTCCGGCTGCCGCAGGTGACCGGCCACGAGATGCTCGCGGTCGAGCCGGACGGCACGCGCGTCGTCGTCGAGATCAACGCGGGCCCGCGGGAGAGGGGGCTGCAGAGCGACTGCCGGGACTGTGCAGCCGGGCTGTGGCGTCACTGCCCCGAGCGGCTGGTGCTCGGCATCCACGACCTCCCAGGTGGGTTCGGGCCCTTCGTCCTGGCACCGGTCGGCGCCGTGGTGCCGGTTCCGGACGAGGTGGAGGACGAAGTGGCGCTGCTGGTCGAGCCGTTCGCGGCGGCGCTCCGCGCGGTGGACCGGACGGAGCTGCGGGACGGGGATCGGATCGCCGTGCTCGGGCCGCGGAAGCTCGGGATGCTGATCCTGGCCGCGCTGGCCGCGCGGCGGCGCGAACGACGGGCGGATTGGACGCTGGTCGCTCGCGTGCGCCGCGCGGAGCTCGCGGGGACCGCGACTGCGATGGGCGCCGACGAGGTCGTGGTCGAAGCGGCCTGCGCCGGCGTCGGGCTGGACGACGTGGTGTTCGACACGACCGCGAGTGCGCAGGGCTTCGAGATCGCGCTGCGACTCGCGAGGCGCGAGGTCCACCTGAAGTCCACGCACGGCCGTCCATCCGGCGGACTCGATCAGGCGACGGCCTTCGTCGTCGATGAACTGTCGATGCAGAGCCTCGGCGATCGCCGTCCGGGGCCCGGCATGACCTGGGGCTGGCTCGGTGCAGGGCCCGTCCCCGAGGGGTTCGCGCGCTCTGTGCCGGCCCGCGAACCGAACGGCGGCTGCTTGAAGGGCTTCGAGGTCGTCGTCGTCGACGACCTCGCGGGAGCGGATACGGCGATCCGGCCGCAACCTGGCGTCGAGTCCGGACTCGTCCGTCCGACCGGCACCATCCTGCTGCGCGAGCCGCGGGGCGGTGTCCTCGCCGATGCGGTGGTGCGGCGGGGCATCCGCCTGGCTTCGAGTCGATGCGGCGATTTCCGGACCGCGCTCGAACTCCTCTCCAGGGACGGGGAGCTGCGCGCGACCATCCGGACCCTGATCACCGGGAGATTCCCGGCGAGCGCGCTCGGTGCAGCCCTGGATGCCGCCCGGCAGCGGGACGCGATCAAGGTCGTCGTCGACCACGCGGACGACTGACCGCGAGCGGTTCGGGCGCGACTCCCTACTTCTCCTCGATCCGTACGAGGCGCGCCGCGTCGATCACGAGGAAACCCTCCGGGCTGACGCGCTCCAACTCGATGATCACCGGTTCCTCCATCGAGACCGAGAGCTGGGTCACCTCGAGCCACAGTCCGTCGATCGGCGGCGTCCTGCGCTGGTCCACGTCTGCGTCGACGGACGTCGAGCCGTGGCGAACGGACGCCTTCCCGACCGCGCGGTTGGGGTGGGGCTGCCACGCGAGCTGCGCGCTGTACTTCCCGGGCTGGAGCACGAAGATCTCGAACGTGGCCTTCGCCGTGCCGGGCGCAGCCTCGCCGTCGTGGCTGTAGCCCGCGCCGACGAAGGGCTTTACCGAGTCGCTCTGCTGCCAGGAGCCGGTGAAGCGCGCGGCGCGGTCGTCGACGACGCTGCCGGTCAGCTTCGCCGGATCGAGTCCGGTCGGTAGGGGCTTCTTCTCCCCGACCCATGCGAGGGTCTGGTCGGCGGCGAGCAGCTCCTTCCGGAGCTCGTCGTAGCGGACGTCCTGGACGACGCCGTTGCCGGCCAGCGCGAGGTGGGCTGCGGTCGCCGCGCTGTGTCCGAGCACCATGAACACCGGCTCCATCCGCGCCGAGCCGAACGCGATGTGCGTGGACGACAGACAGACTGGCACGAGCAGGTTCGTGCACTCTCCGCGCCGAGGAACGATCGAGCGGTAGGAGATGCCGTACGGCGTGAAGCCGTGGACCTGCACGTCGCCCTCGTTGCGGACCCGCCCCTGTGCGTCGACATATCGCTGCACGTTGTGCGAGTCCATGCCGTAGGCGCCGAGCCCGACCGGGTCGTCGACGACCTCGAGTCCTCGGCAGTGCTTCTCGGCGAGAACGACGTCCGAGACCATGCGCCGAGCCTCGCGGACGTAGAGCTGCGGCGGCCAGTTGCCGGTCTCCACGAACTCGTCCTTCGCGAGCCCCCACTTGTGGAAGTCCTTCTGCACGTCCGCCGGCACCCTCGGGTGGTTGGCCAGCGTCCAGAGCAGCCCCTGCGTGTAGTAGAGGTGGTCCGCGAAGATCCGGGCCCGCTCGTCCCAGTCGGCCTCCGGCCAACCGTAGCTGAGTCCGATCGCGTCGGTCGATATCGCGAAGTTGTTGTTCGTGTCGGTCTTGCGGTTCGGCATCAGCACCGGGTGCCACGGCACGCGGCGGTCACCGGCGTCGAAGTTCCGGAGCAGCAGCTCGAAGTCCTTCTCGTCGTAGCCAGGAGGCTTCGGCCAGGGCAACCGATTGTCGGGTGCATCCGTCGTGCACAGTCGGAAGCAGTAGGCCTGGACGCGGTGGTCGGCATCGCCCTCTTCGCCGGGCCCGTCGGCGGCGACGTAGCGGAGCAGTCCGCTCGACGGGTCGCCCGGGACGACGTACGGATCGATGTCGTGCGTGAACTGGTGCTTGGTGGCGTTCTGGACCTGCACTCCGTCGAGCGTCTCGCCGTGCTCGGCGTTCGCTTCCCGTCCGACCCGGTACGAGACGCCAGCCTTCGCGAGCAGGTCGCCCTCGTAGGTCGCATCCACGAAGCAGCGCGCGCGGTAGATCCGTCCGTCGACCGTCCGGATCGCGACGATCCTCCCGTCCTCGACGGTCACGCCGCCGGCGCCGAGATCGAGCCGAGCGCCGTGGACGACCGGGACCCCGGCCTCGGTCAGCATCTCCTCGAACACCTGGAGTGCGGCCTTCGGTTCGAAGGTCCACGCGGCGTCCTCGTTCGGCCGATGTCCCCGGCCCTTGAAGTCCGCGGCGGCCTCTTGGACCCAGGCTGCGTCGTCGCCGTAGTGGGTCCTGAGCCGCTGGTAGAACTCGCGGCTGATGCCGCCGACCGCCGCCTTGTTGCCGATGTCGGTGGCGCCGAGGCCGGATGTGCTGAGGCCCCCGACGCGGTGGGTGGGTTCGAGGAGCACGACGCTGCGGCCGTGCCGGGCGAGCTGCACCGCGCAGGCGATGCCCCCCGAGGTCCCGCCGTAGACCACGACCTCGGGATCGTCCGGTCCCCCGGGGGCCGGAGCTGCACACGCGAGCAGGGCGGTCGAGAGGAAGAGAGCGAGCAGCAAGCGGAGTCGTTGCATCGTTGGGACTGTCTGGGATCGGCGAGCGCGCGGTGGACCGGAGCGCGCCGGATTCTAGGATCCTGCCATGGCTCCCCGGCAATCATCCGCTCCTTCTCGGCGCGCGTTCCTGAAGTCGTCGGCCCTGGCGGCTCCTTCGTTCTGGATCACGCACGACGTGCCCGGGAAGGACCTGGTCCGCCGCGGTCGCCTCGACAAGCTGAACGTCGCGGCGATCGGGTGTGGGGGCAAGGGCTACGTCGACGCGAAGGGCTGCGCCTCCGAGAACCTGGTTGCGCTGTGTGACGTCGACGAGCGCCGCGGTGCGAAGCTGTGGAAGGAGCACCCCGAGGCCCGCGTCTACCGTGACTTTCGCGAGCTGCTGGACCGGGAGAAGGATCTCGACGCCGTGCTGGTGTCGACGCCCGACCACACGCACGCGGTGGCTGCGGCTTGGGCGATGCAGCGCGGGCTGCACGTGTTCTGCCAGAAGCCGCTGACGCACTCCGTGGAGGAGGCGCGTGTGCTGACGATGCTCGCGCAGCGCACGGGCGTCGTCACCCAGATGGGCAACCAGGGCACGGCGACCGACGGACTGCGGAAGGGTGTCGAGGTCATCCGCAGCGGTGCGATCGGGGACGTCCGCGAGGTCCACGTCTGGACGAACCGGCCGATCTGGCCGCAGGGCGTGAACGCGCCGGCGGAGATCCAGCCGATCCCTGCGGGGCTCCGCTGGGACCTGTGGCTCGGCCCTGCCCGGCACCGCTCCTACAACGAGGCCTACTGCCCGTTCCGCTGGCGCGGCTTCTGGGACTTCGGCACCGGTGCGATCGGCGACATGGCGTGCCACACGCTGAACCTGCCCTACCTCGCGCTGCAGCTCGGAGCGCCGACGCGGGTCACCGCCGAGCAGGAAGGCAACACCGTCGCGTCGGCCCCGCTCAAGTCGCAGATCCGGTTCGAGTTCCCGGCTCGGGGCGCGCTGCCCCCGGTCGTGCTCACCTGGCACGACGGAGGGTACATGCCGGACGTCGAGGCCTACCTGCCGGGAGTCCAGCTGTCGAACAGCGGGAGTCTGATGATCGGCGATCGCGGGCAGCTCTACTCGCCGGGGGACTACGGCGATCAGTGGCGGCTCCTCCCGGAAGCGGACTTCGCGGACTTCGAGGCACCGGCGCCGTTCCTGCCGCGCACCGAGGGCATCTACAGCGAGTGGCTCGATGCCATCAAGGGCGGCACCCCGCCGATGTCGCGCTTCGAGCACGCGGGTCCGTTCACCGAGGCCGCGCTGCTCGGCAACGTTGCGATCCGGGCCGGCGTGCCGATCGAGTGGGACGCGGCGCGGATGCGGATCACGAACGCGCCGGAAGCCGAACGGTTCCTCCGCGACGAGTACGCGTACGGCTGGGAACTCGGCGGGTGAGCGCGCGCGGGCGCTTCCTGACTCTCCGGGACACGGTGGCTCCGGGACTCGGACGCGCCGACGTCTGGCTGCCTCCGCGCCACGACCCGGCGGCGAGCTCTGCGTTGGCCGTGTTCCTCCACGGCTACGGGGAGCGCGGGCGTGACGGCGAGCACCTGCCGGTCGGGCTCGGGCCGGTGCTCGACGAGTTCCCGGAGCGGTTCCCCGGGATCGTCGTGCTCCCGCAGTGCCCCGCCGACCGCGTCTGGGTTTCGATCGACAGGCCGTGGGCGCACGGGCTGCCGGGTGCGGAGGAGCACGTGGATGCGGCGGTCGCAGTGGCCCGGAGGACCTTCTGGATCGATCCGGCGAGGATCACGCTGACCGGCCTGTCGATGGGGGGATTCGGGACGTTCGTGCACGGCAGTCGTCGGACTGACGTGTTCCGGGCGTTCGCTCCCGTCTGCGGCGGGGGGCAGCCGGGGGACGCGGAGCGGATCGTGGCTGAGGGCAAGCCGCTGTTCGTCGCGCACGGCGCGCTCGACGACGTGGTCGAAGTCGAGGAGTCGCGGCGGATGGTCGCCGAGGCCGAGGCGGTCGGCGCATCGGTCGTCTACCGCGAGTATGCGGACCTCGACCATGTCTGCTGGGATCGCGCATACCGGGAGGCCGAGCTGGCGCGCTTCCTGTTCGAGGTCACGGCGTGAGCTCGGGGAACGCCGCACGGGTTTCCGGAACGCGTGTGCGCCGGATCTCGATCACGTGCGCGCTGCTCCTGCTCGGCTTCTTCGCGCTGTCCGGGTGCACGTCGACCGTGAGACCGCCGCTCGATGTGGGGGCGGACTCCGTGTCGGTCTGGTTGGTCCGAGACGCTCGACACCGGGGGTTGATCCTGCCGAGTGCGGACGGGCACCTGCTGGAGTTCGGCTACGGGGAGTACGCGTGGTACGCGGAGATGAGGGACGCGTGGTATCGCGCGTTCCCGGCGGCGCTGTGGCCGACGACCGGCACACTCGGCGTGCGCCGGCTCGGGGCGACCCGCGGACACCAGCTCGCGACGGAGCTGTCCGGGGCGCTCTTGGACGAGCTCGTCGTCGCGCGTGTCGACGCCGAGTCGCTCCGCCAGCGGCTCCTGGATCGCTTCGCCGCCGGAGGGGACCCGCTGTGGAACGGGGTCTACGGCTTCGACTTCGTGCGGGATCAGGCAGGTTACTGGTGCCTGTTCAACTGCAACGACGCCGTCGCCGACTGGCTCGTCGCTCTCGGCTGTCGCGTCTCTTGGGTCCCGATCCGGCTGGACCTCGAGGTCGTCCGCCCCGAGAGCTGATCCCGGGCGCGGGTGCACCGCGCCCCGTGGGGCCACGCCGAGCCGTCCTCGACCGTCAGATCAGGCCCTTGGCCTCGAGTGCGTCCAGGATCTGTCGCGCGTTCGCCGTCGCGTCGAGCTTCTCGGTGTCGAGGCGGACGAGCGGTGCGGCCGGCGGTTCGTACGGTGCGTCGACGCCGGTCAGCCCCTCGATCTCGCCGCGGCGAGCGCGACCGTAGAGGTCGTTCTCGTCCCGCGACTCGCACGACTCGACCGACGCGTCGCAGTGGACCTCGTAGAACCTGTCTTCGCCGACGATGCGCTTGGCCTGGGCCCGGTCCGATTCGATCGGTGACACGAGCGCGACGATCGAGATCAGGCCGTGCTCGTTGCCGGACTTCGCCATCTCCGCGGCGCGTCGCTGGTGCTCCCAGCGGTCGGTGGCGGAGAAGCCGAGATCGCTGCTGATGCCGGCGCGGAGCTTCTCGCCGTCGAGCACCTGGGCGAGCTTGCCGCGCTCGAAGAGGGCCTTCTCGAGTTCGAAGGCGGTCGACGTCTTCCCGGAGCGGGGGAGTCCGGTCAGCCAGACGGTGAAGGGTCGCTGTCCGAGCCGTTCGCTGCGCTGCTCGGCGGTCACCGCACCGCGCTGTCCGCTCCGCACGTTGCTGCCCGCGTCGGCCGACGCGCGGCGACGGGCGAGCGTGCGCTCGGCGGGCGAACGGTCGACGATCATCCCGCAGGCCATCGTCGCGTTGGTCAGCCTGTCGACCAGGATGAACGCACCCATGCCGCGGTTCTTGCTGTAGGCATCGACCGCCAGCGGGCGGACGACCTCGATCTCGACGCGGCCGATCTCGTTGAGCGTCAGTCGGTCGGCGTCCTCCTTGCGCATCGAGTTGACGTTCGTCCGGTAGCGCACCTGCGTGACCGTGCCGGACGTCGTGTTCGACGTGTGCTTGAGGACGTAGGTCTTGCCGGTCTCCATCGGCGTCTCGGACATCCAGACCAGCATGGCCTCGATGCGTGTCTCGAGGCGCGGCGTGTTCTGGACGGTCGAGAGCACGTCGCCACGGCTCACGTCCACCTCGTCGGTGAGCGTCACGACCACCGACATCGGCGCGTGGGCCTCCTGGATCGGACCGGCGAAGGTCTCGATGCTCTTGACCCGGCTCTGACGGCCGGAAGGCAGCGCGACCACTTCGTCACCGACGTGGACGATGCCCGACGCGATCGTTCCCGCGTAGCCGCGGAAGTCGAGGTTGGGGCGGAGCACGTACTGGACCGGGAACCGGAAGTCGATCAGGTTGCGGTCGGACGCGATGTGCACCGTCTCCAGGTAGTCGAGCAGCGCGGAGCCGCCGTACCAGGGCATCTCGGCCTGGGCACGCTCGACCACGTTGACGCCCTTGAGCGCCGACATCGGGATGAAGTGGATGTCCTGGATCTGCAGCTTGCTCGCGAAGTCCTGGTAGTCCTCGCGGATGCGGTCGTAGACCTCCTCGCTGTAGTCGACGAGGTCCATCTTGTTGACCGCGACGACCACGTGCTTGATGCCCAGGAGCGAGCAGATGAACGAGTGGCGTCGCGTCTGGTCGAGCACGCCCTTGCGCGCGTCGATCAGGATGATCGCCAGCTGGCAGTTCGACGCGCCCGTCGCCATGTTGCGCGTGTACTGCTCGTGGCCGGGCGTGTCCGCGATGATGAACTTGCGCTTGTCGGTCGTGAAGTAGCGATACGCGACGTCGATCGTGATGCCCTGCTGGCGCTCGGCTTCGAGGCCGTCGACGAGCAGCGCGAAGTCGACGTCTTCGCCGGTCGTCCCGTATCGCTTGCTGTCCTTCTTGGCCGCGGCGAGCTGGTCCTCGTAGACCATCGCCGAGTCGTGGAGGAGGCGTCCGATCAGCGTGGACTTGCCGTCGTCGACGCTGCCGCACGTCAGAAGGCGCAGCAGGTCCTTGGTCCGGTACTTCTCGAGGTAGCCGTCGATGCCGAGACGGTCGAGTTCGGTCTGGATGCTCATCAGAAGTAGCCCTCCCGCTTCTTCTCCTCCATCGAGCCGCCCTCGTCGTAGTCGATGACGCGGCCCTGTCGCTCCGACGTGCGGGTGCGGAGCATCTCCTCGATGATCTCGACGACGTTGGTCGCTTCCGATTCGACCGCTCCCGTCAACGGGTAGCAGCCGAGGGTGCGGAAGCGCACCTTCATCATCTCGGGCTTCTCGCCGGGCTCGAGGGGGATGCGGTCGTCATCCACCATGATCAGCGCGCCGTTGCGGCGGACGATCGGACGCTCCTTCGCGAAGTAGAGCGGGACCATCGGGATGTTCTCGTAGTGGATGTAGAGCCACACATCGAGCTCGGTCCAGTTGGAGATGGGGAACACCCGGATCGACTCGTTCTTCGCAACGCGGGTGTTGTAGAGGTTCCAGAGCTCGGGGCGCTGGTTCTTGGGGTCCCAGCCGTGGTTCCGATCGCGGAAGGAGAACACGCGCTCTTTCGCGCGGCTCTTCTCCTCGTCACGCCGTGCGCCGCCGAACGCAGCGTCGTAGCCGCCCGCGGTCAGGGCGGCCTTCAGCGCGTCCGTCTTCATGACCTGCGTGTAGCGCTGGCTGCCGTGGTCGAACGGGTTGATGTTCGCCGCACGTCCCTCCTCGTTGATCTGTTCGCGCAGCTCGACGCCGATCTCGCGGGCGAGGTTGTCGCGGTACTCGATCATCTCGCGGAACTTCCACGTGGTGTTCACGTGGAGGAGCGGGAACGGGATGGGCGCCGGATGGAACGCCTTCTGCGCCAGCCGGAGCATGCACAGCGAGTCCTTGCCGATCGAGAACAGCATCACCGGGTTGCGGAACTCGGCCGCGACCTCCCGGATGATCTGGATGCTCTCGTGTTCGAGCTCTTCGAGGTGGCTGAGGTGATGCTTCTGGATCATCGTTCGCTCTCACGACCGGGGCTGCTGAGGAACCCGCGGCCCTGCAGGTAGGCGACGACCTGGTCGACGCTCTCGTCGATGGACATGCCTGCGGTGGGAATTGTCAGTTCGGGGGAGACGGGCGCCTCGTAGGGCGAGCTGATCCCGGTGAACTCAGGGATCTCGCCGCGGCGGACCTTCGCGTAGAGGCCCTTCGGATCGCGGCGCTCACATTCGTCGACGGGCACGTCCAGGAAGACTTCCAGGAATCGTTCGCTGCCGATCACTGTCCTCGCCTGGTCACGATCCGCGCGGAACGGCGAGATGAACGCCGTCGAGACGACCAGGCCGGCCTCGGTGGACAGCTTCGCGACCTCGGCGATCCGGCGGATGTTCTCCGTCCGGTCGGTCGCTCCGAAGCCCAGATCGCGGCACAGACCGTGACGGATGTTGTCGCCGTCGAGCACCTGGCAGAGATGGCCGAGCTGGAAGAGTCGCAATTCGACTGCGTGCGCGATCGTGGACTTGCCCGAGCCGGACAGGCCGGTGAACCAGAGCACGCAGCCACGTTGGCCGAGTCGTTGCTCGCGGTCTTCTCGAGTCACCGTCCCCTGGTGGAAGACGATGTTCTTGCTCTTCGGATCCATGGTTTCGACGACCTTGCGGAGGACGGCATTCTGCACGCGCCGCGCCGCATCGCCAGGGTGCCCACGTTCCTTCGACATCGGCGGGGGGACTCGTGGAGTCGTTCTCACGCGCAATACTCACGGAGACCGAGCGGACCGAGGAGCTGTCGGGTCCGTTCACTCCGAGTCCGACCCAGCGCGGCAGCCTACCCCTCCTCGCCGACACGCGAGGAGATTCTCCAGTCACCCCCCCGGTTGCGCCGATGGAATCGACCCCGTCGGCCGTTCCGGCGCGGAGGAGCGTTCCCGATGAAAGCCAACGAAGCCTGGAAGATCCGGCGCAGTCCGATCCTCAACCCCGTTCCCCGGCGCATCGACGCGCTCCGGATCGACGGGGATCACCGTGAACGCGGCTACACGGGCACGGCGACGTTCGACGACGGCGATCGTCGGTTCACGGTGCAGCTCCGCGGGGCAGGCTCGATGGACTGGAGCTACGAAGCTTCGACGGGCGAGCTGCGGATCGAGCGGGTGAGGGCGACCGACAAGACCACCGACATCGTGGTCTACCGCCACGAAGGAGCGGACTTCGGTCTCGGGGACTCGAGGATCGAGCGTCCGATCGGGTCGCTGTGCTGCAACGCTGTGTTCGGGGCGATCCGGCTGCGGCGCCAGCGCGGAGCATTCCGGCTGGCGGACGGGACGATGGACTTCCGGGTCGACTTCGCGCGCGAGAGCCACGTGCACTACGACGGGGCCACCGGGGCGATCGACGCGTCGCCGTCGGACGGCTCCCTCGTGCTGGATGCGAAGACCAACCGAGCCGTCGACCCGGACGGCTCGGTGTGTCTCGAGGTGCGTCCGACCCGGGAGACGGCCGAGGTCGCGTGGTGCCAGGTCCGAGGGCCACGCCTCGGCGTGCGCGGTGGTCGTTCGATCCGTGCGACGGTGGCGGTCGATGCGCTGGCGGACGGCGACCTCGCCGCTTTCGTCGTCGGTGCGCGCCACGGGCGGTCGGTCGCACTCGAGACCGTGTTCGTGCGTCCGCGTCGAGCGTGACCGCGGGATCTCGGTCTGTCAGCGCCTCGGCGGCAGGCCCTGCATTTCGGGAACCGCGTCGAAGATGCCGAAGCTGAGCCCGAGGCTCGGCTGTGCGCCGACGCCGAAGACTGCATGCCATGCGCAGTGCTCGGGTCCGTGGGACGGCAGGATGAGCACGTCTCCGGGGCGCAGCACGAAGAGGCGCTCGGCTTCGGCGAGTTCCCGTGTGAGCTCCGGCGTCGCGTTGAGCAAACGGTAGAGGTCGGCGTCGGACGCGACGTCGAACGACGACGCGACGCCCTCGGCCGTCTGGAGGCGCTGCGGTCCGCCGATCCGGGCGGCGACGGCGGCGACGTGGACCGCGAGCTCGGCGCGCGGGCAGGCGAGCCAGACCGTCGCGCCGAGAAGTTGGGCGATGGCGACGCCGTGCTGGCCCGGGTCCGCGTCGTGATGGAAGACTGCGCCTCCGCCCGGCGCGTTGCTGTAGACGATGCACTCGCCGAGGCGGTGTGGAGCAGCGAGCACGTCACCCAGGAAGCCACGCACGACCTCGTTGTCGGTCACGAGGCGGGTCTCGGGGAACATCCGCGCGGTCAGTGCGTCGGTCCAGGCCGCGCGCACTTCGGGCTGGAGCCAGTCCTTGGTTGCCTCATGGCCGAACGACATCCGGATGCGAAGCGAGGTGTCCGCCTCGTCTTCGGCGATCCACGAGAGCTTGGCCCAGAGGTCGCGGATGCGTCGCCCGTGGGGCGTGTCCGCCGCCGGGACATCGACGAAGACCTTCTCGATCTCTCGCGGTTCCTCGAGGTCGAAACTGCTGCCTGCGTAGAGGAAGGGCGCTGCGTCCTCCAACCGGGCTTCGACCTCGGGAAGGAGTCGGGCTCCCTCGCGGAAGCCCTCGAAGGCCTGCCACGTGGCGACGACATGGTCGTCCGCTACCTCGAGCGCATCGCCGAGGACGCCGGGGATCAGCACGGGTTCGGACGCAGCGAACGCAGCGTCGGGTTCTTCTGGCGGCGTCGGCTCGACGTCGCCGAGGATCACCGTGCCGTGATCGATCCCCCTGCGCACGATCGGAAGCGTCGTGCGGCCCCTGGGAGGGACGTCACCGGGAGGCAGCAGGTGCCAAGGGCGCGGCGCGGGCATCGCCGGGGATCGTCGGGCGCCGTTGCGCCGGCCGCAACGGCTGGGTTCAGTGTCCGCGTGCAAGCTCCACAGGACCCGGTGGGATTCGTCGTCGCCGCTGTCGGCGAAGATGCGATCGCGAGGCTCGTCGCGGCGTTCTACCGCGATATCGCGAGCGACGACGTGCTCGGGCCGATGTATCCGCCGGATGATCTCGCCGGCGCGGAGACGAGGCTCCGCGACTTCCTCGTCGAGCGGTTCGGCGGTCCGCCGCTCTACACGTCCGCGAGAGGCCACCCGCGTCTCCGGATGCGGCACGCTCGATTCCCGGTCGACGTCCGGGCGCGAGACCGGTGGGTCGCACGCATGGATGCTGCGCTGGACGAGGTGGCGTTCCCCGAGGACGTCGATCGCGCCGTCCGCGGCTTCCTGGCCGAGGTGGCGACGTTCCTCGTGAACCGCTGACGAGCGGGACGCGGCCAGCGGATCGGAACGCTCAGCCGCCGAGGTGGACGAGGAGTTCGCGCCGGTGCGGGCGTCGCCGGTGTTCGAACAGGAACAGTCCCTGCCATGTACCGAGGCCGAGTCGGCCGCCGAGGACCGGAATCGACACGGTGGTGGCCGTGAGCGCGGCGCGCACGTGTGCCGGCATGTCGTCGGGCCCCTCGGTCGTGTGCGTCCAGAGTGGGTCGCGTTCGGGTGCGATCCGCGCGAAGAAAGCCTCGAGATCGCGTGCGGCGCTCGGGTCGGCGTTCTCCTGGATCACGAGGCTCGCCGACGTGTGCCGAACCAGCACCGTGCACAGCCCGTCGCCGTGGAGATGGCGTCCGACGCATTCCTGGACGAGGGCCGTGATCTCGACGAGACCGCGGCCGCGCGTCGGGACGACGAGCGTCTCGACGTTCCCCATCGTCAGTTGGTGGTCGATGCCCGGTGCGGCGGGATCACGCCACTCCGCTCCGCGCGGACCTCGCCGATCGCGTCGGACGAGGCCTCGACGTGCTTCAGGCCGGCGAGCGTGAGCACCCGGTCGACGCAGCGGACGCGTTCCTGCATCGACAGCGACTCGACCGGCACGTAGGGGACGCCGAACATCTCGAGCATCAGCTTCACCATGCCGTCGATCCGCACGACCTCCTCCCACTCGAGGCCGGCGCGGACGCCGTCGGCGACCACCAGCTCACGGTGGGGTCGCAGGAAGAACACGATCCCCTTCCGCACCGACTCCATGTAGGTCCGGAGCCGTTCGTCGCGGAACACCTCGGCCAGGATCGTCGAATGGTGGGCGGCGTAGGCGAGGTTGCAGAAGGCCCGGTCGGAGACGAAGGGGCCGTCGACCCGGCGCTCGGCTTCGATCTGTCGCAGGAAGACCTGGGTCTGGTAGCGGTTGACGAGGTCGATGTCGGTCCTGAGCGACTCGAGCTTCGCCTCCATCTCGGCGAGCACGCCCCGTGCGACCTCCGCGATCATCGGGATGCCGAAGCGGTCGCGGACCCAGCGCGCCAGCGTGGTCTTGCCGGTCGCGTGCGAGCCGACGAGGTAGACGCGCTGGGGATGGGCCGGGTGTTCGGAGGCGCGCATGGCTCGGGAAACTACTTCGGGCAGCGGTCTCATTCCACTTGAGCCGCTAGATCTTGTGGTTGGAGGGGGCCTGAGGACCGCAGCCCGGTAGGCCGCTGGTTCCGAGGGCGACGAGCCTCCGGCTCTCGGGGCGACCGAGGCCGGATCGGTCGATCAGGACGGGGTTCCGCGTTCGCTCCACGGGGCGTTGGCACGGGTCGGTGGGCGCGGACCGTCCCGATCCTGGTCCACGGTGTCTGCCGAGGCCCTGGCCGAGGTCGAAGGAAGGAGGGCGCACCCGCGCACTCCATCCGATGCGACCTGCTCGAATCCTCTTCTTGGCCCTGCCCGCGATCCTCGGCGTAACGCCCGGGTCGCCGCGCGCCCAGGAGCCGGTCGGTCCCCGGGTGGACGTGCTCCTGCCCGAGGCCCGGGTTCCGCAGCGGCGCGCGCTGGCGGGCGTCCGGCGGATCGTCGCGGGCATCGATGCGCCGGTGCCGATCCAGGTGGTGTGGCCCGAAGGCGCCGAGCCCGATCGGCGGGCCGTTCCTGAGGGGGTCGCGACGAGCGTCGGGGACGCGGTCGGTGATCCGCACGGTGATCGCCCCTCCGAGGATGCGTTCGCGGTGTTCTTCGACGCCGACGGCCACGAGGCCCTGGTCGAGCCCTTCGACGACGCCGTGCGCTACCACGTGTTGGATCTCCTCGCGGGGTCCATGCCGGGTCGTCGGCTCCACGACTGGATCGCCCAGGTCGACGCGGCGGCCACGACCTCGGGGATGCGCGCCGTGCTGCGGGCCGCAGCGGAAGACCTGGCCACGCGACCCGAGCATCTAGCCCGGGTCGTCAACCGTGCGCTCGGCTGCTCGTCCGAGCTCCTGCGCGACCGATTCCTCGCGGGCCTCGGGGAATCGCTGTTCGAAGCGGCGCCGCGGTCCGAGGACGTGCAGGCGCTGGCGTTCCGGGTCCGCGATGCGGGCGGAGACGCCGACGGCGCCTCGCAGGCGGCGTTCGCGTGGATCGAGTCGGTCAAGGGGCGCCGCGACGCGAGCCGTGCGCTGGTCGACGTGCTCCGTGCGTCGAATCACGACGGACGCTACGACGAGGTGCTCGGGTTCGCGCTCGACATGGCGGCCCTCGCCGACCCCGGGGCGGCGGTCCTCCATCGCCTGGCCTTCGAGCACCGTCTGCGCGTCGGAGACGCTCGCGGTGCGCGGCGTGCGGGGGAGTCCTACGTGCGGGCCCTCGACGGTGATCCCGACGCGCTGAACGCGTTCGCCTGGAAGCTGCTGACGGAGCGTCCGTACCGGCCCGCGTTCGCCGGGCTCGCGCTGCGTGCCGCCGAGGCGATGACGAGCGCGTTCCGCTGGGAGACCTACTGGCGCCTGGACACGCTCGCGATGGCCTGCTTCGAGGCGGGGCGATTCGAGGAAGCGGTCCGTTGGCAGGAGCGGGCGGTCGAGCTGGCGAGCGAAGAAGCCCGCCCTCGCTACGAGGAGCGGCTCGCCGCGTACCGAGCGGCCGCCGCGCCCTCGCCGTCGCGCTGAGGTTCCACTGCGGGGGCGCGGGGCGGATCGCATGCGGCCCGTCGCGCGGAGGTTCTCCTTCCGCCAAGATGCGGCGATGCCCGACACGGTCGCTGACATCCTGCATGACCTGGAGCCGAGGCTCCGCGCGCTGCGGCACGATCTGCATCGTCACCCCGAGCTCGGGTTCGAGGAGCAGCGCACGCAGGGCATCGTGACTGCATTCCTCGAGGAGCTGGGCTACGCGCCGCGAGCGTGTGCGGGCACCGGGGTCGTGGCTGACCTCCGGCCCGGTGTGGCCGGCCCCGCGATCGCGCTGCGTGCCGACATGGACGCGCTGCCGATCCACGAGGAGACCGACCTGCCGTATCGCTCGATCCACGACGGAGTCGCGCACAAGTGCGGCCACGACGGCCACACGACGGTGATGCTGGGGGTGGCTGCTGCGCTGGCCGCGCGCAGGGACTCACTCCCGCCCGGCAACGTCCGGCTGCTCTTCCAGCCCGCTGAGGAGGGTGTCCGCGGTGGCGGTGCGCGCGTGATGGTGGAGGAAGGCGCTCTCGAAGGCATCGCCGAGGTGTACGGGCACCACAACTGGCCGAACTTCCCGAAGGGCGAGGTTCGCGTCGCCGCCGGGCCGGTGATGGCCCAGGAGGCCACGTTCCGGATCACGCTCGAGGGGTGGGGAGGGCATGCGAGCCAGCCGCAGGTGACCCGTGACCCCCTGACGGCCGGTGCGCACATGGTCACCGCGCTCAACAGCATCGCGGCGCGCGGGATCGGACATCACGGCGGCGCGGTGCTGAGCGTGACGAGCTTCCAGTGCGGGACGACCCGGAACGTGATCCCCGGTCGTGGGGTGCTCCTCGGGACGGTACGAGCTCTCGATGCAGCGCTCGGCGAACGCATCCTCGCGCGGCTCGAACAGGTCGTGGCGGGCGTGGCCGCGGCGCACGCGGTCGAAGCGCACTTGGAGGTCGGGCGAGGCTTCCCGATCCTGCCGAACGATCCCGGCTGCGCGGAAGTGGTCCACGAGGCAGCGGCGGAGATCCTCGGCGCCGAGCGTGTTTCGGCAGCCGGACTCCCGCTTGCTGCGTCCGAGGACTTCTCCTACTTCGCGCAGGCGGTGCCCGGGGCCTACTTCTTCGTCGGTGCGGGTCGGGAGGGCGAGGAGACGCCCGGCTGTCACCATCCGGACTTCGACTACGACGATGCGCTGATCGTGCCGACGGCGAGGATCTTCGTGCGCATCGCCGAAGACCGGCTCCGCGCGCTCGGTGCGGCGGGCGCGCGCGAGACCTCGTAGCCGACGCCGGCGCGAGCGTCGCGGCCGCGCGGCATCGCCGGTCGTGCGCGCGTCAGAGTCCCGCCGCGTGGTGACGCGCCCGGCGGAGCAGCTCCTCCCACGAGAGCGCAGGTCCCGGGTCGGTCTTGTTCGAAGTCACGTGGAGGTGGCCGAGCACGCCGCTGTAGGCGGCGAGCTCGTCTCCGGTGAGCGCATCGGTCCGCGGCGCTCCGGTCGTGGCATCACGCGGGACGTCGAGGCGGATCGACGGCAGGATGCGTGACAGCGCACCGGTCAGGCGGGCGAGCGCCTCGTGCTGCTCCTTGGTGTAGTCGTGCATCCAGTAGGGCTTGCCGTGGATCTCGCCGGTGATCAGGCCTGCCTGCGCGGGCCGGGCCACGAACGACGGCGTCCTGATCCCCGTCTCGGGCATCCACTTCGGGAAGACCACGTATTCGCCGTCCTCGTCCTCTCCGTACCACGACCGCATGACCGGGTGGCCGGGCGCTGGGTAGGCGCCGATGTGGGCGACCTCGATCCCGATCGAGAAGTCGTTGGCCGTCCCCGCGTGCCACGCCCGCTCCTTCAGGTCGAGCGTCTGGTAGATCGTGCCGTCGACGTCGAGCATGAAATGCACCGACAGGTTGCGCTTGTCCTGCAGGATCTTGAAGCACTGTCGCGACGTGCCGCAGACGTCGTAGTGGATGACGAACTGACGAACGACCTGCGAGAGATCCTGCCGCGTCCATCCAGCCGCGCCCACGCGCTGGGCGACGTCCGCGGGCAGGTTCTTCCGCTCTCCGTAGCGCTTCTTGAGGACGGGTTTCCCGTCCTCGCCGATGGGTGCCGGTTCGAAGCGAGGGGTCTCGGAGTAGGCGTCGTAGCCGCCCTCGTCGGAGAACAGCACGACCGGCGTTCCGATGTCGTAGTACGCGCCGCAGACGACGATCTCGGTGCCGGCGCGTTCCGATTCCGGGCGTGGCGCGGGGGGCTCCAGCTCTCCCTGCACACCGAGACAGGCGAACGCGAGTCCCAGGATCGCGGCGAGCGCGACGGTGTTCCGGATGCGGGGATCGAACGCTTGTTCGGAGACTGCGGTCATGCGACGCGGAATCGGCTCGTGATCTCGAAGGGCTGCCCGTCGAGTTCGAAACCCCAGTGGACGGCGATGAGCTGGACCCGCCGGAAGTCGTAGCTGCCGGAGACCTCGAAGACCCAGCTGAAGCTGCGGATCGTGGGCGAGTCGCCGTCGTCGCGGGCTTCTGGGTCTGCTTGGATCGGAACGCGTGCGCGGACGCAGGGGAAGCGCCTCCCCTCGTCATCGACGATCTCCGCTCCCGAGAACTTGGGCTGGATGCGCCACCGACCCGCGAGTCCGTCGACGAGGGAATCGTCGCGGAACGTGCAGCGCATCTCATAGCGAGCGGTTCTCTCGTCGCCGTCGAGCGCGATGACGGCCAGGTCCCAGCCCACGGAGGGGGGCGGCGACAGGGCCGGAGCGAAGCCGCGTTCGCCGAGCGAGCGTGGCTCGGTCCGCGCGTGGTCCGCGACCGGCGCGAAGACCCGGCTCGGTCCGAGGCCCGCGCACGCGGTCAGGGTCAGGCCGGCGAACGCCGTGCAGACGAAGTGCAGGTTGCGGAGCTGCGGTCGATCCTGCGGGCGCATCGGGTGTCCGTTCTAGCAGCTGTCTCCGGGGGCGGGAACCTCGGGCCCCGGATCGTGCTGCTCGGGGGGAGTTCGCGGCGACAGTCGGCCGTCTCCAGCGGCTACGATCCCGCGCCGCCGCCGGAAGCCACGCGCGGCCCAAGACCCGTCCCATGCAGAACCTCCGCACGCTCCTCGCTCCCTCCCTGCTCCTCGCTCCCTCCCTGCTCCTTGCCGCGCTGCTCCCCGGTCAGCGTGCCGCGACCGCCAGCACCGACCTTCCGGACGGAGCCCCGGCCGCGATGTCGAAGATCGACATCGAAGGACTCCGGACCCACGCGTTCCGCTTCGCCTCCGATGAGTTCGGAGGACGCTACACGGGAACGGCCGGTCAGGTGATGGCGGCCGAATACGTTGCATCACGTCTCGAGGAGCTCGGCTTCGAGCCGCTCGGCGACAGGCTGGCAGAGGACGGCAGGAGCTACTTCCAGTCATACCCCGTGCGGAAGACCTACCTGGACGAGACGAAGACCGGCCTGCGCATCGGCGGAGAGGAGCACGCGAATGGCTTCGGCGTGCTGGCCTCCCGGGCGGGTGACGGCGAGATCGACGTCGAGGGCAAGATCGTCTACCTCGGATACGGCGCGCGCACCGAGCTGCCGGAGCAGCTCGGGGAAGGCGAGATCCCGCTCGTCCTGCTGCGGACCCGCTCCCGGGCGGCGATGAAGACCGAGGCCCAGTTCATGATGGGGCTCGGCGCGTTCGGCAAGGCGCGCCAGATCGCATCGCGGCTCGTGCAGGCGGGGGCGCCCTGCGTGCTCTTCGGCGTGCTGCACGACGACAGCGGGATCGGGGAGATGCTGAACTACGCCGGACTCCTGCCGGGCAAGCCGCTCCTCCAGTTCGGAGGGGACTCCGGCATGGCGGGGATGGTCGCGCAGATGCGTGTCGACGTCCCGATGGTGTTCCTGTCGCGGGCACGGACGGTGGCCGCGCTCGCCGCAGCCGGTCAGGCGGTCGGTGACGACGGCGAGGTCGTCGCGATCGAGGGAGCGAGCGAGGCGGACGCAGCGGCGCGCGTGCGCGTCGCCGTCGCGACCGATCCCGACGCCAAGGCGCTGAACGTCTGCGCGGTACTCCGCGGCTCCGACGAGGAGCTGCGGAACGAAGCGGTCGTGTTCTCCGCCCACATGGATCACATGGGGACCCGGGTCGACGGAGACGTGTTCAACGGTGCCGACGACAACGCGTCCGGCTCCGCGGCGTTCCTCGAGGTCGCCGAGGCCTTCGCCGCGGGCGAGCGTCCGCGGCGCTCTGTGATCTTCCTGTCGGTGTCGGGTGAGGAGCTCGGGCTCTGGGGCTCGAAGCACTACGCGGAGAACCCGACCTGGGACGTCGACTCCCTGGTCGCGAACGTGAACATCGACATGATCGGCCGCGTCGCAGAGCTGTCCGGCGCGAACGAGATCTCGATCACGCCGAGCTACCGTCACCCGAAGTTCTCGTCGATCGCCCGAGGAGCAGCAGCGCTCGCGGAGCGCTTCGGCATGGGCCTGACGAACGGGGACCAGTTCTACGAGCGGAGCGACCACTACAACTTCGCGGTGCGCGGAGTGCCCGTGGTGTTCTTCTGCGACGGCGAGCACGAGGACTACCACCAGGTCTCGGACACCGCTGACAAGCTCGACTACGAGAAGATCCAGAAGGTCGCGCGTCTCGCCTACTGGATCGGGGACGAGGTGGCCAACGATGACGACCGTCCGCGCGAGATCGGTCGCCAGGAAGCCTGGCAGGAGCAGCCGGAGACCGAATCGGGAGCAGGCGGCGCGCGCCGCGGACGCTGACGGGGCTCGGGCGGGTGCCCGCTCGCTCCCGCGTCGGTCCGTCCCGAATCGGGAGCCCTCGTCAGGAAACGCGCATCCAAGGACGTCGGGGTTGCGATCAGGACATCAGGATGTTGTGATATCCTGACGCCGTGACGCCCCTCGAGACCCTCCAGAGCACGCTGAAGCTGCTGTCGGACGCCACCCGGCTCCGGCTGCTGTCGCTGCTTGCCCGCGACGAACTCGCGGTCCAGGAGCTGGTTTCGATCACCGGGCTCGCGCAAAGCCGGATCAGCAACCATCTTTCGCTCCTCAAGCGCGCCGGCCTCGTCCGCGACCGGCGGGAGGGGAGCTGGAGCTTCCACTCCCTCGTCGAGCCGACGGCGGCCGGTCCGCTGACGCCGGAGCTCTACCACGCGGTCCTCGAGCCCTACCTGCAGAGCAAGGACGGGCGCGCCGACTCGCAGGCCCTCGAACGCGTCCGCGAGCAGCGGCGCGAACGGAGCCGGAAGGCGCACGACGCCCTTGCCGACCGGTGGGTCGAGCTCGGTCAGGAGTTCCGAACAGGAGCTCTGCGGAGCGAGGCGCTCGGGGCTCTCGCGCCTGCCGGCTGGACGGTGGCGGACCTCGGCTGTGGTGCTGGCTTCTTGACCGCCTACCTCGCGGGTCGGTTCCAGCGGGTGATCGCGGTCGACCACGCCGAGCGGATGCTCGCCGCCGCGCGTCGCCGGGTCGACGCCGCCAACGTCGAGTTCCGCCAGGGCGAGGTCGAGCGCCTCCCGCTCGAGGCTGGCGAAGTCGACGCGGCGTTCGCGAACCTCGTGTGGCACCACGTGGCCGACATGGACGGCGCGGCGCGTGAACTCCACCGGATCCTCAAGCCCGGCGGACGGGCGGTCATCACCGATCTAGCGCCGCACGACGCGGAGTGGATGCGGGAGGCGATGGGCGACCTGCGTCTCGGCATCCGACCGGATGCGGTGCTGGCGGTGATGGCGAGGGCTGGCTTCGTCGATGTCGCGCTCGACGACGTGCACGACGCCTACCGCGTCGAGAGCCCCGACGGTCGCTCCGCCGACCTGCCGATGTTCCTCGTCCGAGCCCGCAAACCCTGATCCAGCGGGGGCACGCCGACGCAGTGCTGCCCGCTCCCCGTTCTTCTGTTTCGCAACGAATCCCAACCCCAACGCAACAAGCAAGCGATGACGACTTCCACGAAGTTCGACTACAAGGTCAAGGACCTGTCCCTCGCCAAGCTCGGCCGCTCGGAGATCGAGCTCGCCGAGGTCGAAATGCCCGGCCTGATGGCGCTCCGCGAGGAGTTCGGCGCCAAGAAGCCGCTGAAGGGCGCGCGCATCATCGGCTCCCTCCACATGACGATCCAGACGGCGGTCCTGATCGAGACCCTCGTCGAGCTCGGTGCGGAGGTCCGCTGGGCGTCCTGCAACATCTTCTCCACGCAGGACCAGGCCGCCTCGGCGGTCGTCGTCGGCCCGCACGGCACGGTCGACGAGCCGAAGGGCATCCCGTGCTTCGCCTGGAAGGGCGAGACGCTCGAGGAGTACTGGTGGTGCACCGAGCAGGCCCTGACGTGGCCGGACGGCAAGACGCCGAACATGATCCTCGATGACGGCGGCGACGCGACGATGATGGTGCTGAACGGCGCCGAGTGGGCGAAGACCGGCGTGCCGGCGCTCACCGAAGCGGACTCCGAGGAGTGGCACGTCTTCGTCGCGACCGTCAAGGCGTCGCTCGAAGCCGACGCCGACAAGTGGGTCAAGATCCGCTCGACGATCAAGGGCGTCACCGAGGAGACGACCACGGGCGTCCACCGCCTCTACCAGCTGCAGAAGACGAACAAGCTGCCGTTCCCGGCGATGAACGTGAACGACTCCGTCACGAAGTCGAAGTTCGACAACGTGTACGGCTGCCGTCACTCGCTCGTCGACGGGATCATGCGTTCGACCGACGTCATGCTCTCGGGCAAGGTCGCGGTCGTCTGCGGCTACGGCGACGTGGGCAAGGGCAGCTGCCAGTCGCTGCGAGGCCAGGGCGCACGCGTCATCGTCACCGAGATCGACCCGATCTGCGCGCTCCAGGCGCTGATGGAAGGCTACGAGGTCAAGACGATCGAGGACGTCGTCGCGGAAGCCGACATCTTCATCACGACCACGGGCAACAAGGACGTCATCCGCGTCGACCACATGGCGCAGATGAAGCACAACGCGATCGTCGGCAACATCGGCCACTTCGACAACGAGATCGAGATGGCCAAGCTGGCCAAGGTCCCGGGGATCAAGAAGGTCAACATCAAGAACCCCCAGGAGCACGGCAACCAGCTCGACCAGTGGGTGTTCCCGGATGGCCACGCGGTGCTGGTGCTCGCCGAAGGCCGCCTGCTGAACCTCGGCTGCGCGACCGGTCACCCGTCGTTCGTGATGTCCAACAGCTTCACCAACCAGGTGATGGCGCAGATCGAGCTGTTCTGCAACGGCAGCCAGTACGACAAGGCGGTCTACACGCTGCCGAAGCAGCTCGACGAGAAGGTCGCGCGTCTGCACCTGGACAAGCTCGGTGCGAAGCTGACCAAGCTCTCCGAGGACCAGGCGTCCTACATCGGCGTCGAGGTCGAAGGCCCGTACAAGCCCGGCCACTACCGCTACTGATCGCCGTGCGGACCGGCGACGGTCCGACGACGGTGGCAGTCGTCTCGTTCGGGCGGTGACCGGAAGCGGTCGCCGCCCTTCCGAGACGAGAGCCTGCGCGCTGTTCGCGGCAGGCTCTGGCTCGCTCTGCGCCGAGCCTGTGAGAGCGCCGCGTGCAGCGGCGGCTCCCAGCAGCGACGATGGGGCGATGAGCGGACTGCCCGTCGTCTACGCCCTGGTCGCGATCCTGGCCGGTTGCATCATCGCCATCCAGCCCGGGATCAATGCGCAGCTCGCCAAGCGGCTCGAGCACCCGATCCAGGCGAGCCTCGTGTCGTTCAGCTGTGGGTTGGCGTTGCTCGTCGTCGCCTGTCTCGGGCTCGGTCAGAGGCTGCCGCGTCCCTCGATGCTGGAGTCCGCGCCGGTCTGGATGTGGATCGGTGGAGGCACGGTGGGCGCGATCTTCGTGACGACCTCCCTGATCGCTGCGCCGCGCCTCGGTGCGGCCTACTGGGTCTCCCTGATCGTCGCCGGACAGATGCTCGCGTCGCTGTTGCTCGACGAGTTCGGCTGGCTCGGGTTCGCGCGGCGGAGCGTCGGCTGGCAAGGATGGGTGGGCGCGGCTTTCATCGTCGCCGGCGTCGCGATGGTCTCCCTGCGTCGCGGGTGATCCCCGAAACTCCGCATCGCCGTGCCGTCCGTCGCTCTGCAGATCAGCGGTTCGGCGGAGTGTCGGACGCTTCGCGGAACAGGAAGTCTGCGCGCAGGATCGTCACCGGCTTGCGCGGCTTGCCGTCGGCTCCACCCTGGGCCTCGAGCGTGGCCAGCACCGCCTCGCCCGTCTCCAGTTCGCCGAACACGGTGTGGATGCCGTCCAGCCAGGGTGCCGGACGCAGCGTGATGAAGAACTGGGAGCCGGCGGTGTTCGGCCCGGCATGGGCGGCGCTCAGGATGCCCCTTCGGTCGTGCTGCGGAGGTGGCTCCGGGATCTCGTCGCGGAGTGCGTAGCCCGGCCCTCCCTGGCCGTCGCCCTTCGGGCAGCCGCCCTGCGCGACGAACCCAGGCACGATCCGATGGAAGGTCAGGCCGTCGTAGAAGCCGGCTCGGGTCAGCCACAGTGCGTTCGTCACGTGAGCGGGCGCGAGATCGGGGCGCAGGCGGAAGCGGATCGCGCCATGGTTGGTCTGCAGCACCCAGATGCACTCCGCGCGCCGGGGCAGCGGCAGCGACGCGGGCGGCTCTGGCATGCGGGTCCGCCAGTCGGCGACCCCGCGGTCGATCGGGTGCTGCTGGAGATGTGCGTCGAGCGCCGCGAACACCGGCGATGGTGCGCCCGCGGGATGGAGCGAGATCTTGTCCTTCGGTCTCCGAGGGGACGGGGTCGCATCCGCCAACTTCATGCCAGGAGTCGCCGGCGGGGGTGAGTCCCAGCGGCGTTCGGGCGGCGCCGCGCAAGAGGCGAGGGCGAGCGCGGCGAGGACGGTCGAGCGGGCGCGGTCTCGCATGGGGCGGAGCCGGCTCGGAGCCGGAAGGGGAACAGCGAGGTGTGCGGGGAGAGGGGCTCGAACCCTCACTCCGGTTTCCCGGAAGCGGATTTTAAGTCCGCTGCGTCTGCCGATTTCGCCATCCCCGCGCGGTCGGAGCAGAGTAGCCGTTGCCTGCGAAGGGATCGACCTCGCACCGCCGCAGTTGGTGCTCCAGCGGTGGAGCCCCGCGTCGAAGGGGCGCTGGGCAGCGGCCAACGAGCGGATCGTCAGCCGATGTGCGGTCGGACCACGTCCGCCGCGTCGCTGCCCTCATCGCCCACGCCGGTGACCTCGGAGAGCCGCCCGGTGAGCGCGTAGAACAGTGCCTTGACGAAGACCAAGGGGATGTAGACGCCGACGACGACGAGGGCTGCGCCCGCGATCAGGACGGTCATCAGCGTCCAGAAGACGATCGTGCTCAGGATCCGGGCAGCCATCGGCAGTTCGATTATAACCATCGGCCGACGGCCCCTTCGGACTGCAGGCTTCGCCGGCTGCCCCGCCGCGGCCGCGGCCGCGGGCTGGGAGACACCGACATGACCACGAATCCCCCTCGCGTCCTCGTGCCGATCGCCGACGGGAGCGAGGAGATGGAGTTCACGATCGTCGTGGACGTGCTGAGGCGTGGCGGCGTCGAAGTCGTCACCGCCGGGCTCGCATCACCAGGGCTCGCCGTCGAGTGCAGCCGAGGAGTCCGAATCGTCCCGGATCGCGCGCTGGCAGAGGTGGTCGGGCCGTTCGACGCCGTCGTGCTCGTCGGGGGTCTCGGCGGGGCGGATGCGTTCGCTGCGAGCGAGATGCTTCGTGGAGCGGTGGTCGCGCACCGCGCGGCGGGTCGACTGACCGCTGCGGTCTGCGCCGCACCGCGGGTGCTGCTGGCCTACGGGCTCGGTGCGGGTTCGAGAATGACGTCCCACCCGAGCGTCCGGACCGCGTTCGACGGCGTGTCCGAATGGGTCGATGCGCCGGTCGTCGAGGATGGAATGCTGGTCACCAGCCAGGGGCCTGGCACGTCGTTCGCGTTCGCGCTGACGCTGCTGAGGCGGCTGCGTGGCGCGGACGTCGCCCAGCAGGTCGAGTCCGGTCTGATGCTCACCGGGCCGGTGATCGGTCCGGGCTGAGGGCGCGGGACGCTTTAAGCGAGCCTGCCGCTGGGCCGACCGAGTCCGGGGCGAGCGGGTCTGGGGCGAGCGGGTCTGGGCCGAACGAAGAACGGCCCGGCGCTGGGGCCGGGCCGTTTCGAGAGAGGTGACGGCGGGAATCGAACCCGCGTTCACGGATTTGCAATCCGTTGCCTAACCACTTGGCTACGTCACCGGAGCCACGGACGTCGTGGGGTCTCGGCTGGCCTCCGAGCGCTCCCGTCTCGGGAAGCGGCTCGCGGAGCGCCGTGGTCCCCCTCGGAGCCCATCGGGGCGGGCAGAGTAGGCACCCCGGTCGCGCCGATCAAGAGGGAGAGGGGCACCGAGGCGTTCCGGGAATTCGCTTAGACAGGTGGCGGTGCCCCGTCCGATCCGGCATCCTCCCCCGCCCCGTCATGGCGCCGCTGAAGAAGCAGATCCAGATCGAGTTCTCCCAGGACATGGTCAAGCAGCCCCTGGTCTACCAGCTCAACCGGAAGTTCGATCTGATGATCAACCTCCGGGCCGGGCAGTGGACCGAGGAAGGCGGCTTCCTCCACCTCGAGCTGGAGGGTGACCAGGAGGAGATCGACCGCGTGATGACCTTCCTGCGCGACCAGGGAGTCGACGTCCGCGAGATCGCCGCAGGTTGAGTCGCGCGGCCTCCGGGCTCGGGCGTAGGCTTGGACGAGGTCGCCCCCGCGTGGTGCGGGACGCGCGAAGCCGCCCAGTCCAGATCCGCACGTCATGCCGATCCCTGTCTCCGGCCTCCTGGGGATTCTCGCCGTCGCACTCGCTCCGGCCCTTCCGCATGGAGGGGCCGTCGAGCGTGCAGCTCCGAACGACACCGTTGCGCGGGGCCCACACGGCTGCGTCGTCGCGGCGGAGCCCTTGGCCGCGAGGATCGGGCTCGATGTCCTGAAGTCGGGCGGCAACGCGGTCGACGCCGCGGTCGCAACGGCGCTCGCGCTCGCGGTCACGCACCCGCAGGCGGGCAACCTGGGTGGTGGCGGCTTCATGGTGATCCGCTGGGCCGATGGGAAGACGGCGGCGCTGGACTTTCGCGAGCAGGCGCCATCCAGGGCCCACCGGGACATGTACCGCCGTGAGGACGGCTCGATCGATCCGGAGCGCAGCCTCTGGGGAGCACTCGCCGGCGGAGTGCCCGGCAGTCCAGCCGGGCTCGTGCGCGCGCTGGAACGGTTCGGCTCGATGGAGCTGCCCGAGCTGGCGAAGCCCGCGATCGAGCTCGCGAGGGACGGATTCGAGGTCGACGGATTCCTCGCCGACGCGCTCGTCGCCAAGGTCGGGGTCCTGGGGCGCTTCGACAGCACCCGCCAGGTGTTCTTCCGTGAGGGCAGGACGATCCAGGCCGGAGAGCGCCTCGTGCAGAGTGATCTCGCGGACACGCTGTCGCGATTCGCGGCGAACGGCCTCGAGGGTTTCTACGGCGGTGAGACCGCCGCACGCTTCGGCGCGTTCATGGCCGAGCACGGCGGTTGGATCACTCCCGACGACCTTGCCGCCTACGCGGTCGTCGACCGCGAAGTGCTGCGCGGTAGCTATCGCGGCTACGACGTGCTGACCATGCCGCCGGCATCGTCCGGTGGAGTCGCGCTGCTGCAGATGCTGAACATCCTCGAGGGTTTCGACCTCGCGGACTCCGGGTTCGGCTCGGCGAAGACGCTGCACTTGGTCGTCGAAGCCATGCGTCGCGCCTACGCGGACCGGGCCCGGTGGCTCGGCGACCCCGCGTACAGCGCTGTGCCGGTCGAGGGTCTGATCTCGCGCGAATACGCGGCGAAGCTCCGTTCGACGATCGATCTCGGCAATCTGTCCCCGGTCGAGCCGGGTGTGCCGCCCGGCGCGCCCGAGGGCAAGGACACCACACACTTCTCGGTCGTGGATGCGGCGGGCAACGCGGTGTCGTGCACGACCACCATCAACTCGACGTTCGGTTCGGGTCTGGTCGTCGGAGGGCTGGGATTCCTGCTCAACAACGAGATGGATGACTTCGCGGTCGCGCCGGGTGTGCCCAACCAGTTCGGGCTGATCGGCTACGACGCGAACGCGGTCGAGGCTGGCAAACGGCCGCTCTCGTCGATGACGCCGACCATCCTGGTCCGCGACGGTCAGGTGCGGTTCGTGCTCGGCAGCCCGGGCGGTGGACGGATCATCAACACGGTGCTGCAGGTGCTGATGAACGTCGTCGACCACCAGATGCCGCTCGTCGACGCGGTGCGGGCACCGCGGGTGCACCACCAGTGGCGACCCGAGCACCTGTCCTACGAGCGGAACGCGCTCAACCCGGACTCGCGCGCGCTCCTCGAGGCGATGGGGCACAGCTTCGCAGAGGGGGCGTCCTCGGTCGGTCGATGCCAGGCGATCGAGGTGCGGGCCGATGGCGTCCGGATCGGGGTTGCCGACCCGCGCTCGGGCGGGGCCGCGTTCGCGTGGTAGCGCCGGTCTGCGCGCGGCGGGGAATCCTTGCGGCGGTGTGAGACGATCGAAACTCCGGAGGGGCAGTCAGGTTCGCCGCACAGCGGTTCCGCACCTGATGCGAGGGCGTCGGGTGACCGCACACGACCTCTGCAGCGGCGCACGCCGCAGGATCCTCCCGCGATGAAGTCTCCTGCCCCCAGTCTCTCTCTCCTCTCGTTCAGCGGAATCGTGCTGGCGACGAGTTCGCTCCTCGCGCAGACCCCGCTCTACACCGTTCCGGGTCTGGTCGACGGAGACCGTGACGGGTTCCGTGTGACGTTCGTCGGCGACCTCGACGGCGACGGCTACACCGACTTCGCGGTGGGGGCGCCGTACGCAGACCTCTTCGGTTTCACCGACGCCGGTCGGCTCCGGCTCTACTCGGGGCGGACGGGCCTGCGCTACCGGCAGTTCCGCGGCGATCACGACCTGGACGAGTGCGGCTATGCGGTTGCCGGCATCGGTGACGTCGACGGCGATGGCCACGATGACGTCGCTTTCACGCAGCGGAAGGGCCGCCTCCGCTACTTCGGCGAGGTCTGGATCACCAGTGGCTACACCGGGCGGACGATCTTCCGGCTTTTCGGCGAGAGGAACGCCTACGACTACTACGGCAACGCGCTGGCGGGGCTCGGAGACGTCGACGGCGACGGCTACGGCGACTTCGCGGTCGGCTCTCCGGGACGCGACGACGGCGGTCACAACGCGGGCCTCGTCGAGGTCTACTCCGGCAAGAAGCGCACGTTGATCTGGGCGTTGACCGGCTCGGCGCCTCTCGAGGACTTCGGAGCATCGCTCGCGGGCGTCGGCGACGTGGATGGCGACGGCTACGGGGACCTCCTGGTCGGCGCGCCGCGCTACGACGTGCCGGGCAAGTCGGACGCGGGCCGTGCGTCCCTCCACTCGGGTCGCACCGGTGCGGTGATCCGGACGTTCGACGGGTTCTTCTGGGCAGATCGGTTCGGAGCGTCGGTGGCCGGAGTCGGCGACATGGACGGCGACGGTATCCCGGACGTGGCTGCGGGCTCGCCGTTCGCGGCGGGTGGCCTCGGACGTGCCCAGGTGTACTCCGCGGCGACGGGTGCTCTCCTCCACGACTTCGTCGGCAGCCAGGTCGGTGATCAGCTCGGTGCGTCTCTCGCCGGTGGTGGGGACGTCGACGGGGATGGCATCCCCGACGTGCTCGTCGGAGCCCCGGGGTTCGACGGCGCCGGCGGGGTCGACTGCGGATGCGCGTATCTGATCTCGGGCGCGACCGGGATTCCGGTCGTGCTGCTCGACGGCACCGCGCCGGGCGACGGCCGCGGCTTCGCGGTCGGGAGCGGCGGGGACGTCGATGCGGACGGCTACGCGGACTACATCGTCGGCGCGCCCTTCCAGGACCTGTCGGGCACCGATCTCGGCGTCGCCGAGGTCTTCGCCCCGGGCGGCGCGGGGACGCCCGGCCGGATCTACTACCTCGAGAAGGGTTGCCCGGGCAGCGACGGCAGCCAGCCGCGGATCGAACTCGTCGGGCGCCCGGTGCTCGGCTCGTCCTACGAGGCGATCCTGCGTGGGGGTCTCGGCGACAGCCCGGCGGTCCTGAATCTCGGGCCGGCGTCGACCACTCCGCTCGGCTCTCTCGCTCCGGACTGCGTGCTCTACACGCGCCCCTACGACCAGCATGGCGCGATGACCGATGCCGATGGGCTGGCGCGCGTGGTGCCGTTCGCGACGATCCCGGTGATCCCCGCGATCGTCGGCGTCGAGATCGTCCACCAGTGGATCGTCGTCGATCCGTGGAACAATCCGATCGGCGTGTCGGCATCCGACGCGGGCATCGCGGTCATCGGGCAGTAGGCCCGACGAGTTCGCTCGATCCACGGGCTGGGCGGAGGGCGTATCCTCTGCGCGATGCTGGAGCCGATCGAGGCCTGCTGGATCGAGGTCGAGAGACGCACGGCGAGCGGTCGGGCGTCCCTGCACGACGTCCTCCGGGACGTGGTCGTGGAGCAGGGTTTGAACGACCGCCAGCGTCGTCGTCTCCGCGCGCTGCATCGCGCAGGCGTCGAGCATCGCGCGGCCGTCCGTTCCGCGCTGGACGCGGCGACACCGAACGGTGTTGCACGCCCCCTCGTGGATCTGGTCCGCGCCGTCGTCGTCCGGGTGCTCGCGGGTGATCTCGGCCCGGGCGACGCGTCCCGTCGTCTGCCGTGGGTCGACTGGGCGAAGGTGCGGACCCTTCCGCAGCAGGTCGGTGCTGATCTCGACGAGGATGGTCGCATCGCGGCGCGGACCAGCCTTCCCCGGGAGGTCGTCGCGCGCCTGCGGCGCGCGTTCGGCGACGATGCCAGCGAGATCGCGGAGGGGCTGTGCGGGACAGCTCCGCTCTTCCTGCGCACGAATCCTCGCTTCGGCGACCTCGAGACCATCCAGGCGGAGCTCGCGTCCGAGGGCGTCGACACCCGCGCCGTCGAGTGGTCGGCCGGTGCACTCGAGGTGCTCGGGCGGCCGGCGCTGTTCCGGACACGCGCCCATCGCCGAGGCGTGTTCGAGGTCCAGGACGCCGCGAGTCAGCTCGTCGCCCGCTTGGTCGCACCTCCCGAGGAGGGACGCGTTTTCGACGCCTGCGCGGGTGCAGGAGGGAAGACCGTGGCCCTGCTCGGGGCATGGCCGTCGATCGAACTCCTGTCGGTCGACGTCGATCGTGAGCGGCTCGCGACCCTGGGGCGGCGCGTGCGGCGCGGTGGCCACCGGATGCCCCGGGTTCTCCGGGTCGCGGCCGACGAGTGGCCAGCGGACGTGGACGAGTTCGCCCGTAGCGCCGACAGGATCCTGCTCGATGCGCCTTGTTCGGGGATGGGCTCGTTGAGGCGTCACCCCGAGCTGCGCGAACGGTGGACGGCGTCGGGGCATGCGAAGACGCTGCACATCCAGCGAGACCTGCTGACCCGGGCCACGCGCGTGCTCCGCCCCGGGGGACGCGTGGTGTACGCGACCTGCAGCGTCCTTCCCGACGAGAACGAGGAGCAGATCCAGGCGGTGCTGGCCGACGACCAGGACCTGGAGGTCATCCCTGCTCGTGACGTCCTGGGCGACGCCGCTCGCCCCGCGCTCGGCGACGACGGCGTCTACGTCCGCACCTTTCCGCACCGCCTGGGCGCCGACGGCTTCTTCGCTGCCGTGCTCACGCGGCGATCGCGCTGACGCGCGACGTCGGGGGTCACGGCACTGCGTCGAGGACGGCGACTCCGTCCACGATCGACAGTTCGTGGACGGCGTAGTCGTCGGCCAGTTCCGGATGACGGAGCGGGAACGCCCGGGCCACGGCGGCCCGGACGGCCGCGACGGCGTCGAGTGCGACGATCGCTCCGGATGCGCCCTTGTCGCCGCCACCGAGCATGCGCTCGCCGTAGACGTCGGGGATGCGGCGGACGATGTCGCACATCGACTCGAGTTCGGGACCGGAGATGCGGTAGAGGTCGCGAAGCCCGAATCCATCGGCACGGAACACGGCGCCGATCCCTGGCACGTCACCTCGCCGCCAGCACGAGAGGAGCTCCTGGAACCGCCCCTGGGCCTCGAACAGATACCGGAGTCGGTCGACCAGCTCCGGGCGGGTCGGCTGGAACCGCTTCCGGATCGCTTCGAACATCGGCTCGGTGCGGACGTCGGCGAGCGAGTCGATCGCGAAGCCGGCGTCGCGCGCGAGTGCGAGCAGCTCCTCGCACTCGGCGCGTCGGACCGAGTAGGTCGAATGCTCGAGCCCGGGACGGACGGTCCCGGTGTCGAGCGCGAGGAGTCGGAATTCGGCCGCGCCGTCACCGAGCGGGACGTGTTCGATCGCGCCGGTCGAAGGGTCGACGTGGGTCCCGTGTCCGGCCCTCGCGAACACGATCATCGTCTGGTCGAGACTTCCGCAGGGTGAGCCGACGTGGACGTTCTCGATCGCCTGGGCGAGCCGCACGGTGCGTTGGTCTCGCGCGGCGGTGCAGCCGTTCACCTCGCTCAGCGTCATGACCAGGTTCACGCAGAGCGATGCAGAACGGGACATCCCGCCGCCCGGGATGTCGCTGTGGATCGCGATGTCGACGCCCTGACTGACCGGCTGCCCTTCGGCGGCGAGCACGTGCAGCGCTCCGGCCGCGTAGCGGGCCCAGCCGCGCAGGGCGCAGACGTCCGGGAGATGCAGCGGGTCGAGGTCGACCAGCCCCTCGTCCTCGAAGCTCGAGCTGACGAGCCGGACGCGGCCAGAGGGGTTCGGGCGGGCAGCCAGCCACAGGAAGCGGTCGGTCCCGACCCCGAACAGCTCGGTGCCGTTGTAATCGCCGTGCTCCACACCGAAACAGAAGCGCGACGAGGTGCGTCGCACGCGCGCCTCACGGAGGTCCATGCCATGCCGCGCGGCAAGTCCGCGGAGCGCAGTCAGGGCCTCTTCGTCACGTTTCGACATGCCGCGGGGATCATGCTCGGCCAGGGCCTGGGGTTCCACCGCGAGGATGGGGCGCGGCTGCGGTTCGGCCCCGCCTATCCGCCGGCCGTGCGGTCCGTGTGTGGGCTCGCATCCTGGATGTTGCTCGGCGAAGATCGCCGCCGTGCGAGTCGCTCTGCTAGTCACTTGTCTCGTCGACCAGATCGGCCCCGAGGTGGGCATGGCGACGGTCTCCGTGCTCGAGAAGGCGGGCTGTGAGGTGGTGTTCGAGCCGGGTCAGACCTGCTGCGGCCAGCCTGCCTACAACTCTGGGCATCGGGACCACGCGCGTGGCTGCGCCGAGGCCTACATCGAGAGCTTCGAGCGGTCGGGCTGTGAGGTGGCGGTCTCGCCGTCCGGGTCCTGCGCTGCGATGGTCCACCACTTCCCGCGGCTCTTCGAGGACGACCCGGCGTGGCGAGCGCGAGCCGAGGCGATGGCGCACGCCACGCACGAGCTCTCGGTCTTCCTCGTCGACGTGCTCGGCAAGGTCGACCTCGGCGCGAGCTGGTCCGGCCGGGTGACCTGGCACGACGCGTGCCACGGCCTCCGCGAGCTCGGGATCAGGGATCAACCCCGCCAGCTCCTGCAGGCCGTGCGCGGGCTCGAGCTCGTCGAGCTCGGCGACTCGGACGCGTGCTGCGGATTCGGGGGGACGTTCGCGGTCAAGTATCCGGAGGTCTCGGTGTCGATCACCGACCGCAAGTGCGCGCGGATCGCCGCGACGGGAGCGGATGTGGTGGTCAGCGGCGACCTCTCCTGTCTGATGCAGATCGGAGGGCGGCTGTCCAGACAGGGGTCCCCGACCCGTGTCCGCCACCTCGCGGAGATCCTCGCGGCGACCGGGGAGTCGGAGTCGTGAGCGGCGGCGCGCACCTTCCGATGGAGTCCTTCCCGGCGAACGCCCGGGACGCGCTCCGCGACGCCGAGCTCGGTCGGGCGCTGGACAACATGGCGGAGACGATCGGTCAGCGGCGGCGGACCGCCGTCGCGACCATCGGCCCGGAGTCCTGGGAGGCCCTCCGCACCCACGCGAGGGCGATCAAGGACGCGACCCTGGCCCGTCTCGACGTCTACCTGGAGGAGTTCGTCCGGAACGCCGAGGCCCGTGGCACCAAGGTCCACTGGGCACGCGATGCGAACGAGGCCTGCGAGCTGATCGCCGGACTCGCGGAGGCCCACGGCGCCCGGACCGTCGTCAAGAGCAAGTCGATGACGTCCGAGGAGATCCGGCTCGGGGACCGGCTCGAAGGCGGCGGCCTCCGGTCCGTCGAGACGGACCTCGGAGAGTGGATCGTGCAGATCGCGGGCGAGGTCCCGTCGCACATCATCGTGCCGGCGATCCACAAGACGAAGGAGGGCATCGCGCGGCTGTTCCACGACAAGGTGGGCACTGCGGCCGACGCGGATGCGGAGGCGCTGACCGCTGCGGCCCGCGAAGTCTTGCGGGACGCCTTCGCCGAGGCCGAGGTCGGGATCAGCGGGGTCAACTTCGCGGTCGCGGAGACGGGGACGTTCCTGATCCTCGAGAACGAAGGCAACGCACGGCTGACCACGTCGCTGCCCAAGGTGCACATCGCGCTGATGGGGATCGAGAAGGTGATCCCGCGGTTCGAGGACCTCGGCGTGTTCCTTCAGCTGCTGCCGCGCTCCGGCACCGGGCAACACCTGACGACCTACCAGACGCTGATCACGGGGCCGAAGAGCGACCCGGACGCGGAGGGGCCGGAAGAGGTGCACATCGTTCTCCTCGACAACGGGAGATCCCGGTTCCTGTCCCGCGAGGTCACGCGGCAGAGCCTCGCGTGCATCCGCTGCGGTGCCTGCCTCAACGTGTGTCCCGTCTACCAGTCGGTCGGTGGGCACGCCTACGGTTCGGTCTACCCGGGACCGATCGGTGCGGTCATCACTCCACAGCTGTCCGGCATCGGCAAGGCCCAGCATCTCCCGTTCGCGTCGAGCCTCTGCGGTGCCTGCCGTGAGGTGTGTCCGGTGCGGATCGACATCCCCGGTCTGCTGCTCGATCTCCGGTCGCAGGTGGTCGAGGAGGGCAAGGAGCCGGGCTCCGGTGCGGTCCGCGTGCCGGGATCGACGCCGCCCGGGCCGCGTCGGGCGGAGCGCGTGGCCTTCGCGTTCTGGGCGTTCGTGGTTGGGGGGCCGCGCCGGTTCGCGTGGGCGGGAAGGTTGGGCCGTCTGGGCCAACGCCTGATCGCACGTGGCGGCCGGATCGGGCGTGTGGGAGGTCTGCTCGGCCGTCTCGCGCCACCGCTCGCCGCTTGGACGGAGGCGAGGGACGCGCGGCCGCTCGCGCGGCGGTCGTTCCGAGAGGAGTTCCGACGGAGGCAGGGTCGATGAAGAACGCCGCGAGACAGAGCGTGATGGGTGCGATCCGTCACCACCTGGCGACCGCGCGCGCGCATGAGACGCTGCCGCCGGACCGGGATGCACTGCCGGACGCTCCCGAAGCCCTTCCCGCGGTCGAGGGCGTCGAAGCCTGCGTCGAACGCTTCGCCGAGCGCCTGGGTGCGGTCGGTGGACGCGCGTGGCGGGTTCGAGGCCGAGAGGGAGCGGTCGAGGCGGTCGTATCGATCCTGACCGAAGCCGACGTGCGGCGGCTGGCGACTTCGGACGCTTCCCTCGTCGGTGCCGTGCTGCCGGATGTCCTCGCACAGGTCGACGGACTCGAACTCGTGGATCGGCGGGATCGCCAGGCCCTGTTCGCGGCCGGAGCCGGGCTCTCGTCAGGCCAGTGGGCGATCGCCGAGACCGGGAGTCTCGTCCTGGTGTCCTCGGAAGAGCAGCACCGACTCGTCTCGCTCGTGCCGCCACTCCACATCGCCATCGTGCCGACCACGGCGCTCCTGCCGACCATGGCCGAAGGGCTCCGAAGGGTGGGTTCGAGCGGTCCTGCCTCGACGATCACCTGGATCACGGGCCCGTCCCGCACGGCCGACATCGAGCTGACGCTCGTCGTCGGCGTCCATGGGCCGCGCCACCTGCACGTGGTCCTGGTCGACGACGAGTGACGTGACCCGGCTCGGGTCGGCCCAGCGTCGGCCCGGTGGGGCTAGCCGTGTCCGCGCACGTGGGGGCGCACGCGCTCCCGTTCCCAGGCAGCGAGTCGGTGGTGCATGGCAGCAGACAGCGGGGCTTCGTCGGACGCGCGTGCGTTGCCGACCACCTGGCTCGGCTTGGTCGCTCCGGGAATGATCGTCGTGACCGCCGGGTGGTCGAGGATGAACCGCTGTGCGAACACCGGCAGATCCGCGCCCGCGGGAACGATCCCGCGCAGTTCGTCGACCAGCTCCAACCCGCGCGCGAACGGAAGGCCGGTGAACGTCTCGCCGACGTGGAACGCGGCCCCGTCCCGGTTGTAGTGGCGGTGATCGTCGGGCGTGAACTGCGAAGAAGCGCTCATCTTGCCGCTGAGCAGTCCGCTGGACAGCGGTAGGCGCGCGAGGATCGCCACGCCCTGTGCCTCGCAGCGCTCGAAGAGTCGGTCCCTCGGCTCCTGCCGGAAGAGGTTGAAGATCACCTGGAGCGATGCACAGTCCGGCTCCCGCAGACAGATCTCGGCTTCGCGGAACGTCTCGATCGAAGCTCCGAATGCGCGTATCAGGCCGTCGGCCCGGAGCTGGCGCAGCACGTCGAAGACTTCGCCGCGCTCCAGCACCTCGAGCGGCACGCAGTGGAGTTGGACGAGGTCGACGCAGTCGACGCCGAGTCGACGGAGCGAGTTCTCGACGTGCCGACGGATCGCAGCCGGGCGGAAGTTGTGGGGCCAGCCGGGCTCGGGGAAACGACCGAGCTTGGTCGCGAGGAACGGACGCGCACCGGACTCGCGCATGAAGCGACCGATCCGACGCTCGCTCCTACCGTGTCCGTAGACGTCAGCGGTGTCGAAGAAGTCGATGCCTGCATCCCAGGCGGCGTGGAGGAGCCGGGATGCGGTCTCGTCGGAGACTGGGCCCCACTCGGCGCCGATCTGCCAGCAGCCGAGGCCGACCTCCGAGACCGGTGTCGAGAGCTTTGGGAACGAGCGGTGTTTCATCGTCAGGAGGAGCGGGCGTGCGTCACGCGAGGATCGGATCGATCCGCTCGCCGTAGACGTCGGTGAGCCGGATGTCCCGGCCGCCGAAGCGGTAGGTCAGACGCTCGTGGTCGACCCCGAGGAGGTGGAGCATCGTCGCGTGCAGGTCGTGCACGGTCACGCGGTCGACGACGGACTTGTAGCCGTACTCGTCGGTCGCTCCGTGGGTGACACCGCCGCGGATGCCGCCTCCGGCGAGCCAGATCGAGAACCCGAACGGGTTGTGATCGCGTCCGTCCCGGCCCTGCGCGAACGGCGTCCGGCCGAACTCGCCCGCGAAGACGATCAGCGTCTCGTCGAGCAGGCCGCGGGCCTCCAGGTCCCGGATCAGAGCGCCGATCGGCTGGTCGACGGCCTGTGCGTTGCGCGAGTGGCCGCCCTTCAGGTCGTTGTGCTGGTCCCAGCGGTCGGCGCTGACGCGGGGGCAGGTCAGCTGGATGAAGCGGACGCCACGCTCGACGAGTCGGCGCGCGATCAGGCACTGCCGTCCGTAGATGCGGGTGGGTTCGAACTCGTGCTCGAGTCCGTACATCCGCTGCACCGCCGCGGACTCGCCCTGGATCTCCATCAGCTCGGGGACCGCGAGCTGCATGCGCGCGGCGAGCTCGTGGTTGACGATCGCCGATTCGATGCCGTCGTCGCGGCCGAGTTGTTCGACGACGGATCTGTCCAGGCGGCGCATCAGGTCGAGCTTCTTGCGCTGGGTCTCGGCCGAAGCCTCGCCAGGCACCACGTTCGCCACCGGAAGCGCGCCTGGCTTGAACACCGAGCCCTGGTGGCTGGCCGGCAGGAAGCCCGTGTTGAAGCAGTCGAGTCCGCCGGGCGGTATCAGCCCGCCGTTGAGCACGACGAACGATGGCAGGTCCTGGTTGGGAGAGCCGAGGCCGTAGCTGATCCACGCGCCCATGCTCGGGCGGCCCTGCAGACCGTGTCCGGTGTGTAGGAAGTAGTTGCCGTTGGTGTGCTCCGAGAAGTCGGCAACCATCGACCGAACGACCGCGATGCGGTCCATGCACGCACCGATGTGTGGGAACAGTTCGCTGTACTCCGTCCCGCAGTCGGGGTGCCGGAGGAACTTCCACGGCGACCCGAGCGTGTTGCCGTTGTTGTTGAACTGGGTCGGCTCCATCTTCATCGGGAACGGCTTTCCGTCGTCCCGCTGGAGCCGCGGCTTCGGATCGAACGTGTCGACCTGCGACGGGGCGCCGTCCATGTAGAGGAAGATCACGCTGCGCACGCGTGGCGCGTAGTGCGGTCCTCGGGCGCCTGTGGTGGCCGCTGGAGCCCCCGTCGCCCGCATCAGGTCCAGGCAGGC
The DNA here is from genome assembly GCA_027621295.1 of Planctomycetota bacterium. Lineage (GTDB taxonomy): Bacteria > Planctomycetota > UBA1135 > UBA1135 > UBA2386 > JAQCBR01. The sequence continues at coordinate 43,544 of JAQCBR010000011.1, forward strand.
GAGGCCGCCGAAGCCGTGGGCGGCGCGCGACAGGAGGTGCCGACGTGTCAGCGCGTGCTCGCCGAGCAAAGAAGACCCGGTCGGCATGCTGCGGAGAGATCGTTCCGAACGTCGGCTCATGGGATGAAGACGAACTCCTTGACGTTGGCGAGGACGTGCGCGAACGCCGCCCATGCGTCGTCTCCTCCCTCCGCGAGGAAAGCGGCTGCGGCCGCTGCCTCGTCGGGACGAGGTTCTCTCGCGAACGCCTCTCGATACATGCGGCGGACGCGTGCCCCTTCGTCGAGCCCAGGGATAGCGAGGACGCGCTCCGACCACGCACGGGTCAGCTCGTGGACCAGGGGGGCGTTCATCATCGTCAGGGCCTGGGCTGGGACGTTGGACCGCCCACGGGCACCGACGGTCGAGAACGGGGCAGGAGTGTCGAAGGCCAGGAACATCGGCTCGAGGAAGTTGCGCCGCACCTCGAGGTAGACGCTCCGGCGGCCGGCGCCGTCGAGCGGGCCCGCACGGCCCGGTCGTCCACGCCCATCCATGAACGGCGTCAGGTGCACGGCGACCGGAGGTCCGAACGGCGTTCGGTCGAGGCGGCCCGACAGCGCCAGCAGCGCGTCGCGGATCGCCTCCCCCTGGAGCCGTCGTATGCGGCCGGCGTGCAGCAGTGCGTTCTCGGGATCATGCGCGGTCGCCGCCGGATCAGCGCCGCGGCTCGACATCGCGTAGGTCTCGCTGAGGACCATGCGTCGGATCGACCTGTGGATCGACCAGCCATCTTCGACGAAGCGGGTCGCGAGCCAGTCGAGGAGCTCCGGATGCGTCGGCGTCTTCCCGAGGACCCCGAGGTTGTCGACCGTCGGGACGAGGCCCGCGCCGAACAGGTGGTGCCAGAGACGGTTTACGATCACTCGCGCGGTGAGCGGGTTGTCCGGAGACGCGATGTGTCGGGCGAGCTCGAGTCGACCGCTGCCGGCGGCGGCGAACTCCCGGTCGTCGAGTGCGGACAGGAACCGCCGCGCGACCGGTGTTCCGAGGGTCCGATGGCTGCCGCGGATGTGGACCCGCGGGGTGATCCCGGGGCCGTCGGTCGTCGCGCCGAGGACGGTGGGCGACGGGATCGCCGCGTCTGCGTCCCGGCACGCAGAGAGGGGGCGTGCAGCCGTGTCGGGAGCGACGCCGGGCAGGAGCCCGTGCTGTCCGAGCCAGCCGACCAGCGCCAGGGCTCCGGGACGTGCTGCGCGGCCTCGCCGTAGGTCTGCGAGCGCCGCTTCGAGTGCGGCCGCGTAGCGTCCTCCGAGTTCGCGAGCGGTCGTCGGCGGGTTCTTGCCCAGCCACCGGATCGGGGGCTGGGCGTTCGGCGACGGCGGGGGGCGCCGTTCGTCCGACAGGATCGCAGCGCCCACGGCGAGCCATGCGTCCTCCTTGTAGCCGCCGCCGCGCGATGGATCTGCCGGGTCGTGTGCCGGTGCGTCGACCGCCTGCAGGTAGGCACGGTGGCCGGTCCACATGCGGAGGTCGAACGTGTGCCAGCGCAGGTCGCCGTGAGTGACGATCTGCTTCAGCGGGCCGTAGATCGGATCGCGGATCAGGTTGAACCCGTCGACCACGACGTTGATGCGGCCTTCGTCGCCCGCCGCGAGCACATGCAGGTAGCGGCGCTCGATCGCGAAGTCACGCGTGTGCAGCGTCCCGGCCAGCTTCGGGGATGCGGCTCCGGAGTGTGCGAGCGTCCCGGCGAGGATGCCGACGCGCGGTGACGCCGGGTCGGGCGTGACGGTCGGCACATCGGTGTGGACTCCGAAGGCCGCGCCCTGCGTGAACCAAGTGGCGCCGGGTTCGTCGTGGGCGTCGCGGGCAGGGTCGAAGAGCAGCTCGTCGTTCTCCCGAGTCTCGGCCTCGCCGGGAGATGTCCATGCGTGTTCACCGAGCTCGAGACCCTGGGCCATCGCGCGGAGTGGGTGCATCGGGTGCCCGACATCGAGCGTCGCGCCGTCCGCGTGGAGCGCTGCGGCGAAACGCTCCAGCATCGACCGATCGACCCGATGGGTCGCAGCGAGTTCCGAGATGCGTTCGCTGCGGAGACGCAGGGTTTCCGCCTTGGCGGCCTCGTCCGCCGGCGGCGGAGCGGGAGCGGGAGCCTCGATCGCGGCTTCGACGAGGGGCGCGAGCACGCTCGGTTCGACCGCGTCGAAGATGGCCGCGGCCGCCTTCTGTCGCGTGTCCAGGGCGGCGGACGCGAGCTCCGGTATTGCGCGGCTCTCCAGCGAGAAGAGCGTGTAGCGAGAGCTCTCCAGAACCCCGAAGAGTGCGTAGTAGTCCTCGGTCGAGATCGCGTCGAACTTGTGGTCGTGGCAGCGCGCGCAGGCGACGGTCACGCCCAGGAACGTCTTGCTGGTCACGTCGATCGCGTTGTCGATCCGGTCCGACAGCGCCTGTCTTGACTCGACCGGCGAATGGGTCTGGTCCATGAACCAGAACGAAGCCGTGCCGATCGGCGATTCGGGAAGGTCGGTCTCCGGATCACGTCGGGGTTCGGGGAGCAGGTCCCCGGCGATGTGCTCGTGGATCAGCTGGTCGTAGGGGACGTCGTCGCGGAACGCGCGGATCAGGTAGTCGCGGTAGCGCCACGGCTGCGCCATCGGGAAGTCGAACTCGTGACCCATCGTCTCGGCGTAGCGGACGAGGTCGAGCCAGTGGCGCGCGAAGCGCTCCCCGAATGCCAGGGTCGGCAGCATCGCGTCGACGACGTCGGCGCGGGCGAGCTCGTCACTGCGGGGATCGGACACGAAGGCATGGACCGCCTCGACGGTCGGCGGAAGTCCCGTCAGGTCGAAGGTGAGCCGGCGCAGCCACGCTTCGCGCGAAGCCGCGGGCGCTGCGTCGAGCCCTGCGTTCTCGAGCCGGGCTCGGACGAACCGGTCGATGGGGTTCTGCACGAAGCGCGTGTCCTCGACGTCCGGAGGTTCGACGGCGGCGGGTGCATCCCAGCACCAGTGGGACGCGCGGCGCGCGTCGAGGTCGAACGGGGCACGGTCATCGGTGCTGGTGGACGGAGCCGGCTCATCGGGCCAGTAGGCCCCGTCCTCGACCCAGTCCTCGAGGATCGCGAGCTCGTCGGCCGAGAGCTGCCCCTTGGGGGGCATGGCGAGGTCTGCGTGCTCGCAGCGTGCGGCCTGGATCATCAGGCTCTGGTCGGGCTCACCCGGGATCAACGCGGGGCCACGCGCGCCACCTCGGCGGATGAAGTCCCCGTGGTCCAGGCGAAGCCCCGACTTCTGCTTCTTCGGTCCGTGGCACTCGACGCATCGGGCCACGAGCAGCGGGCGCACGGCGCGCTCGAACCTGTCCGACCGCACGTCCTGCGCGGTGACCGTGGTGACGAACAGCAGCGATGCGGCGATCGCAGTCCGGCGACTGTGGTGCATGGCGAGCGCGCCGCGACGCGGTGGTCCGCGGCGGGCATTTTTTACGGGCCGGTCCGGGGTGTCACAAGGAGGGGTGGCTATCGTCCCCCGGGCACCCAAGCACGATGGCAGACAGACGCTCGATGTTTTCTCTCGAAGGCAAGGTCGCCCTGGTGACGGGCAGCAGCAAGGGGCTCGGCCGCGCGATGGCGACCGGCCTCGGGCGCGCTGGCGCGAAGGTGGCGTTCAACTACCGGAACGGCGAGGAGCAGGCGGAATCCGCCTACGCGGCCTACCGTGCCGAGGGCCTCGAGGGAGGGCTCTACCGCGCGAGCGCGATCGACGAGGCCGAGATCGCGTCGATGTGCGACGCGATCGAGAGAGACCTGGGTGCCATCGACATCCTGGTGGTGAATGCGACGCCGGACCAGCCGCAGCGGCCGATCGAGGACTACGACTGGGCATTCTACCAGTCGATGCTCGACTTCTTCGTCAAGTCTCCCTACCTGCTGACGCGGCGCGTGCTGCCTCGGATGAAGGCCAAGCGTTCGGGCCGCATCCTGAACATCACGTCGGAGGTCTTCCACCGCGGCGTCGGGAACTTCAGCGCCTACGTCGCGGCGAAGGGTGCGCAGAACGGCTGGACCCGGAGCATGGCCACCGAGCTCGCTCCCTGGAACATCACCGTCAACATGATCGCTCCGGGTTGGATCCCGGTGGAGCGGCACGCGAACGATCCCCAGGAACAGAAGGATGGCTACCGCGCGCTGATCCCGATGGACCGCTGGGGAGTGCCCGAGGACGTGATCGGCGCGACGGTGTTCCTCGCGAGCGATGCGGCGTCCTTCGTCACCGGTCAGAACATCTGCGTGAACGGCGGCATGACCGTCGGCTGACGTCGGCGCGCTGTCGGGCCAGACATGACCCGACAGCCCTGAACCCGGAACCCAGACACCCACCAACCGGCCATGTATCGCGTTCTCGCACTCCTCGTCTCCGCCCTGTTCCTGACATCCTGCGGAGACTCCCGGCAGGGGCAGCCGCGGGTCGCTTTCATCACCAACTGCGTCGCCGACTTCTGGCGGATCGGGGAAGCGGGCGCCCGCGCTGCGGGCGCCGAATTCGGCGTCGAGGTCGACGTCCGCATGCCGCCGAACAACGACCCGTTCGAGCAGAAGCAGATGGTCGAGGACGTGCTGACCCGTGGAGCGGTCGGCATCGCGATCTCCCCGATCGACCCGGCGAACCAGCTGGAGCTCCTCGATGCGGCCGCCGCCCGCGTCCCGCTGGTGACGCACGACTCCGACGCGCCGGACAGCGGTCGTCGCTGCTACGTGGGCATGGACAACTACGAGGCGGGTCGCATGGCGGCCGAGCTCGTTCGTCAGGCCCTCCCGGATGGCGGCACCGTGGCGCTGTTCGTCGGCAACCTCGCGCAGGACAACGCGCGCGGTCGTAGGCAGGGAGTGATCGATGGCCTGCTCGGCCGGGAGCGGGATCGGGCACGATTCGACGCGCCGGACGCCGAGCTCGAGGGCCAGGGCTTCCGCATCCTCGGGACGCTGACGGACAACGCGGATGCGCCCCGTGCGAAGTCGAATGCGGAGGACGTGCTGAGCCGCGTCCCGGACCTCGATGCGATGGTCGGGCTGTTCGCCTACAACGGGCCGATGTGCCTCGAGGCGCTCCGGCAGGTGGGCAAGCTCGGTGCCGTGAAGGTCATCGCCTTCGACGAGGACGCGGCCACGCTGCGCGGGATCAGGGACGGCCACATCGTGGGGACCATCGTCCAGGACCCGTTCCGCTACGGCTACGAGTCGGTGCGCATCGCCGCCGCGCTGGCCGCGGGTGACAACACGGTGCTGCCGCCGTCCGGATTCGTCGACGTGCCCGCGCGGCGCGTCGATGCCCGGAACGTCGATGCGTTCGAGGCGGACCTCCGCGAGAGGCTGGGCGGCGGGCGGTGACCGGCGCGCGGCTCGTCGCGCAGGGGATCGCGAAGCGTTTCCCCGGAGTCGTCGCCCTCGACGGGGTCGGGCTCGAGGTCGGCGTCGGCGAGGTGGTCGCCGTGTTGGGCGAGAACGGTGCTGGGAAGAGCACGCTGATGAAGATCCTGGCCGGGGTCCAGCCAGCTGACGAGGGTTCGCTCTTCCTGGACGGTCGAGAGATCCGCTTCACCAGCGTGCGGGACGCCGAGCGTCAGGGCGTCGTGCTGATCCACCAGGAGCTCAACCTCTGCGACAACCTGTCTGTGGGGGCATCGATGTATCTCGGTCGGGAGCCGCGCCGGGGGTTCCTGGTCGACGAGGCGGCGATCGAGGACGGTGCGCGCCGTGCGCTGGCGAGATTGGGTGTGGCGATCGATCCAGGTCGGAGCATCGAATCGCTGTCGTTGGCGCAGCGGCAGCTCGTCGAGATCGCGCGCGCGATCGCGATCGAGGCGCGGGTCGTCATCATGGACGAACCCACGTCTTCCCTCGGCGAGGACGACGCCGAGCGGCTGTTCCGGGTCGTCGACGAGCTGCGACGGGACGGCGTCTCCGTCCTCTACATCTCGCATCGACTCGGTGAGATCACGCGGCTCGCGGACCGGGTCGTCGTGCTACGCGACGGACGCTTCGCCGGAGAGCTGACCGGCGCTGGCATCGAGCGCGACGCGATGATCCGGTTGATGGTCGGCAGGGATCTCGGGCAGTTCTTCCACCGCTCCCCGCACGAGCCAGGAGAGGTCGTGCTGGAAGTGGTGGGGCTGCGCACACGGGAACACCCGGGCGCATCGGTCGATCTGACGCTGCGCGCCGGTGAGGTGGTCGGGCTGGCTGGCCTGGTCGGAGCCGGGCGAACCGCGATCCTGCACGCGATCGCCGGCGTGGACGCTGGCTCGGGTGGCGAGGTTCGCATCCGCGGCAGGTCTGCGGGGCTCCCCGCGCATCCGGCGGACGCCATCGCGGCAGGGATCGCGCTGGTTCCCGAGGACCGGAAGGCGCACGGCGCTCTGCTCGATCTCGACGTTCGGCAGAACATCGGGCTCGGGCGGCTCGCAGCCGACTCGAGGCGAGGATTCGTCGATCGTGAGAGGGAGGCCGAGCTCGCGTCGGCCAAGATCGAGGAGCTCCGGATCAGGACGCCTGACGACAGGCAGCAGGTCCGCTACCTGTCGGGTGGGAACCAGCAGAAGGTAGTGCTGGCACGATGGCTGGCGACCGAGCCCGCAGTGCTCCTGCTCGACGAGCCGACCCGTGGGATCGACGTCGGCGCCAAGGAAGAGATCTACGGCCTGCTCGACGATCTGGCGAAGCGGGGAGTGGCTGTCCTGTTCGCGTCCAGCGAGCTCGACGAGGTGCTCGGGCTCAGTGACCGTGTACTCGTGGTCCGTGACGGTCACGTGCAGGGGGAGTTGTCCGGCGCTGCGCGCACCGAAGAAGCGGTGATGCGGCTCGCGACGGCGGAGAGGGGTGTAAGTCCATGAAGAAGAACCTCGGCATCCTTCTCCTCCTGCTGGGAGTCTCGGCGGTCACCGCGGCCATCAGTCCCGCGTTCCTGGGGTTCGAGAACATCGAGAATCTGATCCGACGATCGGCGCTGTTCGGCTGGATCAGCGTCGGAGCGGCGTTCGTCATCCTCACCGGCGGGATCGACCTGTCGATCGGATCGGTGATCTGTCTGGTCGGCTGCCTCGCTCCGTGGCTGCTCGTGGACCTGGGTTGGTCGCCCTGGGTGGCGCTCCCTTCGCTGCTCCTCCTCTCCGCGGGGCTCGGGCTCGGGCACGGGCTCCTGGTCACGCGGCTCGGACTCCAGCCATTCGTCGTCACGCTCTGTGGACTCCTCCTCTACCGCGGCGCGGCGCGGGGGCTGACCCAGGATCGGGCGCTCGGATTCCGCGGCGAGTACTCGGGTCTCCGCGAGCTGGCGACCGGTCAGTGGGACGTTCCGTTCGTGCCGGGATTCCAGGTGCCGGTGCCCGCGACTCTCCTCCTGGCGCTGGCCGTCGTTTGCGGGGTCGTCCTGGGGCGCACCGTGTTCGGGCGCCACCTCTACGCGCTCGGTCGGAACGAGGAGGCCGCTCGGTTCGCCGGTGTGCGGACCGAGGCAGTCACGACGGCCGCCTACGTGATCTGTGCGACGCTCGCTGGGTTGGGCGGGCTGCTGTTCGCCTTCGACGTGGGGTCGGTCCAGGCGAGCTCGTTCGGCAACTTCTACGAGCTCTACGCGATCGCCGGAGCCGTGCTGGGCGGATGTGCGCTCCGCGGCGGTGAGGGAACGGTGCTCGGAGTGCTGCTGGGCGCAGCGCTGATGCAGGTTCTGCGCAACGCCACCAACCTGATCGGGATCCCGACCCAGCTCGAGTTCGCGATCATCGGCGCAGTGATCCTGTCGGGGGTCGTCCTCGACGAGGTGGTGAAACGCGTGGCGGCTGGTCGGCGCGCGCGGACGACTACGGGCGGCCGATGAGCATGTGTCCGGCGTTGCTGAACGCGAAGCCGAGCTGGTTGGCTCTGGGGTCGGCGATCAGGGCCTGGGCGTAGATCGATGAGCCGACGATCGTCGGCGTGTTGGGGAGCTGGAGGTTCCAGTTGAGCGTCCCGTTCGCGCCGCTGACTCCCTGGAGCGTCGCATGGAGCGGCGCCAGGAGGACGCAGCCCGGCGCTCCTGCCGAGCTGAGGTCCAACGGCAGGCTGACGCCGTACCACTCGATGTCCCAGCCGCCGAGCGCGAGGACCAGCTGACTGGATGGCGCGGCGTGCCGGAGTTCGATCGTGAAGGGCATGCCGATCTTCGGTTCGCCCTGGGCCGCCAGGACCGGGACTGCGCCGGGCTGTCCGGCGCCTGCGCAGATCCAGCGCCATGCCGGATAGCGGAGCGAGGTCCGCTGGCTCCAGGTGCCGCTGGTGCCCGAGCGGCGCCAGAAGATCGGAAGGTCGGGGTCCTGTCCGGCCTGGAGAACCGCCGGATAGACGAGGTTCGTGTCCGACTGACCGATCCAGAGCGCGTCCCCCGTGACGTAGCTGAGCGGTGCGTCGAGGACGGCGCGGAAGAAGCCCGGTGTCGACCCCACCGTCAGCGTCCCGGTGCGCACTGGTTGGAGCGCTGGCTCCCCGGTGCCGGGCGAGCTCTCCAGGTAGATCGAGATCGGCGTCGATTCGGGTGCGGTCGTCGCGGAAGCGGTGAAGAGTTCGATCGCCGTGAGCGTGCCCGCCTCGCTGGCGCGATGCCCGTAGAGGTACTCGTTGTTGAAGGAGCGCGCGACCATCACGCCGCCTGTTCCGTTGAGCTCGGCGCAGTGTGCCGGGCTCACCGCGGTTCCGGGGCAGCCTCGACCGTAGGTCGTCCACAGCCCCGCCCCCTGGCAGCGTTGGATCGGGGTCGGCAGGTTGCGGCCGATCGCAGCGGCGATCAGGTCATCGCAGTTCGGCGTCCCGTTGTTGAGGTTGCCGTCGTCGTCGTCGAGGAAGAAGAGCTCGCGCACCGCGTCGGGCTGCGTCGTCGCGTTGGCGATGAGCGTCGGGATCACGATCTGCTCGGCGAGGCTTGCTCCTGCCGCCTGGCCGTGGGTCGCGATCAGGAGATTCCGCAGGTCCCAGGCGAATCCCATCCAGGTCTGGCCCTGTTGGTGCACGGTGCCGGTGACCGGGTAGGTCGCGGAGTTGGTCGCGGTGCGGACGAAGCCGCCGGTCGTCGTGAAGTTCCTGCCGACGATCGGATCTCCGAGCCGGTAGGTCGCGAGGATGTCACCCCATCCCTCGCTCAGTCCATCGATCTGGGAGATGCCGCCGAACGCATCGTCCACGGCGTGTCCCCACTCGTGGTAGATGACCGAGTCGTAGGCGGTCATGTTGCAGCTGCCGCCCGCGGCGTAGAAGTTGATCGTGTTCGCCACGTAGTGCGCGTTGCAGCTCGAGGCGATGTTGACCGTCGCCTGGATCTGGTCCAGGTCGTAGCGGTTGGTCGGAAGGTCACCGGTGAGTCCGCGGACCCAGCGGTTGATGGCGTCCACATGCCAGAACGTGGTCGTCTGTGCGACGTCATGCTCGGCAGGTGAGGGGCCCAGCAGCTGGATCTGGACGGGTGTTCCCGCCGTGGCCTGGACCGTGGCCTGGACCGGGGTGCCCTGCTGCGTCGCGATCCCTCCCGCCACGTGCTCACTGCCGCCGGGCCCGATCGCCACTTGGACGGTCACCGTTCCCGTCCCGGCGTAGGGGATCGAGAAGTCGCCGTTCGTGTCGGTGAACGTCGAGCCGATGCCTGCGGCCGTCACGAGGATGCCTCGGACCGGTTCGTTGGTGGCCGGTTGGGTCGGGTCCCCGCGGAAGAGCCACGCATGGACGTTGCCGGTGATCGCCGTGCGCCGCGCTCCGGCCGAGCGTCGCTCGGCCAGGGCTCGTCCAAGGTGGCCTCGGGGCATGGGCGGAACCCGCCGCTCCGCGTCGCCCAGCGGATGGGGCGCATGTCCGCAGCGTTGCACCAGATCTCGATACTCGAGAACGTCCCCGGTGCTCGCATCCACGAACACGTCGCCCACCCGGCAATCGGCGCCGATGCGGTCGTCGACGCGGACGAGCCACGCCAGGCGCGGTGTGGTCATGGTCGCGTCGTCGGTGCGGGCGTGGATGACCAGTTCGGCATGGATCGTGTCCGCGATCCGCGGCCTTGCGCGCGCATGCTCGTGCGCGACCGCCCACGCGTGGGTGCGATCGATCGATGGGATGGTGCCGAAGTCGTCCGGGATCGGTACGGCCTTGCTGCCGAACATCGATACGACGCCCGATGCGTGGAGCCGAACGTCGACGCGGCCGCCGATGACTTCGAGTCCTGCGTGGCGCTGCTCGAAGATGAGCACGTGGAGATCCCTGATCCGCTGATTCGTGACCAGCGGATACACGGAGCGGCCGAGGCCGAGGACGTCCGCATACCGCCTCAGGACGTCTCGACCGAGCTCCTCGGCGTGCCCCGGACCGACGACGCGCGGAGCAACCCGCAGGCCATCGCCGTAGATCGCCTTGGGAGTGCCGGTCGCCTGGTTCCACACCGCATGGAAGGTCTCGTTCGCGCGGTCGTCACGGAACGATCGCCAGGAATCAGCCGGTCCCTGCGCCAGGGCGGTTGCGCACAACGCCAGCGCGATCGCGCTGATGAGGAAGGACGGCATGAGAGTGACGCGAGGAGGAGAGATCGGGTGGGGAAGGCCCGATCATTTCGCCCCGGGCTCGCCCGGCGCGCCATCCCCTGGGTCCCGAGACGGGACCCGGGGCCGCGCAGCCGTCAGCGGCCTCGGTTCGCAGCGTCGCCGTGCGCGGCGTCGCGGTGCGCGCGCAGCAGGTCGCCGCCGAAGCCTGCGGTCAGGTCGTGCAGCACCACGTGGCTGTGGTTCGCGCCGTCCTGGATGTTGTCGTACTCGAGGACGAGGGTGGGGCTGTGGAGCCGGTAGTAGTGGGGGCGTCCGGGCTCTGTCGAGCCGATCCAGGCAAAGTGGAGGCCGTCGTAGCCCGGCGCACGCATCCTCATCAGCTCGGTGCGCCCGAGGTCCGGGTGGAGGTCGCGCACGAGCTCCGAGAGGATCTCGAGGAGCTGGACCTTCTGTGCCTGTTCGAGATCGCCGAACGCGATACCGCGTGGCTCGCCAAGGATGTCGGCGGTGCGTCCGGGACCGGTCAGGATGTCGGCGGGCACCTTCTCGTCGAGGATCGCCTTCTGCCGCTGCTCTTCGGAGAGGTCGAGCACGAAGGCGCGAGCCATGTCCTCCTCGGCGGCGAGCACGCGTCTACCCATGTAGGGACCCGTCCGGACTTCGTGCGGATTGGACCCGAGGAAGCGCGGAGTGCTCGTCACCGTCTCCGGCGAGATCACGGTGAAGTTCCAGGAGACGTGGTGACCCTGGAAGCGGAAGCCGAAGGGCTTCTTGTCAGGCGCGCCGAAGACCGCGATCGAGTAGCGCTCGGGGTCACGCCTCTCGTCGAGCTTGCCGGCGCGGACGGAGGCGTCCCTGAGGAACGTCTCCAGTTCGACGATCGCCGCGGTCTTCAGGCTGCCCTGGCTGCTGAGAGCAGACTCGAGGAGACGCCATGCGAGCCTGCGCTGGTTCAGGTCGAGCGTGCCGATCCGAACGCCGGGGTAGATCCCCGGCACGAACTGCCAGTTGGTCCGCTCCGGGCCGTCGAAGTCCAGGTTCGCCGCCGCCCGTTGTTCCTCGTCGAGCGCGTCGAGGAAGGCTCCGGCAGCTGCGGCGATGCGAGCCCCGACGGGCGGGCGCTGGGCCTCGCCCGGGAGGCTGGCGAAAGCGGCCAGCGGGAGCAAGGCGGCCAGCGCCAGAACGGCGCGGCTCGAGGGCGTGCGCGGGACTCCCACGGTTCAGCGCCCCTGGTTCCGGGTCTGCCGGTTCTGACGGAGTCGGTCGAAGTCCTCGGCCGTCGGGTACTTGGTCGGCAGGCGGATCCACGCCTTCACGGTCTTCGCGTTCCAGTCGACGTCCTCGAGCGACTGCTCCTCGCCGATCTGCGGCGGGCGGTAGCCGACGTTGATGCCGACTGCCATCGCCTCGAGCAGGCGGTTGAGCTCGTACGCGGTCATCGACGCGTCGGAGTCGAAGTAGTCGAGGGTCCGGAGGTAGTTGATGATGCCGAAGATCGCGGGCCAGCCGATCTCCTCCAGTCGGCTCTTCGCGCGGATGCCAGCGACGCCGCCGTCGGCCAGAACCTGCAGCGCCTCGGAGATCGACGCCTGGGTCTCGCTGCTGACCTCGGCCGGATACTCGAGTGCGTCGAGCGACTTCGGATCGAAGACGTCGGCGCGGGTCGTGATCTCGGTCTTGGCCGGGCTCGGAGCCGGCTTCGCAGGCTCGGGCTTCTTCGGCTCGGGCGTCTGTGCGGCCTCCTCGGTGGCGGGCTTCTCCGCCGCCGGGGTCGTGGCTACCGGGTTGGTCCCGGAACCCGTGTCGGTGTTCTCGGCCGGCGTGGACTGGGCGGCCGCCGGAGTGGTGCCGGCGTTGGAGCCGGTCGAAGCCGTCGTGCCCTGCGCGGTCTGTGCCTGCTCGGCCGGCTTCGGGTCGTCACCGCCCGACATCAGCACGGCGACGACGACCGCCACGACGACGACGATGCCGCCGATCAGCAGGGCTGGGTTGCCCTTCTTCTTCGGTGCCGCCTCGGCAGCTCCTCGCCGACCGCCTGCCGCGCGCCCGCCCGAGGCGCCCGCGGCACGGC
>JAQCBR010000132.1 GCA_027621295.1 Planctomycetota bacterium
GTGATCGGCTGGCGCGGTGTGATCGGCTGGCGCGGTGTGATCGGCTGGCGCTGTGTGGTCGGCTGGCGCGGTGTGATCGGCTGGCGCTGTGTGGTCGGCTGGCGCTGTGTGGTCGGCTGGCGCTGTGCCTCCTCGTAGCTGGGCGCGAGCTCCCGGCCGGCTGCGAACTCCTGGCACGCGGTGCGACCGGCGGCCAAGATCCGCGCCGTGAATCCGACGCAGATCTTCCCGGGCAGCGGCTCGGACCGCTTCCACCTCGTCGATGGCGAGATGCACTGCGAGGGCCTGGCCATCACGGCGCTCGCAGAACGCTTCGGGACGCCGCTCTACGTCTATTCGCGAGCGGCGATGGAAGACCGCTTCGACGCGGTGCGGGACGCGTTCGGCGCGGACGCGCGCATCTGCTACGCGGTCAAGGCCAACCCGAACCTCTCGGTGCTCCGCGTGTTCGGCGAGCGCGGGGCGAGCTTCGACGTGGTCAGCGGAGGCGAGCTGGCCCGCGTCCAGACGGCTGGTTTCGACACGTCCGAGGTCGTGTTCGCCGGCGTCGGCAAGACGCGCGCCGAGATGGACGAGGCGCTGCGCGCGGGCATCCTGGCGTTCCACGTCGAGTCTGCGGCCGAGGTCGAGGTGCTCGAGGATCTCGCGCGGGAGCGCGGAACCGTCGCGCCGGTCGCGCTCCGCCTGAACCCGGACGTGGACGTCGACACGCACGCCTACATCTCCACGGGGCGCAAGCAGGACAAGTTCGGGCTCGATCTCGCGATCGCGGGTGCGCTCGTCGAGCGGATCGCGCGGTCGTCCTCACTCCGTCTGCGCGGCTACCACGTCCATCTCGGCTCGCAGCTGAAGGACCCGAAGCCCTACGCGCGCGCGCTCGACCGGATCGAGGCGTTCGTCGACGCAGCGTCGGCGCGCGGCGAAGGCGTCGAATATCTCGACGTCGGCGGCGGATTCGGGATCGCCTACGGGACCGGTGAGGCGTGCGACGTGCGCGCCGTTGCGCACGCGGTCGTCGACCGGATCCGCGCGCGCGGTTGGCGGCCGACGACGGAGCCCGGGCGGTTCCTGGTCGGGGACGCCGGCGTGCTCGTCTCGCGCGTGCTCGCGCGCAAGGATGGGGGTGACAAGGGCTTCCTCGTCTGCGACGCGGCGATGAACGACCTGATCCGCCCCGCGCTCTACGGTGCTCATCATCCGGTGGGCGCGGTGCGCGCCCCGGACCGCGCCCCGGCGCCGCTGACCGTCGACGTCGTCGGCCCGGTCTGCGAGAGCGGGGACTTCCTCGCACGTTCGGCGTCGCTGCCGCCGATGGTGGAAGGGGACCTGCTGGCGGTGTTGGCGGCGGGTGCCTACGGTGCGTCGATGGCGTCCAACTACAACAGTCGTCCGCGGCCCGCCGAGGTCCTGGTCGACGGTGGGGACGTGACCGTCTGCCGCAGGCGGGAGACCTACGAAGACCTCTACCGAGCGGAGATCGACTCGTGATCAAGAAGTTGCGACGCCTCGCGGCCCTCTCCGTCCTGTGCATCCCTCTGTCGGGCTGTGTCTGGCTGCAGAACGAGTTCTTCGTCTGGGATGCGGCGCCGCCGTCGTCCGGCCCGAGCCATCCGTCGGCGATCGACGCGTCGCGCTGACGAGGAGCATCGCCACGGTGTCGTCCCACTCGCTGTCGCAGGCCCACCGGATCGAGCTCCGGGGGTGTGCGCCGTGGTGAGCGCGGATCTGCGGCGGGCCGCGGAGCTCGCGCTGGGCGCAGGTCGCCTCGACGAAGCGTCGAGCGGGCGCGCCGAGCATCCGATCTGCGGGGATGAGCTGGCGGTCGACGTGCGCATCCGAGACGGTCGGATCGAGGCGCTCGCGTGGCGCGCGCGCGGCTGTCCGGCGACGCTCGCGGTCGCCGGTTGTCTGCACGATGCGTGGGTGGGGGCAAGCGTCGCGGATGCGGCTCCTGCGCTCACCTCGCGCCTCGGCGGCGGGCTCGCCGCGCACGAGCAGCACGCGAAGGCGCTCGCGCTCCGCGCGCTGGACCGTGCGCTAGAGGGAGGTGGTGCGTGATCTCCGAGCGTTTCGCCGAGTTCCTGTCGCGCATGCGGCGCGGTGCGAGCGAGCAGGACCGCGTCCGGCTCGCGTCGGTCCTGCGCCTCAACCGCGAACTCGCCGGCGCGGAGGATCGCGACGCGTTCGTGCAGACGCTGCTCGACGAGGCGATCCGGCTGTTCCGGGCCGAGCGCGGCTTCGTGCTGGTTCCGGACGGAGCCGGGCGCTTCCGCGTCGCCTGTGCACGCAGCCTGGACCGCGAGCCGGTGCACAAGCCCGAGCGCAAGGTCTCGTCGACGGTCGTCCAGAGCTGCGTCGAGGGCGGCGGCCGCGCGCTACTCGTCGAGGACGCGCAGGAGGGGGAGCTGTCGGCCGTGCAGAGCATCGCCGACCTGATGCTCCGCTCGGTCCTCTGCGTGCCGCTCCGGGCCAAGGAGCGGACGGTCGGGTGCCTGTACCTCGACCACAGGTTCCAGAAGGGCGCGTTCGAGGAGGCGGACCTGCCCTGGCTCGAGGCGTTCGCCGACCAGGCTGCGATCGGGCTCCACCTCCACGACCTCCTCGCCCGCGTCCGCGAACAGTCCGCGCGCCTGGAGAAGGACCACGACCGCCTGCTCAAGACAGTCGCCGTGCAGGCCGAGCGTCTCGACAGCCTCGAGCCCGAGCTGACGCGCGATCGGCTGCAGCGTCCCTACCCCGAGATCCTCGGGACCGCGCCGGCGACCGTGCGCTACCTCGCGACGCTCGACCGGCTCGTCGACGGCGAGTTCCCGGTGCTGCTCGTCGGCGAGAGCGGGACCGGCAAGGAACTCGCCGCGCGGGCGCTGCACGCGTACGGCCGTCGGCAGGGCGGACCGTTCGTCGCCGTCAACGTCGCGGCGATCCAGGCGGACCTGCTGGAGAGCGAGCTCTTCGGTCACGTCCGCGGCGCGTTCACCGGGGCCGACCGAAACCGTCAGGGGTTGGTCCGCGAGGCGGAGGGGGGAACCCTGTTCCTCGACGAAGTGACCGAGATGCCGCTCGAGCTGCAGGCCAAGCTGCTCCGGTTCCTGGAGGAACGGACGGTGCGTCCCG
The DNA here is from genome assembly GCA_027621295.1 of Planctomycetota bacterium. Lineage (GTDB taxonomy): Bacteria > Planctomycetota > UBA1135 > UBA1135 > UBA2386 > JAQCBR01. Next base: position 3,115 of record JAQCBR010000132.1, read on the forward strand.
TCGGCGGCGACGCGACGATCCCGGTCGACCTGCGGGTGGTCGCGGCGACGAACCGCGATCCGCGCCGCGCGGTCGCCGAAGGGAGCTTCCGCGAGGATCTCTACTACCGGCTCGCCGTCGTGTCCGTGCCCATCCCTCCGCTCCGGGAGAGGCGCGGTGACCTGCCGGAGCTCGTCGATGCGTTCCTCGCCGGCGCTGCGGCAGCGCGCGGTGGGGACGTCCGGCGCGCGACTCCAGAACTCCTCGACGCGCTCGCGCGCCGTTCCTGGCCGGGCAATCTCCGCGAGCTCCGCAACGTCGTGCTCCGGCTCGATGCGCTGACCGAGGGCCCGGAGGTCGACGCGACGTTCCTCGAGCCCGAGGGAGCGCCGGTGGGGAGTGACCTCCCGACGCTCGACCTCGCGGCGCTCGAGCACGCTGCGATCGGGGAGGCCCTCCGGTGTGCGGATGGCAACAAGGCCGAGGCGGCGCGGCTGCTCGGCATCAGCCGTCGCTCGCTCTACGACCGGCTGAAGCGGTTCGGCGACCTCGACTGATCGAAGGGCGGCGCTCGCCCGCGCCCGGCTCGGTGGGCAGAATCTGCACAGCTGTGCGTCCGGCGGGAGTTCCCGGCGCGGCGCCCTGAACCTGAGCCCAGGAATATCATGGGGTTACGACTTTCTGGTCGTCGTGGCACGGGAATCGCTCTTCCCCTGCCACCGATGCGTTCCACCCTGGCGATCCTGACGACTGTGAGCCTCGCGGGCGGCGTTGCCGCCCAGGGGGTCCGCCTCGTCGATCGCGCGGCGTCGCCGCTCGCCTACATCGCGGTGGAGGCGCCCGGAGCGGCTCCTGCGTCCGGTGTCGTCGAGGAGGGTGTGGTCGAGGAGACCGGTCGCAGCGGCCTCGACTTCCTGCTCGATGACCCGACCGTCCGCTTCCTCCTGGCCGCGCAGCGCGGCGCTGCGGACGACCCGGGCCTGCTCGCGCTGAACCGCGTCCGGGACCTCTCCCGTCTGTCGACGGGCGAGCTCGAACTCGCGCTGCAGGGTCTCCTGCCGCGGGGTGATGCGCCAGCTCAGCCTCTCCTCCTCGCGCGTGTCCACCTGTCGGAAGACGGGAGGGATCGGCTCGAGGCCGCGCTGCGTGATCCGGCGGTCGCTCGCCCCGGTCGGCAGATCGGACGCGGCCGCCACCAGGTCTACGGGTTCGGCGGCGCGTCGGACGTGTCCGGCCCGGGCTCGCGCTTCGACGTGTGTCTGGTCGGCAGCGACCTGCTGTTCACCAACCACCTGTCGAGCCTCGAAGAGCTGTTCGAAGGCGACTTCGCCGATGGCCCGGTCACCGGCTCCGGCAAGTCCGAGGGTGTCGATGCGGACGGCAGCGGCGGGGCCCTGCCGGTCGGCAAGAACCCGGAGAGCCTCGGCGCAGACGCGTCGTTCCGCGAACTCCGGGACCGCCTTCACGCCGGGCCGGGTGCGGCGTTCGTGCACCTCGACTGGCGCCGGCTCCGTGACCGCGCGACTTCCGGGATGGACGAGGATCGCCTCCTCGTTCTCGAGGGTGCCGGGCTGCTCGGTGCGGACCGCATCGCGATGTCGATGCGTCCGGTCGGCGACCAGCTCCACACGACGATGGTGATGGATCAGCCGACGGGGGCCTCGGGTCTCCTGTCCGTCGCTCGTCCCGCGCCGATCAAGCGGCTCGTCCAGGAGCTTCCGGGTCACGGACTCGCGTCGCTCGCGTTCTCGATCGAGCCGGACCGGCTGCGCCGTCTGCCCGACGTGCGGCACGCCGCCTTCCACGCGGGGCTGGTCGGTCTCGGCCGCGGCCTCGGGGTCGACATCGACGAGGACATCGTCCCTCTCCTGGGCTCGGGCGGATCGTGCCAGATCGTGTTGCTCGACGAGGCTGGCGACGAGTCCGCGGTGGCTCTCGCGTTCCGCGCCCGATCTGCCACTGCCGCGAAGACTCTCGTGTCGCGCGTCCGGGAAGGGCTCGAGAAGGGGCGTCGTCCGGATCACGACCACGACCACACGCACTGGCGTCGTCGCCCGGAGTTCACGGTCCGCGACGAGGTGTTGGTCTTCGGCGGTGACGAGCCGGACGTGAGCTTCGGCGCGGTCGGCGACTCGGTCGTCGTCGGTCTCCACGCGAACGCTGTCGAGCGCGTCGCCCAGTCGGAGCGCAGCTCGCGGCGCAATCGCTCGCGACACCACTCCACGGTCCAGCAGCGCATCGAGCGACTCCTCGAGGTCCACGACATCGACGAGAAGTCGATCGTCGGCGTCTTCGACATCGACGGCACCGCCGCCGCGCGCGGCGAGCCTTCCACTGCATCCTCGGAAGCCGGCAAGCACGTCGGCGTCCTCGTCCTCGAGGGGCGCGCGCTCCGGCTGGAGCTTCTCTCCGAGCGCTGAACCCCTGACGGCCGACACGATCCACTCCGGCGGGTCCCGCTCTCTTCCAACCAAGACTTTCTCCGGACACCACGCCCGCTCGCCGGGAGGTGGCGTCCGGAACGTCCGGCCGTGCGTCGGGCGTGCAAGCGATGTGTTCGCGGGGGCCGTCCCGATTCCTGGGGCAGGCAGGGATGGTCCCCGCTTCTTCTTCCGTCCGGCTCGATGCCGGATGGCACACATCGAGCGCGCGCCTTCGTGGAGCACGGACGCCGAAGCGTTGTTCGGCAGGGGCACACCTATTTTTCTGGGGCAGGCAAATGGGGTGGTCCCTGTCTTCTTTCTCCGCTTCGGGACACATGCGTCGTTTTGTGGGGGCCGCTCCGATTCCTGGGGCAGGCAGGGGCGGTCCCCACTTCTTTCTCCCGCGCGCGTCCTCGTGCGTGCGGTCGAGCTCCGGGCTACCGTGGCGCGCGATGAGCGCGAAACAGAAGCGGAAGGGAGGCATCGTCGTCGACGGTGCGGAGTCGGCGAAGGCCGCGCTGACCCTCGACGAGCGCCTCCCGGGCACGCTGTTCGTGTTCCCGCTCCGCAAGTCGGTTCCGTTCCCGAACCTGATGATGCCGGTGCTCCTCGACACGTCCGAGTCGAAGGACATCGTGGCGAAGGCCGAGGCCGGCAACGGCCACCTGCTGCTGCTGACGGTCCGCGATCCGGAAGAGAAGCCGAGCGGTCCGCAGGACTACTACGAGGTCGGCGTCGTCGCCCGGATCCTCAAGACCTTGACCCTGCCGGACGGCAACGCGTCGGTGATGGTGCAGGGCCGGACGCGCGCGCGGGTGCGGCGTTTCGTGCGCTCGCGGCCGAACGCGGTGGCCCGGGTGGACGAGCTGATCGACGTCCCGACGCCCGGTCCTCGGACCGAGGCCGCGTTCCGTCAGCTGCGCGAAGCGCTCCGCAAGGTCGCGGGCCTGCAGGACAACCTCGGCGATGACTTCGCGACCGCGGTGCTGAACATCGAGACCCCGGAGCAGCTCGCGGACTTCACCGGCGCCTACTTCCTGAAGCGCACCGAGGACCGCCAGGAACTGCTCGAGGCGATCGAGATCGGCCCGCGGGTCGAGAAGGCGCTGGGCTTCGTGCTCTCCGAGCTCGAGCTCGCCGAACTCGGGCAGCGGATCCAGGCCGAGATCCGTTCCAAGGTCGAGAAGGCGCAGAAGGAGTTCTTCCTGCGCGAGCAGATCAAGATCATCCGTCGAGAGCTCGGCGAGGAGGTCGATGCGCGGGAGGCCGAGCTCGACCGGCTCCAGCAGGCGATCGAGGCCGCGGGGTTGCCGGAGGTCGCGGACGTCCGCGCCCGCGAAGAGCTGAAGAAGCTGCGCACGACTCCCGCGGAGTCGCCTGAGTACGGAGTGATCCGCAACTACCTCGACTGGCTGACCGGGCTGCCGTGGTCGAAGGCCAGCCAGGACGTGCAGGATCTCAAGCGCGCGGCCGCGGTCCTCGACGAGGACCACTACGGCCTCGAGGAGATCAAGGACCGCATCCTCGAGTTCCTCGCGGTCCGCAAGCTGAAGAAGGAGCAGGCCGGATCGATCCTCTGCTTCGCCGGCCCTCCGGGCGTCGGCAAGACCAGCCTCGGGCGGAGCATCGCGCGCGCGATGGGGCGCGAGTTCTGGCGCTTCTCCCTCGGCGGCATGCGCGACGAGGCGGAGATCAAGGGGCACCGCCGGACCTACATCGGTGCGATGCCCGGTCGCATCCTGCAGGGCATGAAGGCGTGCGGGACGAACAACCCTGTCATCGTCCTCGACGAGATCGACAAGCTCGGTCAGGACTTCCGCGGTGACCCGTCGTCGGCGCTGCTCGAGGTCCTCGACCCCGAGCAGAACCACGCGTTCCTCGACCACTACCTCGACGTGCCGTTCGACCTGTCGCGCGTGATGTTCCTCGCGACCGCGAACGTGCTGCCGCAGATTCCGGCACCCCTCCGCGACCGCATGGAGGTGATCGAGCTCCCGGGCTACCTGGTCCAGGAGAAGGTCGAGATCGCGCGCCGCCACATCCTGCCGAAGCAGCTCGCGCGGCACGGCATCGACCGTCGCCAGCTGTCGCTGTCGGTCCCGACGCTGCGGAAGATCGTGCACCTCTACACGCGGGAGGCGGGCGTGCGCGGTCTCGAGAAGTCCGTGGTCCGCCTCTGCCGCAAGGCTGCCTCCGCGGTCGCCCAGCGCCGCAAGCCTCCGGGTGCCGTGCGTCTGGAAGACCTCGAGAAGCTCCTCGGCCCGCCCCGCTACGCGTCCGACACCGACCGCAAGGTCCACGTGCCGGGCGTGGTGCAGGGTCTGGCCTGGACGCCGCACGGCGGCGACGTGCTCTACATCGAGGCGGCTCGCGTGCCGGGTGAGAAGGGCCTGACGCTGACCGGCAGCCTCGGCGACGTGATGTCCGAGTCGGTGCGGATCGCGCTGAACTTCCTCAAGGGGCACGCCGAGCGGTTCGGGCTCGACCTGTCGCGCTGCGAGGGATGTGGGTTCCACGTGCACTTCCCGGCCGGCGCGATCCCCAAGGACGGTCCGTCGGCGGGCATCACGATCGCGACGGCGCTCGTGTCGCTGCTCACCGATCGGCGCGCGCCCGCCGACCTCGCGATGACAGGCGAGATGACGCTCGTCGGCGAGGTGCTGCCGATCGGCGGTGTCCGCGAGAAGGTGCTCGCCGCGAAGCGCTACGGGCTGAAGCGCGTCGTGCTGCCGTCCGAGAATCGCCGCGACGTGGAGGAGCTGAAGCCCGATCTCGTGCGCGGCCTCAGCTTCACCTACGTCGACCGCTTCGAGCAGGTGGCCGACGAGGTGTTCAAGCGACCGAAGCGGGCCGCGCGTCGGAAGGGTGCGCCGGGCTGACGCGGCGCGATCAGCTCGCCTCGTTGCGCGCGCGGAAGTCCTCGCGGACCGCCTGGTAGTGGCGGATCAGCTCGCGGCGTGACAGCAGCCCCAGGACCCTCGTCGCGTCGTCCTGGTCGACGACCGGCAGCGACTCGACGTCCAGCGACACGAAGCGCTTGAGGGCGGTCTCCAGGTCGGTGGACGGGCGCAGCACGACGACGGAGGGAATCGCCAGGTCGGCGGCGATCACGGTCTGGCCGACGTGGAGGTCCTCGACGAAGCGGCGGACGTCGTTCGCGGACAGGATCGCGACCATCCGACCCTCGGCGTCGACGACCGGGAAGTAGTGCTGCGTCGTCTCGGCGAACAGGTGGACCAGCGCGTCGAGCGGCATCGCCTCGGGCACGGTCGCGATGTCGGTGCGCAGCAGCCCGTCGTCGATCAGGTCCTGGATGCGCGTGTCGGCGAGCAGGTCGACGAACATCTCGTGCCGGTGCGCGTCGGAGTCGACGCGGGTCGGGACCTGGCTGCGGTAGAGCCTGAACGGGCGGCCGAGCAGGAAGGCCAGCGCCGAGACCCACAGCGCGGGGACGATCAGCTTGTAGTTGCCGGTCATCTCCGAAACCATCACGAGCGTCGAGATGGGCGCCTTGCCGGCCGCGGCGAAGAAGCCCGCCATGCCGACCAGCGCGTAGCTGCCCGGGTGCGCGACGATGTCGGGGAACCACTGGTCGCCGAGCACGCCGACCGCTCCGCCGACCGCGCCGCCGATCACCATCGACGGGCCGAAGACGCCGCCCGATCCGCCGGAGCCGATCGACACGGACGTCGTCAGCATCTTGCCGAGCGCGATCAGCAGCAGCAGCGAGATCTCTGCTTCGCCCAGCAGCGCGTCCTCGAGCGTGCCGTAGCCGAACGACAGCACGTCCAGCACGCGGACATCGCCGTCGGCGAGGTGGTAGAAGCCGACGCCGATCAGTCCGGTCAGCAGCCCGCCGACCATCGGTCGCACCCCGGGCGGCCAGCGCAGGCGCTCGCAGAAGTCGTGGATGCCGTAGAAGACCTTGACGAAGAGCCCCGCGGCGAGCGTGACGAGCACCGCGACGACCGCGTACAGCAGCAGCTCGACCGGGTTGTCGAACGTGTAGTCCGCGCCGGCGAACAGCGGTTCGAACGACGTCAGCGACGAGAACACGCTGTAGCCGACGATCGTCGACACCGCGGCGGGGATCAGCGCGTCGGACTCGAACTCGGCCTCGGAGTAGAAGATCTCGGCGGCGAACAGAGCTCCGGCGAGCGGCGCGTGGAAGATGCTGCCGACCCCGGCTCCCATGCCCGACGCGAGGAGCAGGCGGCGTTCGCGGCTCGACAGACCGAACCGGTCGGCGAGCCACGCGCCGAAGCCAGCCCCGATCTGCGCGATCGGGCCCTCGCGGCCGCCGGACCCACCGCTGCCGATCGTCAGCGCGGACGCGACGATCTTGACCAGCGGGACCTTCGACGAGATCCGGCCGTCGCGGCGGTGGTAGGCGTCGATCGCAGCGTCCGTGCCGTGGCCGGACGCCTCGGGCGCGAACTTCCAGACGATCCAGCCGGACAGCAGGCCGCCGATCGCCGCGCAGACCGGGAGCAGCCACAGCTGGAACGGCGTGTCGGTCTGGGGGACGAAGTGGTGTTCGCCGGCCGGGGTGTCCTGGCGGTAGCCGGCCACCGAGTCGAGGAACATCCACGACCCGGCGCTGCACGCGAGGTTGAAGACGATCGCGCCGAGCCCGGCGACGATGCCGACGAGGAAGCCGAGCACGATCCGCCGGCCGACTCCCGACACGCTGAGCGAAGGGAGCAGTCGTCGCAGCGCGTTCTCGGGCATCGCGGCGATGCTAACCGCGGGGCGGGCGCGTCCAACCTCAGGCTGTGTCGGCGTCGAACTGGCGGAGGAACTCTTCGCGCCAGTGGTAGCCATCGAGCAGCGATGCGTCGTCGTCGCCGAGGAGGCGCTTCGCGAGGTAGAGCGCTTCGATCGATGCGAGGCCGCCGGTCGGGTCCTCGAAGTGCCTGCTCACGCGGGGGTAGGCGGTCCGGACGTCGCCGGGGATCGAACGTCGGATCGGCTCGCCGATGACGCAGGCGGCGACCTGTGGGAGGTACCGCCAAGTGCTGTCCAGCAGCAGGAGCGGGTGGCCGCGGTCGGACAGATCCAACGGAGGCGCGTCGACCGCGAGCAGCAGGAAACCCGTCGCGTCGAACTGGAGGCCCTGACGCGCGCGGAGGAACGTGAACTCCGGGCGATCGTGCAGGAACCGGAGCGAACACTTGCTGATCCGCTCCTTCGGGTGGCGGATCACCGTGACGGGCACACGATCGAGCGGTTCGTCGGTCACGGCTGTCCTCCGAGCATGGCGCGCACCTCGGCTTCGACCGTGTCGACGTCGAGGCCGAGGATGCAGATGGGGGACGCGCAGCGTCGCCTCCGACACGGCCGGCACGGCACGTCGTGGAACAGCGTCCGGTGACCGGCGCCGTGGTCGCGCGGGCCGTAGAGCCGCGTGTCCTTGGGGCCGAACAGCGCGAGGACCCGGGCGCCTGCGGCGGCGGCGACGTGCAGCGGGCCGGTGTCGGCCGCGACGACGAGGTCGGCTGTCCGGTAGCTTGCGGCCAGCCGGAGCAGGCCGAGTTCCGTGCCGTCGAGCAGGACGACGCCGGGCGCGGCCTCGTGGATCGAGCGTCCCAACGCCTGCTCTCCGGGTCCGAAGCTGACCGCGACGCGGAAGTCGGTGCGGGTGAGCCGTGCGGCCAGGTCTGCGAACCGTTCGACCGGCCAGCGCTTGAACGCGGCGAACGCGCTGGCGCCGGGGTGCAGCACGACCAGCGGGCGGGCTCCGCCTGCCAGCCCCGGGGCGGGCTCGGCGTCGGCGAGGCGG
>JAQCBR010000133.1 GCA_027621295.1 Planctomycetota bacterium
GAGGACGTCTGCGTGGAGGGTGCGGTCGGAGGGGGGTGCGGGGCTCTGGCAGGCGGAGAGGGCGATGAGCAGGGCGAGCGTGGTGAGGGAGAGGCGCATGGGGCGGGGGCTGGGCTCGTGTCGGGCGTGACCCTGTTGGGTGTGTGGGTAACTCTCGACGGAGCACCCTGCCGTTTCGCCGCGCGCTGCAGCGAATCCACGAAGCCGACCAAACTTCAATTCAGGGCTCGACCCGCGAGTTGGGCTGGGAGCTGATCGCGTTCGGCCTCGTCGATCGAGCTCACGAGCAATCGCACCTGCTTCGTCGAGTTGCCGCTTCCCGTCGCGCCGGGCCGGCGACCCGCCTTGGCCTGTGCGCTTCCGAGTCGGCTTCGTAGCTCTTTGAGGTCGGTCACGGTCGCCAGCTCGATCGGGAAGGGCTGGCCTTCGATGTGGAGACGGCGCTGCTCCGGTGAGTGGGTGTCGCTGACCTGGCGGGTGTCGAGCTGTGCGTCGATCAGGGTCAGGCCGAGCTTGGCCATGCGCGACAACAGCAGCTCGAGGCCTTGGTGGTAGTCAGAGTTGCGCTGGTCTGGGGCGCCTTTGGTGCCGCCTCGGCTAAAGAACACGACGGACACCGCGTCGCCCGTCTTCTCGACCTGGAAGGTTGCGTCGATCGGGTTGCCCGCGTCGTCGTGGACCTTTAGCGGGTCCGACAGCTGCTTTCGCAGGGGGCGCATCCGGTAGCCGTCGCTATGGCGCTCGCAGACGACGCTCTCGGATCGTTGGGGCTTACCCGCATCGGGCCCGAACCAGCCGCGGAGGAGACCCGGCAGCTCGTTGGTGTCCTCGCCTGGCTCGGTGATCTTGTTGATTGCGATCTGGGCGAACTTGGCGTCGAAGCGGCGGCCGTCGGCGACGAGGGGGACCTTCCCCTTGGGCAGACCGGAGAACTTGCTGCGGTCGGGCAGCTTGAGGATCGGGTCCTTCTTGTTCGAGATGACCTTGCACTCGAAGGACTTGCCGATGCTGCTGTCCAGGTACTCGGCGAGGCGCCAGTCGATCAGTTCCTCGACGAGAGCTCGGAAGGGGGCACGGAGCGACTGGGGCACGTCGAACGAGGAGCGCAGCGTGTCGTTCGCGAACTCGAAGAACGGACCGCCGGCCCAGGCCTTTACCGGGTTGACCCGGAGCATGGCCTTGAGCGACGGGTGTCTTGCGACGCTGTCGTCGACCTCGGTTCGGAGCAGCGGTGAGCGCTTCGCGGCCCGATCGAAACGCTCGGCGAGTTCGTCGAGGCCGATCGAGCCCGGGAGCGCGTCGGCAGCGAGCAACGCGCGGAGCGTGAGCATCTTGAAGCTCATCGACATCCGCGTGGTCTCGAGGTGGTCGAGGAACTCGCGGGCGGCGTCGAGGGCTGCGCTCTCCTCGGGGGACAGGTCGTCCATCTCGCGCACGAATCCGAACCAGGATCCGAAGGCCTTCTTGAGCGTCGTCTTGGGCAGGCAGTCGCTGCCGTGCATCTCTGCGGCGGTGGGCCTGCGCTGGTTGCGCTCGCGGAAGTCTGTGTAGCTGGCGCGGAGGCGGTCTGCGCCGAACGTTGGCTTCAGCAGCTCGTCGAGGAACGTCTCGACCAGCTGGTAGGTGATCTCGCAGCCGGGCGGCAACCCCAGGTTGCCTTCCTTGAGTTTCTGGAGCGCGACGCGCAGCGCCTCCTGTCCCTCGCCGAGTCCGATCAGTGCACCGAGCAGAGCCTGTGGCTTGTTGAGGAAGACCCGGTGGTTGCCGATGTAGTCGATCACCTGGAGCCGCTCCTTGCCTTCGGCCTTGCGGAGGCCGCGCCCGAGCTGCTGGAGCCAGATGATCCGGCTCTCGGTGGGGCGGAGCATCAGCACCGTGTCGATGGTCGGCACGTCGACGCCTTCGTTGAACATGTCGACGGAGAACACGATGTCGAGATCGCCGCGCTGCAGCGCCTCCATCGCCAGCGCGCGCGGGTCGCTGGTCTCGCCCGAGTGCACGGCCGCGGCGCGCTTGCCGTGGCTGTTGAAGTAGGCGGCCATGAAGTCCGCGTGCTTCCGCGAGCAGCAGAAGCCGAGGGCCTTGGTGCCGGCGTGGGCTTCGAACTGCTCGAGTGCGTTCTGGGCGCGCTGGTTCGTGGCGAGGGCCCCGGTCAGCGCCTCCTCGTCGAAGCGGCTGCTGCGCCACGGGATCTGCGCGTAGTCCACGTCGTCCGGCACGCCGAGGTAGTGGAACGGGCTGAGCTGTTCGCCGCGGATGCCGTCGCCGAGGGTCGCGGTGTAGACGAGGTTGTGGCCGCAGAGCTGCAGGAGGTCGGCGCCGTCGGTGCGCTCGGGCGTGGCGGTCAGTCCGAGCAGGAAGCGGGGATCGAAGTGATCGATCAGCCGGCGGTAGGTGCTCGCGGCGGCGTGGTGGAACTCGTCGACGACGATGTAGTCGAAGTGGTCCGGGCGGAACGAGCGGAGGTGCGTCGCGCGGCCGAGCGTCTGGATGGACGCGAACAGCACGTCCGCGTCGGGGGACTTGTCGGTGCCCGTGAACCTGCCGAGCGACGCGTCGGGGCGGATGCGTCGGAACGTGCGGAGCGCCTGGTCGAGGATCTCCTCGCGGTGGGCGACGAAGAGCACCCGCGCGAAGGGCTGGCTGTCGAACGCGGCGAGCCAGGTCTTGCCGAGGCCCGTGGCGAGCACGACGAGGCCCGCGGTGTTGCCCTCGCTTCGCGTGTCCTGGAGGGCTGCGAGCGCCTCCGCCTGGAACGTGTGGGGAACCGGAGCGGCCTCGGCGGGCTCCGACTCCGCGACGTGCTCGGGCTCCGGGTTCGGTCGGGACGGGGCGCCCCAGGAGGGAGTGCTGCCGGCCAATGCTTCGTGCTGTGCGCGCCGCCGCTCGCGGTATGCGGCGATCCATGCGTGGTTCAGCGGGCGGGTGTTGCCGTGCGCGAAGAGCGCCTCGAACGCCTGGACCACGGCAGCGAACCCGGCGCGGTCCTGCGACTGGACGACGCGGTAGTTCCACTCGACGCCGGACTGCAGCGCCGCCTGCGACAGGTTCGAACTGCCGACGAAGGCGACGCCGGTGCCGTCGTCGAGGTGGAAGATGTAGCTCTTCGGATGGAAGCTCCGGTCGCGGGCCTCGAACACGCGCAGGTCGCGCTGCGCGGCGTCGCCGGGCAGGTCGAGCAGGGCTTCGAGGCCGTCAGGGTCGGTGGCGGACAGGTAGTCGCCGGTGAGCAGGCGGAGCTGGCCCGGTGACCCGCGGAACGCGAGCAGGTCTTCGAGGTGCGGGCGCACGAGCTCGACGCCTCTTCGCATCACGAAGGCGACCGCGATGTCGACGCGCGTCGCGCGTGCGAAGCAGCTGGCGAGGTGGGGGAGCAGCGGGTCGGACTCGCCCGAGACGAGGCCCTCCGCGTGTGGGGCTGCGAGCAGGGCCTGTGCGTATTCCGGCGCCGGGGTGCGCCAGTAGGCGGCGCGGTCGGGGATCACCCAGCGCACGCCGCCTCTCGGGTCGTCGACGTCGCCCTGCACGCGGGGGACGACGTGGATGTGGAAGTGGCCGACGGTCTGGCCCGCGGCCGGTCCGTCGTTCCAGCCCACGTTGAACGCTTCGGCCGGATGGCGTTCCTGGACCAGCGCCTGCGCCCGGTCGATCGAGTCGAGCAGGGCCTGCTTCTCGGTCGGGGTCGCGTCCGACCAGCGCGCGAAGTGCCGCCGCGGGATGATCAGGCAGTGGCCCGGGTTGAGCGGGTAGCGGTCCGCGAGGATCAGGACCGTGCCGGTGTCGGCGAGGACCAGCTCGGGGTCGGGCGGGCAGAAGGGGCACGAGTCCGCGTGCATCGTCTTGGGGGCGGTAGCCAGGCTCTCCGCGGGAGAGGTTAGCGCGGTCGTTCACGCCTGCACGACGGCTCTTCGTGGGCGTTCGGGTCGCGTAGCGAAGCGGTGACCGGAACTCCGGCCGCGCATCGGCACCGGCGTCGGGCCGTTCGGGGGCGCAGCGGGCACTGCACGGCGGCTTGCATGTCGATGGGGCATCGTTACCCTCCTCGCCCCTCGCGGTCGCAGGCCGAGCTGCTCGGGCGTCGGCAGACCGTGGTGACCACCGTGTCGTAGAGATCGGGAGGCTGTCGCTCGGGCCCGTCCGGGGCCCTGTTCGCGCGTCTCGGCCGGTCCGTGGCCGCTGTCCGATCGTTGCGTCATGCCCGTGCCAGGGGCGCGTCGACGAGTCGCCTCTCTCCACCTCTGGCTCTGCATGCGTTCGATCTACAAGGACTGGCTGGCGAACCCCCGCCAGGACCTGCTCGCCGGCCTCGTCGTCGCGCTGGCTCTGATCCCGGAGGCGATCGCGTTCTCGCTGATCGCCGGGGTCGATCCTGCGGTCGGCCTCTACGCGTCGTTCTGCATCGCGACCGTCACCGCGTTCGTGGGTGGGCGTCCGGGGATGATCTCGGCGGCGACCGGGGCCATGGCGTTGGTCATGGTCACGCTCGTGCAGAGCCACGGGCTCCAGTATCTGCTGGCGGCGACGCTCCTGACCGGCGTGCTGCAGCTCGGCGCGGCGGCGCTGCGCCTGGACCGGCTGATGCGGTTCGTGTCCAGGTCGGTGGTGACCGGCTTCGTCAACGCGCTGGCGATCCTGATCTTCCTCGCGCAGCTCCCGGAGCTGACCAACGCGGCGTGGCCGGTCTACGCGTTCACGGCGGCGGGGCTGGCGATCATCTACCTGGTGCCGCTCCTGACGCGGGCGGTGCCGTCGCCGCTGATCGCGATCGTGGTGCTGACCGCGGTCAGCATCGGCTTCGGCATCGAGCTGCGCACGGTGGGGGACATGGGTGCTCTGCCGTCCAGTCTGCCGACCTTCCTGTGGCCGGACGTGCCGTTCGACCTGGAGACGCTTCGCATCATCCTGCCGTACGCGGCGACGCTGATGGTGGTCGGCCTCCTCGAGAGCCTGATGACGGCGACGATCGTCGACGAGCTGACGGACACGCCGAGCGACAAGCAGCGCGAGTGCGTGGGGCAGGGCGTGGCCAACCTCTGCGCGGGGATGCTCGGCGGCATGGCCGGCTGCGCGATGATCGGCCAGTCGGTGATCAACGTGAAGTCGGGCGGGCGGGGGCGGCTGTCGTCCCTGACGGCCGGGGTCACGCTGCTGGTGCTCGTCGTCTTCCTCGGTGACGTCGTCGCGCGCATCCCGATGGCGGCGCTCGTCGCCGTGATGATCATGGTGTCGATCGGGACGTTCAGCTGGGCCTCGCTCGCCAACCTGCGCACGCACCCACGCAGCTCCAGCATCGTGATGGTGGCGACCGTCGTCACCACGGTGGCGACGCACGACCTCGCCAAGGGGGTGATCGTCGGCGTGCTGCTGTCCGGTGCCTTCTTCGCGCGGAAGGTGAGCAACGTGCTGCACGTCGGGTCGCAGTCGCACGAAGAGGGGCGGCTGCGGGTCTACCGGGTGACCGGTCAGGTGTTCTTCGCGTCGGCCGAGCGGTTCAAGGGCTCGTTCGACTACCGCGAGGTCGTCGACCGGGTGCGCATCGACGTATCCAGGGCCCACCTGTGGGACATCACCGGCGTCGGGGCCCTCGACCAGGTGGTGGTCAAGTTCCGCCGCGAGGGCACCGAGGTCGAGGTGGTCGGGATGAACCAGGCCAGCGCCACGCTCGTCGACCGCTTCGCGGTGCACGACAAGGCGGACGCCGTCGAACAGCTGATGGGGCACTGAATCATGCAAGACGATCCATCAGCCCGGAGCGCGCGCGTCCTCGCCTGCGTCGACCAGTCGCACTTCGCCGACACCGTGGCCGACTACGCCGCCTGGGCGGCCCGTCGACTGGATGCGCCGCTGGAGTTCCTGCACGTCATCGACCGCGAGCCGGAGGTCGCATCGACGCACGACCACAGCGGCGCGATCGGCATCGACTCGCGCGAGGAGCTGCTCGGGGAGCTGAGCCGCGAGGACGAGGCCCGGACGCGGGCGGCGCGCGAACGCGGTCGGATCTTTCTCGAGCGACTGCGCCAGCGGGCCTCTGCCGCCGGCTGTCCGAGCGTCGACGTGCGGCAGCGGCACGGCTCGCTCGACGAGACCCTGGTCGAGCAGGAATCGGACGTGCAGCTGTTCGTGCTCGGCCGCCGCGGCGCGTCGGCGGAGATCACGCAGCGGGACCTGGGCCGCAACCTCGAGCGCATGCTGCGCGCGCTGCGCCGTCCGATCCTGACGGTGACCGACGCGTGGCAGGAGCCGCGGCGGGTTCTCCTCGCGCTCGATGGCCGCCGGACCACGCGCAAGGCCGTCGAGTTCGTCGCCCGCAGTCCGCTGTTCGAAGGGCTTCCGGTTCACCTGTTCGCGGCGGGTGCAGCCGAAGGGGATCGGTCGCTCGCGGCAGCGGTGGATCTGCTGGCGAAGGCCGGCCGGTCGCCTGCCGTGGTGCAGGCCACCGGGGACGTCGAGCGCGGCGTGGCGGCGGCGATCCGCGAGACCGGGAGCGACCTGCTGGTGATGGGGGCCTACGCGCACTCCTGGCTGCGGAGTCTGTTCGTCGGCAGCCGGACGAACGGCCTGCTCCGCGCCTCCACGGTCCCGACGCTGCTCGTCCGGTAGCCGGCCCGCGTCGGCCGGCGTCAGCCGGTCAGCCAGCGGTAGACCGTGAGCGCGCCGATGGCCGTCAGGGTGAGCAGGGCGAGCGCCAAGCTGACCGCGAGCAGGTCGCCGAGCCGGTGCGGGGTGTCTGGCGCTGTGGTGGGCTTCGGGAGTTCCACGATGCCGCGCTCGGCCAGGGCCAGCCGGGTCTCGGCCGGGAGGACGTCGAGGCTCGGCAGGCGGCCCAGGTGCCTGCGGATCGCGTGCGCGTCGTGGCGGGCCAGGTACAGCGCGATCGCCGCGCCGTGGGCTGGATCGCGCGAGCCGGCGAGGAACAGCAGCCTTCCGGCGCGCTCCGGGTCGTGGATCTCGAGGAACGTCTCTCCGCACCGGAGCCAGAGCTCCGGGTCGTAGAGGGCACGCGGATACTGCTGTGCGAGTTCGCGCGCGCGCCAGAGACGGCCCCGCGACCGCTCGTGGTCGAGTCGCTGGATCAGGGTGGCCGGATTCGGGAGCGACATGGGAGGGGCAGCCTACCGGCCCAGGGTGCCGCTGTGCCTCGCCTCTGTGCGGGTCCGTGGGCCTTCCCCGCCCGCGGGTCGAACCGGCTCGGGACATATGGGGCACTAGTCAACACTTGATGCGTCAAGGAAGGTGCCTAGGCTCCCGCTCGATGACCAGTCCCTCTCCGAGGCCCTCGCGGCCCCGCGCGGATGTCCCGCCCGGCAGCGTGCAGGCTGCGCTCAAGCAGACCCGGCCGTTCCGGTCCGCCAGCGCCGAGGCCCTGGTCGCGCTGCTGCTGACCGCGGAGACGGTGCGATGGCCGCTGCAGGACATGCTGGCGGCGGGGCCCGACCTGACGCTGCAGCAGTACAACGTGCTGCGCATCCTCCGCGGGGCCGGCAAGGCGGGGCTGCCGACGCTCGAGATCGGCGCTCGCATGATCGAGCGCACCCCGGGCATCACGCGGTTGCTCGATCGGCTCGAGCAGAAGGGGCTGATCGTCCGCGAGCGTTCGCAGGAAGACCGCCGACAGGTCATCGCGCGCATCACGGATGCCGGCGCGGACCTGGTGCGCTCCCTCGACCGCCCGCTCCAGGCCGTCGAGCGTCAGGTGTTCGGGGATCTCTCCGATGCCGATCTCCGCGAGCTGATCCGTGTGCTCGACCGCGTTCGCAGCGCGCGGCCCCAGCGCTGAGTCGCGGCCTCGCGCTTCCTCGTCCTTCTTTCCGCAGCCACGAACCGAACCATGAGCAACCTCATCTCCAACGTCCTGTTCTCTACCAAGGGCGGCCTGCCGCTCCTGATCGCGCGCCTCACGCTGGCGGCGGTGATGTTCCCGCACGGCGCGCAGAAGGCCCTCGGCATGTTCGGCGGGGCGGGCTGGTCGGGCACGATGGGCTTCTTCACCAGCGAGACGCTCGGGCTGCCGTGGGTGGTCGCGGCCCTCGTCATCCTGATCGAGTTCGTCGGGTCGCTGCTGCTCGCGGTGGGCTTCCTCGCTCGCCCGGCGGCGATCGGCCTGATCGCGGTGATGGTGGGCGCGATCCAGAAGGTCCACCTCGCGAACGGCTTCTTCATGAACTGGTTCGGGGCCCAGGAAGGGGAGGGCTACGAGTACCACCTGCTCGTGATCGGCCTCGCCGCGGCGGTGCTGGTCGGCGGTGCGGGCAGCCTTTCGGTCGACGCCGGCCTCGCGGGCAGCAGGTCGAAGTCGGCGTGATCGATCTGGCTCCGTCTCCGCCGCGCGCCGCGACCGGGACCTCTGCGCTTTGAGAGCGAGCATGGACCCAGACCCGAGGATCGAAGTGCCGCGCCGCATGCCGACCGCCTTCGTCTCGCACGGAGCGCCGACGCTGGCGCTCGACGCGGGGAAGGGGGCGGACCTGACGCGCTGGGCGGCCGGGCTGCCGAAGCCGCGCGCGGTGCTCGTGCTGTCGGCGCACTGGCTCGATGCGCCGCCGACCCTGGGGGCGCGGGAGCCGCGGCCCTTGCTCTACGACTTCGCGGGCTTTCCGCGTGCGCTCCACGAGCTGCGGTATGCGGCGCCTGCGGCCGGCGAGCTGGCGCGCGAACTCGAGTCCCGTGTGCCCGGGCTCGGGCGCGACGACGAGCGCGGCTGGGACCACGGGGTGTGGGTGCCGCTCCTGCACATGTATCCGTCGGCCGACGTGCCCGTGCTGCAGCTGTCGGTGCCGTGGCGCTTTGAGCCTGCGCGGCTGTTCGAGCTCGGTCGGGAGCTGGCGTGGCTGGCGGACTCCGGCGTGCTGGTGCTCGGCAGCGGCGGTGCTGTGCACAACCTCGGCGCGCTCGACTGGGGTGGGGACGGGTCGCCGCCGCCGGCCTGGGCGTTGGAGTTCGAGGACTGGCTCCGTGGATGCCTCAGGGCGCGGGCCTTCGACGAGCTCGTCGCGTTCCGTGACAGGGCGCCGGCGCTGCGGTTGGCGCATCCGACGGACGACCATTTCGTGCCGCTGCTGGTCGCCGCGGGTGCTGTGGCGGACCGGGGGCCGGAGGTGACGTTTCCGATCGAGGGGTTCGAGTACGGGTCGCTGAGCCGTCTCTCGGTGCAGCTGGGCTGAAGCGGCGCAGGGAAGTCCTGACGCGCGTGGCGTTCCGGGTCCCGGCGGGTTCGCGCTCGCGCACAGCCCGGTAGTCTCGGCGTCGCCGGCCGCGGATCTCCCGCGCGCGGCGAAGCTCGAGTCACATGCTGACCGTCCTCCCGCTGTCCTTCCTGCTCGCGAGCGCCCTCCCGCCGTCGCCCCAAGACGTCTCCGTCCGCGTGCAGACGGCCGTGCTCCTGCCGCAGGCCGAGGCCTTCGTGCAGGCGCTGCGGCGGCTCGGTGTGGAGGGTGCTGGGATGGGGGTGGCCGGGGACGGTGTCGCGGTCGCGTTCGGGCTCGGCTATGGGCTCGGAGCCGAGGGCTACCGTGTGACCGTCGAGGGATCGAACGTCACGGTCGAGGCGGGCGGGACTGCGGGTGCGGCCTACGCGGCGTCGGACCTGCTGCGAAGGGTCCGCATCGAAGGCGGCGACGCGCGCTTCGCGGACGGGGCCTGGGAGGAGTCGCCGGACTTCGGGCACCGCTCGTTCATGGTCGACATGGGGCGCAACCCGCACTCGCCGGCCACGCTGCGCCACGTCGTCGACATGATGTGGTTCTACCGCGGGAACTACCTGCAGCTGCACCTGACGGACGACCAGCTGATCTCGTGGCCGTCCGCGGCGTTCCCGGAGCTGCAGAGCGAGCGGGCGGGTTGGACGGTCGAGGACTTCCGGGAGCTGGAGGCCTACAGCCAGGCGCGCGGTGTCACCGTGGTGCCGGAGATCGAGGTGCCGGGTCACTCCTCGCTGCTGCGGAGCCGGCGTCCGGACGTGTTCGGGAAGGACACGCTGGAGCTCGCGACCTCGCCGGTCGCGCAGCGTGGCGTGGAGACGCTGATCCGCGAGATGCTCGACGTGTTCCGCGCGACGCCCTACGTGCACATCGGCGCGGACGAGGTGCACGGGGTTCCGCAGAGCGAGCAGCGGGCGTTCATCAACCGGCTGAACGCGTTCGTGAAGAGCCTCGGGCGCACGACGCTGGTCTGGGAGGGGCCGGGGCTCGGCGAGGGCGACAGCAAGGTCGCCGAGGACGTCGTGCACGTGGCGTGGGAGGGCTCCTACTTCCCGATGCCGAAGATCGTCGAGGCTGGCTACCGGGTCGTGAACGCGTCGTGGGATCCGTTCTACGTCGTCGATCACTACCCGCGGAACAACTTCACCGGGGTGCCGACCGACCAGATCTACGCGGTCGATCTGCGGCGGCTCAGGAACGTGCACCCGGGTCTGCCGTCGTTCCGCGAGCCGCAGTGGCTGGCGGACACGAGCAGCGTGCTGGGCTTCTGCATGCCGTTCTGGGAGGGGCGGGAGCAGAACCTGCTGGCGATGTGCGTCCAGCGCTTCGGGGCGGCGGCGACGCGGGCGTGGGATTACGGCTCGGAGCTGCCGTTCGAGGACTACGCGGCGCGCGAGGCCCAGCTCTTGCCACGGCTCGAGGTGATCTCGGGCTTCGAGCTGCCGGAGATGCCGATGGCGGACCCGGGTGCCGCCGCGGCGTCGGGCAACCTCGCGTTCGGCGCGCGCGTGACGCCCTCTGCGGCGATGCACCAGCCGGACTTCGGGCCGTCGCGGCTGACCAACGGCATCACGGATCAGTTCGACCTCTTTCTCGGCTACCCCACCAAGCCCGAGCCGCTGGTCATCGACATCGAGCTGCGGGAGCCTGCGCAGGTCGGGCGTGTGCGGGTCCACGAGATCGCGGTGGGGAACAGCTGGGAGAGCTACCGACTGTTCGTCTCGGCGGACTGGGAGACCTTCGAGCAGGTAGGGCGCACGCAGTCGGGTGACCGCGGCGAGAACCGCTTCGTCGACCACCGGTTCGATCCGAGGACGGTGCGCGCGATCCGCATCGAGACCGACGGCTGCGAGAACTTCACGTTCCCGTCGTTCAGCCGGCTGACCGAGGTCGAGGCGTACGGGAACTGATCCTTGTCGACCGGGCCCTCCGGGCCGTTCCCGCAGGGGGGAAAGGCGGCGGATCGAGGACGCGGCAGCTCGCGGTCGCGGGTTTGCTCTGCGGCGTGGCG
>JAQCBR010000134.1 GCA_027621295.1 Planctomycetota bacterium
CGATCCGCAGCGAGATGCAGGCGCGCGAGGCTGCGGAGATGAGGCGGCGCGCGGCGATCGACGGCGCGGTGGCCGCGTTGCGCGCTGCCGTCGAACGGGCGCTGACCGCCGAGGACCTGCCGGCCGCCGCGGCCGCACTCGCCGGGACGCCCGAGGACCCGGGTCTTGCCGATGCGCCCGAACTCGTGGCAGCCCGATCGGAGCTCGGAGCCACGGTGCGCGCACGCGCGACGGCCTTCCTCGACGCACGCAGCCAGGCGATCGACGCGGCGCTCGCGATTCGGGACGCGGAGGGAGCCAAGGCAGCTGCCGACGCGTTGTCAGCGCTCGTCGGTGAGGGAGGATGGCCCGATGCGCTCCTTCCCGACCGCGCGGAGCGCACGTCCCAGGCCACCCTGGGCCAGCAGCGCGTCGCCGACCTCGTCACCGATCTCGCCGAGTCCGCACAGGCGGAGGCTTGGACACAGCTGCGCGAGGCGTTCCTGGGCGACTCAGGCATAGCTGCTGCGCTGGCAGCCCTGCGATTCGAGGATGCGGCAACGCAGCTCGACGCGATCGCAGCATCCCAGTCGTCGTTCCTCGCCGGGCAGCGCGCCGCGGCGCTCGCGCCTGCGATCCGCGCAGCCGTCGGCTACTGGCAGGCCCTCCAGACCGACCTCGACGCGAACCCGCGCGCCTTCGTCGACCCGAGGTCCGGGGAGGAGGTCACCCTGGCCGGCGCGTCGGCCGACGGCTTCCGCCTGAAGTCGGGACCGCGCATCCGCCCCAAGGAAGAGATCGTCCCACTCACGGTCGCACTGGAGCGGCCGGAGGTCTGGTTCGTGCCGACGACCGCAGCCCCACTGGGCTCGCACGCAGCGTTCCTGGGCAGCCTCGCGCTCGCCCACCACGTGCCGGCCGCCGCCGCCTACCTTCGCAGCCTCGACCACACCGACGACACGTCGGGCACCGGCGCTTCGGCATTCGACAACCGCCCGGGCGCGTTCACGCCGGCCCTGGCCGACCTCGCAGGCGTCGACACGCCGTGGGCGGCCGCGTGGCGCGACGAGCTCGAAGCGGGCGCGCTGCTCGCGCGTTCTCTGACGGCGCTGTCGACGCGCCGCAACCTCGCGGCCGCGACGCTCTCCGAGCAGCTCCGCTCCGAGAAGGGCGGCACGCTGGTCGTCCGCTGCGTGCGGTGACGTGGGCGCACCGGCTCTCGCGCTCTCACCCCACGAAGACGGCTGCGCGATCCGCGTGCGCGCGCAGCCGGGTGCCAGCCGTGAGCGGATCGTCGGAGTCCACGGCGACGCGCTGAAGATCGCGGTCTCCGCACCTCCGGAGCGCGGGCGCGCCAATCAGCACATCGCGGCCGTGCTGGCGTCCGCGCTCGACGTGCCGACGAGGGCGATCACGCTGCTCTCCGGGGCGACTTCGAGGGACAAGCGATTCGCGGTCGACGGCCGCACCCCGGAGGAATGCCGCGCCCTCCTCGGGCCGTTCCTCGATTCGTGATCCGGCTGGATCACCGGGTCGGTGCATAATCGCGGCCGCGCCGAGAGCCGCACGCCGACGATGGTCCAACCCAACGACTCGCCGCTCGCGAAGCGGATCCAGAAAGCCTCCCAGGAGCTCCTCGACCAGCTCGGGGTGCGCCCGCGCGTGGCACTGCTGCTCGGCACCGGCCACGGACCGGTCTCCAACCAGCTGAAGCAGAAGAAGCTCCTCCACCGCCAGGACCTGCCCGGCGGCATGCTGCTCGGCGAGGAGTCGCACCTCATCGGCGGCATCCTCGAGGGAGTCCCGGTGGTCGTCGGGGACCCTCCGCTCGCGGCCTACGACGGTCACGCCGCGCAGGACGTCACGTTCCCCGTCCGCGTGCTCCAGGCGATGGGCTGCGAGCTCCTCATCCTGACGGCGGGCGCGTCGAGCCTCTCGAAACACCTCGAGCCCG
The DNA here is from genome assembly GCA_027621295.1 of Planctomycetota bacterium. GTDB lineage: Bacteria > Planctomycetota > UBA1135 > UBA1135 > UBA2386 > JAQCBR01. The sequence continues at coordinate 1,934 of JAQCBR010000134.1, forward strand.
GCTCGATCGCGGTCGTCGAGGACCACCTGAACTTCTCGAACCTGCATCCGCTGCAGGGGCCGCACACCGCCGATCTGGGACCGCGCTTCCCGGACATGTCTGCGCCCTATCCGCCGCGCTGGCGGAGGCTCGCGAAGGAGGTCGGTCAGGAGATCGGACTCAACTGCATGGAGGCCGTGTTCGCAGCGGTCCCGGGACCGAGCATGCCGACGCGCGCCGAGTACCGCTTCCTCCGGCGCGCGGGCGCCGACCTGGTCGGCATGTCGCTCGTGCCCGAGGTGCTCGCCGCCGTGCACAGCGGCTTCGAGGTCCTGGCGCTCGCCGGCGTCCTCGAGACGGTGCACGTCGAGTCCTCCGAGCCGACGGACATCGAACTGATGCTCGATGCAGCCGAACTCGCCGCGCCGCGGATGGCCAGCCTGATCAACGGCATCGTCGCCTCGCTCGCCCGATGAACCGCACGCGCATCGGCGTCCTGCTGTCGGGGAGCGGCCGCTCGCTCCAGAACCTGCTCGATCGCTCCGTCGACGGTCGACTGCACGCCGACGTCACCTGCGTCGTCTCGGACCGCCCAGGCGTCGGCGGCATCGACCGGGCGACGAAGGCCGGGCTACCGGTGCTCGTCGAGCGCGACGCGGACCGGATCTACGCGTTCCTGCGCGCGCACGGAGTCGAGCTGATCTGCCTCGCCGGCTACCTCCGCCTGTTCCCGATCGCCGACGACTTCCGCGGACGCGTGCTGAACATCCACCCGTCGCTGCTGCCGAAGTTCGGCGGCAAGGGGTTCTACGGCGACCGCGTGCACACGGCCGTGCTCGAGGCCGGCGAGACCGAGAGCGGCTGCACCGTCCATCACGCCGACGACCGGTACGACGAGGGCGCGCCGCTCGTCCAACGCCGGGTGCCGGTCCTGCCCGGCGACGACGTGGGCACGCTCGCGGCGCGGGTCTTCGAAGCCGAGTGCGAAGCCTACCCGGAGGCGATCGCTCGCTGGGTCGCCGAGCGCGGGTCCGCGGTCAGCGAGTGACCGGGCGGCCGAGCAGGCCGAGCAGCGTGACCAGGGAGAGCACGTCGAGCCGGTTGTGCTCGAGCACGCGGTCGACCGGACCCGTCCCGTCCTGCAGCCAGTCGATCCAGGCCTGCGGCGCCTCGGAGCCGGGGAGGTCGTCGTGCCGACGGAGCCCGAGCCGCTGCTCTTCGACGGTGCGGAGCCGACAGTCGGGCAGGACTGCCCCGTACGCGCGCCGGGCGAGGTAGTAGAGGTCGAGGTGCCGCGGGTCCATCACTGCCGACTCGATCCGGTGGAGGACCATCCGGTTGCGCAGCCGGTGCCGGTCGAAGCTCTTGCCGACGAACGTCACCTGGATCGGCCGCTCGTCGAGGCGGGCGGCGACGTGGGCGAGCGCAGCGGGCTCCTCGGCGAACGAGCGGAGGAAGACCTGCTCGACGACGAAGCCATCCTCGTCGGCGAAGCCCAGCCCCGTGAGGAACACCGTCGTTCCCGCTCCCCCGCTCAACCCGGTCGTCTCGGTGTCGAGGAACAGGCACTGCTCGAGCGTCGCAGCCGCGAACGCCGGATCCTTCGCGAGCCCGGCCACCGTGTCCCAGTCGGTCCCGGTCGCGGAGCCGAGTGGGAACCAGCCGTGGACCATGTCCCACGGGTAGCGCATCGAGCGCACGAAGAACGATCCGTGCGCGTTCTCCCGCTCCTCGCCTTCCGGGAGCTCGACGGGCGGACGCGGCGGGCCGGCCAATCGGTCTCGCCGCCGCTCGAGGTATGCGCGCAGACCCGCACCCGAGCGGACCGGCGCCGCTCGGGGCGTCGGAGTGGAAGCGTCGCCGAGGCTGCGCCTCAGCTTGCCGCGGAGGTCACGCTTCACCCGCCGACTCCCGGACGGTCCCAGCGTCCTCGCCTCGGGTCGTCCCCTCTGACCCGGACGCACGCCTGCCCGTCCGCATGCCGCGGAGCACCGCCAGAGCGAGCGCCTTGCCGCGACGCCCCTGGTCGACGCTCGGCCCGATGCAGGCCGGACAGCCGGTCCGACACGCACAGCGCTGCACGACACCCTCGGCCGCTTCGAGGATCGCCTCGTGCGCGCGGTAGATCCGCTCCGACAGCCCCACGCCGTTCGGCACGCGGTCGTGGATGGTCAGCGTCGGACACTCGAAGTGAGGATGACGCAGCTCGGGCGTCACGCGAACGTCGCCGGGGTCGACGCGCACGAACAGCGGCACGAGACCCTGGACGAGCTCGGCGAGTCCGCGCAGACCTCCGCCGTCCACGCCCTGCTGCAGACCGAGTCCCTCGGCCAGCTGCGGATCGATCGCGAGGATGCACGCTTCGGTCTCGAACTCCTCGGGCGGCAGGTCGATCTCACCGATCCCGACGTTCTCCCGCGTGTAGAAGCGAATCTTCTTGAACGCCTTCGCGAGCGTCGACACGTGCACCTCGCAGAGGTGCGCCTGGTAGCCGGCGAAACGTGCCGTCTCGTCGACGTGGAGGACGCGGACCTCGGTCTCGGTGTCGGCCTCGGTGTAGTAGTCGACGTCCGCCCTCCGCACGTAGACGCGGCGATCGTCGTAGCGGAACTCCTCGACCAGGTACTGCTCCCCCTGGTGACCGTAGATCGCGCCTTCGTAGACCTCGGTGATCGAGCTGGCGCGGTCGATCTCGGCCAGCACCTGGCCGGTGTCGCGATCGTGGATCACGACGTTGTCCATGTCGGCAGCCGTCAGGCTGACGCCCTCGGCCGGGAAGGTCGCCGCCGCGAAGTGGTAGCGATCCCCTGAACGGACGAGGATGCCCAGATCCTCGGTGAGGAAGTCGAGGACCTCGTCGACTCCCTCGGCCTCCCCGAACCCTTCCCCACGATCGAACGGCATCTCGAACGCCGAGCACTTCACGTGGTTCGTCAGGATGATCGGGTTGTCCGGGTCGATCGACACGACCTCCCGTGGCTTGTCGAAGAGGAATCCGGGCTCACGGACCAGGAACTGGTCCATCGCGAACGAGCGCGCCACCAGGACCACGGCCGAACTCCGCTGCCTGCGTCCGACCCGGCCGGCGCGCTGGAACGTGCTCGACACGGTGCCCGGGTAGCCGACCAGCACGCAGACGTCGAGGCTGCCGATGTCGATGCCGAGCTCGAGTGCACTCGTCGACACGACGGCCCCGACCTTTCCCGAGCGGAGCCCCCGCTCGATCGAACGGCGGAGATCCGGCAGGTAGCCGCCGCGGTAGCCGGCGACGCGCTCCTGGTCGACCTTCTGCGTCCGCGCTTCGTCGCGCAGATACTTGACCAGCACCTCGGTCGAGTTGCGCGTCCGCAGGAAGTAGATCGACTGCAGATCGGTGCCGAGCAGTCGCCCGCCCAGCTGGCGCGCCGACTCCATCGCGGGAACGCGCGTCCCGGACGCCTCCGACGTGATCGGCGGGTTGACGAAGACGAAGTGCTTCGGGCCGCGTGGACTGCCGTCCTCGTCGACGACCTTCACGTCGCGCTCCGTCAGCCGCCGCGCGTGCTCCCCCGGGTTGCTGATCGTCGCGCTGCTCGCGCAGAACACCGGGTTCGACCCGTAGTGCGCGCAGATCCGCTTGAGCCGTCGCAGGATGTTCGCGCAGTGCGACCCGTAGATCCCCGACAGCGTGTGCACCTCGTCGACGACGACGTAGCGCAGCCCGGTGAACAGACCCTGCCAGCGCGTGTGGTTCGGCAGGATGCCCGCGTGCAGCATGTGCGGGTTCGTGATCAGCAGGTGCCCGCTCTCGCGGAGCGCGCGACGCGTCGCCGGCGGCGTGTCGCCGTCGTAGACGGCCACGACGAGCCTCCGGCCCGGATCGCCCTCCTCGCCACGATCGGCTCCGGACAGGATCGTCTCGAGCTCCGCCATCTGGTCCCGTGCGAGGGCCTTGGTCGGAAAGAGGTACAGCGCGCGCGCATCACCCGACTCCCGGAGCAGCCGGTCGAGCACCGGGAGGTGGTAGCAGATCGACTTGCCGGACGCGGTCGGAGTCGCGACCACGACGTCCTGCCCGGCGTGCAGCGCGTCGGCCGCCTCCCGCTGGTGCGTGTAGAGCGCCGGGATGCCTCGCCCTTCCAGCGCACGACGCAGGTCCGGGTGCACCCAGTCGGGGTAGGGAAGGGTTCGCGCCGGTCGCGCCGGCTGCTGCACGTGCGCATCGACCGTTCCGATGCCCGCGGGGTCGTCCAGGAGTCCGCGGACGAAGGCATCGACGTCCAGTTCGGGCCGGCTCACCTTCCGCCCTGGTCCGACAGGCCGGTCCGCGTGAAGTTGCCCGCGTCGAGGCGCGCGACGACGCGCGTCAACACCTGGCGGAGCGCGAGGCCGAACACGGCCGGCACGCGGAGCGGGCGCGGCTCGACTTCGGTCCCCACCGTCTGCTCGAACGACTCTTCGAGGAGCACCGGACGCTGACCGCCGTCGCCCTCCGGTCCACGCACGACCACGCGGAGACCGACCGACGCGAGCGATCGCCGACCGAACTCACGCTCCTCCTGACCGGCCCGCGCCTCGACGAGGCTGACCTCGAGCACCACAGCGCTACGGGACGGCGGCGCGTCGACGTCGATCGACGCGGCGATCCGACTCTGGCGCAGGGACGCCGTCAGGCAGTCGTGGATCATCGGCCCGAGAGGCCGGTCCCACGTCGTGTCAGGCATCCAGTAGGTCGGGTACGGGCCGGCCGCCTCGACGACCGCAGCGCCCCCCCTGGCGTCGACCACCGGACCGACGAACAGCGCACGGTCCGCGGACACCGTCGCGACGAACGACGGCGGCACGAACAGCCGCTCGTTCTCCGCGAGATCGAACGCGTCCTTCTTCGTCGCGCAGCTGGCCAGCAGCGACGCGCCGAGGAACAGGGAGCACGTGACACGAAGCGTCGACCGCCACTCGAGGATTCCACCCATCGGGTGCGGAGTGTAGCCGTTCACGGCCGGACCGCGATCCCCGCCACGATCCGATCGCGTGGCCACCCCGGCGGGTCGCGCCTGTCAGCGCAGTGCGAGCACGTCGCGCGAGTCGCGCGCGCTGAGCACGAAGCGCACCGCGTCGGCGCCCGGCATGCGGCAGGAAGCCAGGCCGTCCGGCGTGGCCTCGAGATCGAGCTCGCCGAGCACCTGACCCGAGACCGCGATGATCCTGAGCTTGCCGGCCGGGCTCGCGTCGGCGATCGCGACCGGGACGATCTCCGCCGCGCGCAGATCGCGGAGCAGATCGAACGTGTCCGCGACGAGCGGCAGCTTCTCGCCGGTGCCGCCACGGCGCCAAGCCCCGTCCGCGCCGCGCTCGAAGGCGACCTCGGAGCCATCCGGCAGCGCACGCACCAGCTGGCGCACGCGCCCACCGTCCTCGATCCGCAGGATCTGGCGACCGACGTAGGTCCAGAACGGGCGTCGCACCCGATCGACCGCGGCCCGCGGGACCGTGACGACGTGGGGCTCGTCCGCCCGTCGAGCGAACGTCGACCCCTCGCCCGTGTCCGCGCCGAACAGGATGCGCTCGCTGCTGCGCCGGGCACCGACCTGGAGCTCGAGGGACAGCCCGCCGTCACCCAGCCCGTAGGGTCCGAAGTCGTCGACGCCGTCGGCCGCGAACTCGACGACCGAGACGCTGCGGAGCCCCTGGACGAGCTCGCTGACCGCGGTCGCGTCCGCGGGCCAGGACAGCGGGCGAAGCAGCCGGAACGCACCGCCAGGCTGGCGCTCGAGCTCGAAGCTGGGCCCCTCGCACCCCTCGATCCGCAGCATCGAGACGTCCTCGAGCGACGCCTGGAACAGCCACTGCGCACGGATGGCCTGGATCGGCACCTCGACGACCTGGTGGTATCCGCGGCCCTCACAGCTGAACCACAGGTCGCGAGCGCCGGCGAAACCGACGATCGCCGCCTTGTCGTTCAGGAAGTAGAGGTCGACCGGCTCCCGACCGAAGCCGCCGACGATCTCGAGGCTCACGTCCGGCGGCTTCTCCGGGCCGACCGGCGAGAGTTCGCTCGGCTTGCCGGGCAGGAACGTGTCCACGCGGAGACCGGCGAGCGCCTGGACCAGGGTCGCGGTCTGCCGCTGGTCGACGCGGAGTGGAGCGGGCTCGAGGAGCAGCCAGTCGTTGCCACGTCGCTCGAGCGCGACCACGTCGTCGGTCCCGTCGGGGCGCAGGCCCCGACGCACGATCCGCAGCGACTGGGCCTGCCCCGCATCCGACCGGAACACCTGCCGCTCGCGCGCGTCCCCTGGATGGAACGTCAGCGCGTTCCTGACCGCGCGGTGGACCCGGTAGATCCGGCCGGAGTCGCCGCCGTCGACGCGTCGGGCGAACAGGTCTTCGCCGTACGGACTCGGCAGCCCGACCGCGAGATCCACGACGGTGCCGTCCGGCCATTCGACGAGCACCCCGGCGCGGGGGACGTCGAGACCCGTCTCCTGCAGGATCCGCTCGTCGACCTCCGCCGGCTCGAACGCCACCAGGAGCCGCGCCGGGTCGAGCGCGACGCGCAGGCTGTCGAGGACCGCGGCAGACGCGAGGTCCCGGATCGGCTCGACCACGCGCCAGGCGCCAGCCCCGTCCCGGGCGAACTCGATCCACAGCGCTTCCGGGTCCGGACGGACCACGATCCGCGCCGCGTCCAGCACCGAGCGCCCGCCGAGCACCGACTCGGTCAGCGCGCCGGAGTCATCGGGCTCCATGCCGGTCGAGTCCGACACGTAGAGCAGATAGCCGAGCCCACCGAGGACCGCGAGGCCCAGGAGACTGCTGCGCCAACCCATCAGGTCCGCCTCCGCATCCAGAGCACGAACAGCCCGAGCCCCAGCAGCAGCCCGGGCACCGAGTAGCGGACGAACGTCTGGACCCGCTCGATCTGTTGGGGCACCAGCTCGATCCGCTCGCCGCGGTAGCGGTTGCCGCGCACGGTGACGAGCGCGTTCCGCTGGGCGAGCCAGTTGAACAGGTTCAGCGCGAAGTCCCCGTTGCTCTGGAACAGGCTGTTCACGAACAGCATCCCCGACAGCAGGACGACGTGCCCGGTGCGCTCGGCGTCCTGGCCGCGCACGTCGATGACCGACGCGAGATCGCGCTCGGCGAACGCGCTCCGATCGGCGGGCGGCGCGTAGTCGGCGTCCTCACCCAGCGGATCGCGGCCAGCGAGCCACGCCCACGGGCCGCTCCGCAGGATCGGTTCGTAGGCCACACCGTCCGGCGTCGCGGCGCCCAATCCGACGATCTCCCGGGCCAGCTTGAGGCGCGGGAACCGGCTGCGCTGCGCGAGCGGACGCGTGATCGGGTGCTGGGACGACACGCCCTGCACGACGAGGTTCCGCGCGACCATCCCACCGACACCCGGGCTCTGCGGGATCGACGGGTCGGGGACGAGGTGGCAGAGCAGGCGCGTGTCGTAGCGGAATCCGCAGCGCCGGCCGAACTCGTCCCAGGTCGGATTCCAGCTCGGACCCGAGACCTCGGACCAGGACAGGTCGAGGACGAAGCGACCGCCTGCCTGGACCCACCGGAACAGCACGTCCGCGGCACGCTCCGAGATCTCGTCCCGGGGCTCGAAGCACGCGAGGATGTCGGCGTCCTCGGGGATGCGCCCCTCCTTCTCGAGGTTCCAGAGCCCGACCTCGAAACCCTCGGCGCGGAGCGAGGTCATCAGCTCGGAGTACGAGTCGGCGACGCCGGCCGTCAGCTCGGCCTCGCGGTAGCCCTCGAGCACGTAGATCCGTGGCGTGCCCTCGACGAGCAGCGTCCTCGCGGCGCTCGCGACCGCTTCCTCGCCCTTGTAGACCTTGAAAGTCGGCAGCGCCTGCTGCGCGCCGGGCGCAGTCGCGTTCCGCATCGCCGGCAGGTCGATCTCCGCCAGATCGAGCGACAGGGAGAGCTCCTTGTGCCGCGCCCCGACGGACACGACGACCACGTCGTCCTGGCTCAGGCCACCGAGCTCCTCGATGCGCGCGCGGGACGCCGCCACGTCCCCCATCACGTCGTAGCGATGGACTTCGACGCGATCGCCGCCGAGCTCGGCGAGGCGCGTCAGGAAGTCGTCGGTCAGCTGCTGGATCCGCCCGTGGATCGTCACCGCCTGGCGCTCCGCGGGCGTCCGCGGCGTCGGCAGCCGTCCGTAGAACGTGTCGACGCGAAGCGTCACGCCGGCCGCAGCGAGGTCGGCGAGCAGGACCTCCGTCTCTTCGCTGACCGTGAACCGAGCCTCCGGCGTCAGGTCGATCAGACGCTTGAACGCGGGCCGGGTGCCGAGCGCGACCACGGCGACGAACACCGCGAACGCGACGACCGAGGTGACGACCAGCTGCAGTCGCCCCGCGAGGCGACGCCGGCCCGAGGCAGTCATCGCCATCGGCGCGCCTCCAGCGAGCGGGTGGTCAGGAACAGCAGGAGCGCCGTCCCCGCGACGTAGAACACCACGTGACCGGTGTTCAGCAGCCCGCGGAAGAACCAGGCCTGCAGGTGCTCGACGACGTGGACCTGCCCGACCACGGGATCGAGGACGCGCGTCTGGAGCCAGGTCCACCACGCCGGGTCGGAGGCGGCCACGGGGTCGAGCTCGCTCGCCCCCTGGAGACGCGTCGGACCGTAGATCAGCGCCAGCGCGAAGAGCATCGACGACAGGGACGCGAGCAGCGTGTTGTCGGTCAGGCTGCTCGTCAGGCAGCCGGCCGCGAGGAGCAGCCCGCCGACCAGCAGGAGCCCGAGGAAGCCGCTGACCGTCGGACCGACCGCGAGGTCGAGGCCGAGGTAGCCCGCTCCCTGCGAGACGACGAGGATCACCGCCGCCGGCAGCCAGAGCAGCGCGAAGAACACGAACGCCGCCGCCCACTTGCCGAGCACGACCTCGTAGTCGCTGACCGGAGCGGTGAGCAGGACCTCGATCGAGCCCGTCCGCCGCTCTTCGGCAAAGCAGCGCATCGTCAGGACCGCCGGCACGAGGATCAGCAGGATCAGACTGCTCGGCTGCTGCAGGTAGGCGGCCGCGAACTGCTCGCGGTCGAGCCCGGCGGCGTTCGCGAACCGGACCAGCCGATCGACCTCGAAGCCGCGGAACAGGTAGAGCAGGAACCCGATCACGTAGCCGATCGGGCTGAACAGGTAGCTCGCCAACTCGCGGCGGAACGTGGTTCTCGCAGCATTCATCGCGACGCCTCCTCGGCCGGCGCGGTCGGGGCC
>JAQCBR010000135.1 GCA_027621295.1 Planctomycetota bacterium
CAGGCCGTGCAGGCGCCGGAACTGGGCCAGGTCCGCGTCGTCACCGAACACGACGATCTCCATGCCCTCGCGGAGCACCAGCTCCGGGCGCGGCAGCAGGCGCGTCTCGCGGCCGAGCGCGTCACGTTCGATCACGACCAGCGCGTGCACGCCCTGGGATTGGACCAGGTCCAATGACTCGAGCGAGCGGTCGACCAGACCGTCGGGCACCGGGACGCGGGCGAGCGATGCCCCGGCCGGCATCTCGACCCACTTCGCGTCGCGCTGTCCTGCGATCTTCAGCTTGGCGCGCAGCTTGCGCTCGCCGAGGACCTCCTCGCTGAGACACGTGATCAGGTCGCGGCGCGTGACGCGGCCGATCGAGCGAGGTTGGTCCCCGTCGTCGACGACCGGCAGCTCGTCGAGGTCGGGGTCGTCGAAGCGCTCGAGGATCGCAGCCAGCGACTCGTCGGGGCGCACGGTCGGTGCGGGCCGCGTCAGGTCGAGCGCGATGATGACGGAGCCGAGGGTCGGGTCGTTGATGAACTGCTTGACGTCGTGGAGGTGGATCAAGCCGAGGAGGTGCCCGGCTGCGTCGACGACGTGGACGGCGCCGACCCGGTCACGGTGGAAGACCTCCAGCACGTCGTCGATCGGTGTCGTGTCGAGGATGCGGGCCGGGTCGCGACGCATGATGTCGCGGACGAAGTTCTGGTGGATCGCCAGCTCCTCGAGTCCGGTCGGGACCGAGTGACCCCGCGCGCGGAGACGGGCCGTGTAGATCGAGTCCGGGTCGAAGAACCGCGCGGTCGTGCTCGCCAGGATGCTGCAGAGCATCAGCGGCAGGATGAGCCCGTAGTCGCCGGTCATCTCGAAGATCAGCACGATCGCGGTGATCGGCGCATGGGTGGTCGCTGCGCACAGCCCCGCCATGCCGACCAGCGCGAACTGCGCGTGGTGCTCGCCGGGCGCGACCACGTCGACGACCCTTGCGAAGGCCGCGCCGAGCGCGGCGCCGACGACGAGGTTCGGGGTGAAGACCCCGCCGAGTGCGCCGGAACCGGCGGTGGCCGCGGTCGCCAGCACCTTCCACACCAGCAGCGACGCGAGCAGGAAGAGCGTGGGCGCGGTGCCCGGGTCACGGACGATCGCGAAGATCGTCGCCTGCCCGTTGCCCCAGGTCTCGGGGTACCAGATGCCGATCGCGCCCACGGCCAGCCCGCCGAGCGCCATCCGGATCGGCAGCGGGCCCGGCACGCGATCGAACAGCGCGCGGCCGGCGTCCAGCGCCCGTCGGAACGCGAGCCCGCCGATGCCACAGAGGGTGCCGAGCACAGCCGCCGACAGCACCAGCGGCCAGTCCGTCAGCGCCATCTCACCGATGTCGTAGAGCGGGTCCTGGCCGAACGCGGCGACCGTGATCAGGGTCGAGATCACCGACGCGACGACGAGCGGCGCGAGGACGTCCATCGCGAAGTTCCCGAGGACGACCTCCATCACGAAGATGGCCGCTGCGATCGGCGCCTTGTAGGCGCCCGCCATGCCCGCTGCGATCCCGCAGCCGAGGAGGACGGTCCTGCCTCTTCGCGAGTTCGGGAGGGCCCGTCCCATCCAAGCCGCGAGGGTGGCGCCGAACTGGGAGTTCGCGCCTTCCCGGCCGATGCTCCCGCCGGACGCGATGCTCAGGCCGGACGAAGCGATCTGCACCAGGGATCGCCTCACGCGGAGCACGCCGCGGCGGGTCATCGTCAGCTCGACGACGTCACCGATGCCGAACGGTCCGCGCGCATAGCCGACGGTTCTGAGCAGGATTCCTGCCAGGAGTCCGCCCGCAGCGGGTAGGAGCAGGCTGTGCGCCCAGTGGAGTCGACTCTGCACCGGCCCGCCGGGACCGGTCAACAGATCGCCCAGCTCGACCACCCCGAACCGGAACGCGACGCCGAGCAGCCCCCCGAGCACGCCGATGATCGCGGCCTGGCCGAAGATCCAGGCCGAATCGAGGGTCAGGCTGCGCGCCCGTTGCATCGAAGCAGGATTCGGGCGGCGGGCCCTTCGATCAAGCATGGGGAAACGAAAGGCCGCGCAGCGGAGTGTCGGCGCTGGTCTGGCTCACCGCGCGGCACGTCTGTATCTTCGCCGGGATGCCCCGAATCGCCGTCATCGACGCAGTCCGCACCCCGATCGGGAAGCTCCAGGGTGCGCTGAGCCCGCTCCGGGCGGTCGATCTCGGGCGCTGCGCGGTCGAGGGGCTCCTCACGCGGAGCGGGGTCGCCGCCGCGGACGTCGAGGAGCTGATCTTCGGGCAGGCGAGGCAGCTCGGCTCGGGCCCGAACCCGGCCCGCCAGATCGCGATCGCCGCCGGGCTCCCCGAGTCCTGTCCGGCGATGACGATCAACAAGGCCTGCGGCTCGAGCCTGAAGGCGATCGACCTCGCGCGGGCGGCGCTCCTCCTCGACGACCGCAGCGTCGTGATCGCGGGCGGCGTCGAGAGCATGACGAACATCCCGTTCCTGCTCCCGCAGATGCGCCAGGGCTACCGCCTGGGTCACGGCAAGGTCCTCGACGGCAACTTCACCGACGGCTTCACCTGCGGCGTGCTCGGGCAGCCGATGGGGATGACCGCGGAATACCTGGTCGACGACTACTCGCTGACGCGCGACGCCCAGGACGAATATGCGCTCCAGTCGCACCAGCGCGCCGCGGCCGCCCAGGCCGCGGGCGTGTTCGCGGACGAGATCGTTCCCGTCGAGGTCCCGGATCGGAAGGGGACGACGACCACGTGCGTGACCGACGAGCACGTGCGGCCGGACGTGACGCTCGAAGCGCTCGGTAGGCTGGCCCCGGTCTTCCGTCCGGACGGCGGCACCGTGCACGCCGGCAACTCGTCCGGCGTCACCGACGGTGCGTCCGCGCTCCTCCTGATGACCGAGTCGGAGGCCGAGCGTCGAGGTCTGACTCCGCTCGCGTTCCTCGGCGCCTCTGCCACAGCCGGGGTTTCGCCGCGGATCATGGGCATCGGCCCGGTTCCTGCGGTCCAGAAGCTCTGCGCGAAGACCGGTCGCAGCCTCGCTGACTACGACCTCGTGGAGCTGAACGAGGCGTTCGCAGCGCAGGTGCTCGCCTGCCTCCGCGACCTGCCGATCGAGCCGGACCGACTCAACGTGCACGGTGGGGCGATCGCGCTCGGTCACCCGATCGGTGCGACCGGCGCCCGGATCGTCACGACCCTACTCCACGCGATGAAGCGTCGCGGCGCGCGCCGCGGGCTCGCAACCTTGTGCATGAGCGGCGGCATGGGAATGGCCGTCGAGTTCGAGTCGGTCTGATCTCGAGAGGCGTCGCCCGACAGATCCGGACAAGGCCAAACACAGCATGAAGATCCTGAACACCTTCGCGGCGCTCCTCGCCGTCGCCACCGTCCTCGGCGCCCAGGACGCGCCGGTCCGCGTCACCCTCGAGGTCGACGCTCCGGTCGTCTCCGTCGGCAAGCCGATCGAGCTGACCCTGACGGCCCGCGTCGCCGCGGCGACGGAAGTCCCCGCGACGCTGCTCGGCGGCATCCACCTGACGACCTACGTCGACGGCGAGCCGTCGATCGAGATCGGGGAGCCGCTCGCCGGTCAGGTCCCGGTCGCTGCGGGCACCGAGATCCGGCGCCGCATCCCGGTCGACCCGGCTGCGCTGTGGCCCCAGGGCAGCCTGATCGGCAAGAGCTCGATCGTGTTCGCGTGGTCGGGCCTCGACGAGGCCCGCGTCAGCCTGCGGCTCGTCCCCGACCAGACCGCGCTCGACCTCGACGCGCTCGATCTCGCCAAGACCAAGGTCCGGCTGATCACGAGCGAAGGCGAGATGGTCGTCGGCTTCCTGCCGGAGAAGGCTCCCCGTCACGTCCGCAACTTCATCAAGCTGAGCAAGGACGGCTTCTACAACGGCACGCGTTTCCACCGCGTGATCTCCGGCTTCATGATCCAGGGCGGTGACCCCTACACGAAGAAGGGCTCCGACGGCCAGATCGGCACCGGAGGCTCCGGCCAGCGCCTGGAAGCCGAGTTCAACGACGTGAAGCACGAGCGTGGCATCCTGTCGATGGCTCGCTCCGCCGATCCGAACTCCGCGAGCAGCCAGTTCTTCGTGATGCACGGCTCGGCGCCGAGCCTCGACGGCAAGTATTCGGTCTTCGGCCGCCTCGAGTCAGGACTCGAGACCCTGGATGCGATCGCGGGGACCTCGGTCCGGCCGTCGCGCTCGGGCGAACCCTCGGAACCCGTGGAGCCGATGTGGCTCTACGCCGCCGTCGTCGAGCCCGTGCTCCAGTGAGCCGAATCGCATCACCGCAGCGAGAGAGTGTGTGACGAGACTCCGTCACGGACTCCGACCCCACGCAGCGCACACAACCCCGCCCCAGACACCCATGATCGATCTCGACACCCAGGACCTCGCGAAGGTCGGCGTCCGCCTCCACACCAGCAAGGGCACGATGGTCGCCGGCTTCCGGCCCGACGTCGCGCCGGGCCACGTCCGCAACTTCATCCAGCTCTCCCAGTCCGGCTTCTACGACGGCGTCGCGTTCCACCGCGTGATCAAGAACTTCATGATCCAAGGCGGCTGCCCGAACACGAAGCCGGGCGCATCGGGCATCCCGGGCACCGGTGGACCGGGCCACAAGGTCCACGCCGAGTTCAACGACCTGCCGCACGAGCGCGGCGTGCTGTCGATGGCACGCGCGCAGGACCCGAACTCGGCGGGCAGCCAGTTCTTCGTCGTCCACGGCGACCACGATCGGGTCGGCTTCCTGGATCGCCAGTACACGGTGTTCGGCAAGCTGGTCGAGGGCCTCGACGTCCTCGACGAGATCGCCAACGTCGACTGCGAGTTCGGCGACGGCCGGGAGCGCAGTCGCCCGACCGAGCGGATCGAGATCCGCTCGGCCGAGGTCTTCGTCGCCGACCGCGATCTGCTCGGTGAGGACGAAGCGGCCGCGGGCGAGCCCGAGGCCGCCGCGATCGACGTCTCCAAGTCCGGCGAGGGCGATGGGGCCGACGAGGTCGTCACCGCCGACTCCGAGGAAGGCGAGGAGGTCACGTGACCGACACGGTCCTCGTCGAGCGGGACGGTCGGATCGCTGTGGTCATCGTCAACCGCCCGGACAAGCTGAACGCGCTGGACCACGACACGATCCAGGCTCTGCGCGACGCGATCGTGTCGCTCTCCGCGGACGCCGACGTCGGTGCGATCATCCTGACCGGCTCCGGCGAGAAGGCGTTCATCGCCGGAGCCGACATCGGCGGGCTCAGCAAGCAGGGGGTCCTCGACGGCAAGGCGAACGCGCAGCACGGCCAGGCGCTCACGCTCGCGATGGAGGCGTGTCCGAAGCCGGTCCTCGCGGCCATCCAGGGCTGGGCACTCGGTGGGGGGCTCGAGATGGCCCTCGCCTGCGACATGCGGTTCGCATCGACGAAGGCGCGGCTCGGTCTGCCCGAGGTCTCGCTCGGGATCATCCCCGGCTACGGCGGGACGCAGCGGCTGCCGCGCCTCGTCGGCGCCGGCAAGGCGCTCGAGCTGATCCTGACCGGCGACCCGGTTCCCGCCGACGAGGCGCTCCGCATCGGCCTCGTCAACGGCGTGTTCGAGCCCGAAGCGCTGCTCGCCGGTGTCCGCGCCGTCGCCGAGAAGATCCTGTCCCGCGGTCCGACCGCAGTCGCGCTCGCCAAGCAGGCGGTGCGCCGCGGCGTCCATCTTCCGCTCGCCGAGGGGCTCGAGCTCGAGGCCGACCTGTTCGGCATGATCAGCTCGACCGCGGAGATGAAGGAGGGCATGCAGGCCTTCCTCGAGAAGCGCAAGCCGGACTGGTCGTGAACCCGGAAGCCCCGTTCGAGTGGCTGGAGGGCGCGCCGCGCGGTGAGCCGGTGGCGCTGCTCCACTCAGGGGGGGCAGGTCGGGTGTTGGGGTTCGGTGGCGCGGTCGAGGTGCTGAAACTCGAAGAGCCGCAACCCACTGCGTTCGCGGAGCTCGACGCCTTCCTGTCGCGGCACGGGTCGCGGACCTGCATCGTCTCTCTGGGCTACGACCTGCGGGACGCGGTCGAGGCGCTGCCGCGGCGGATCGCCTCCGACTTCGACCAGCCGGTGCTGTCCGTCGTGGCCTTCGAGGAAAGGGTCGACTTCGGACCACTGCCGCCGCCGCGCGTCTGTGACGTGATTCCCGCGACGGGCCTCGCTCCGATGCCGACCCGGGTCGCCTACGAGGATCAGGTTGCGCGGGTGATCGAGCACATCCGTGCGGGGGACATCTTCCAGGCGAACCTGACGCAGCCGTTCACCGGACGCTTCGGAGGCGACCCACGGCGGCTGTTCCGGAGGCTCTGTGCGATCAGCCCGGCGCCGTTCGCTGCGTTCTACGACGCGGGAGACGGGCTCGCGGTCCTGTCCGCTTCCCCCGAGGAGTTCCTCCAGCTCGACGGCAGGGATGTCCGCACCCGGCCGATCAAGGGCACCCGACCGCGCGATCCCGAACCAGGCCGCGATGCTGCGCTCCGCGCTGCGCTGCGCGCCAGCTCGAAGGATCTCGCCGAGCTCGCGATGATCGTGGACCTGCTGCGCAACGACCTCGGCAAGGTCGCCGAGATCGGTTCGGTCCGCGTCGGCCCGTTCCCCGAGGAGGCGAGCTTCGCGCAGGTGCACCATCTGTTCGCCACCGTGTCGGCGCGCTTGCGCGCGGACGTGACGATCGGCGATCTGCTCCGAGCGACGTTCCCGGGGGGATCGATCACGGGCGCCCCCAAGCTGCGATGCATGGAGATCCTCGAGCAGCTCGAGTGGGTGCGTCGAGGTGTCTACACGGGATCGATCGGCTGGCTCGGGCCCGGCCCGCGCCTGCACCTGAACGTCGCGATCCGGACGATGGTCGTCCGCGAGGGGGTGGTCCGCTTCCACGTGGGCGGCGGCGTGACGGCCGACAGCGATCCTGCCGCCGAATACGAGGAGACGCTGCACAAGGCCGCGGGAATGCTGGCCGCGCTCGGGGTCTCGGCGTCGGAGTCGTGGTGATCGCGTCGCCGCCGGGCCTCTTCGAGACGATGCGCCGCGTCGGCGCCCACGTTCCGCTTCTCGACGCGCACCTCACGCGTCTGATCGCGTCAGCCCGTGCTTCGTCCTTCGCTGCGTTGGACGGAGAAGACCTCCGGCATCGATGTCTGGATCGGGCCTCGGAAGAGCACCGGCGATCTCCCGGCGACGGGGTCCTCCGACTCCAGGTCGGGTGTGCGGGCGGGATCGAGCTCCTCGCGCGTCCGATCCGCGAGGCGTCGCTCCCGCTGGTCGCGGATCTCGTCGTCATGCCATCGAGCATGGTCGGCGGGCGGCACAAGAGCGTGGATCGCGCGTTCTGGGACGAAGTGCGCTCTGGATCGGCGCCTGACTCGGCCGACGCCATCCTGGTCCACCCCGACGGGGAGGTGCTCGAGGCGACCGTGGCCAACGTCTTCGCGCGGGTGGTAGGGGGCTGGGTGACCCCGCCCACGGACGGGCGCATCCTCCCCGGCATCGGCCGTGCGTGGGTCCTCGCACGGCTGCAGGCCGAGGGGCTGGACGTCGAGGAGAGGCGGCTCTCGGTCGAGGAGCTGCGCGCGGCCTCCTCGATCCTCTTGACCAATGCCGTCCACGGTGCGCGCCCGGCCTGCCTGAGGGGTGCATGTGGAGACGAACCTCGACCCGCCGTGCCGGCCTGCCTCGCCTGGCCGCCCGGCGCGGGCTCGCGGGAGCCCCGGTCGACGGGCTAGGGGACCCGAATCCGGCGTCGCCAGGACGTCTGCCAGGCTCGGCGGGTCCTCAGGGGTCACGCTCGGACCTCGGAACTGCCGATGAGATCGGCATGTCCGCCACGACGAAGTCCGACTCCGGGATCGCGCACCCGGTCTCCGATCCCGCCCCGTCCCCCGGAGCGCCGGGGCTCGCAGCCCTGCAGCGGCTCGCCTCCGCGCACGCGGCCCGGCTGGGCCACGAGCTCGTCCAGCACACGCTGCGGCTCCGATCGGGGAGCCGCGCTCCCTTCACGAGGGTGCCGCCGTTCAGCGTCCTGAACCGCCGCCGCCGCGCCGCTCGACTCTGGGTCAACGCGATCCTCGGTGGCGACACGTCGCCGGCGACGATGCGCAACCTGACCCGGTCGTGGCTCCCGCAGCTCACCGGAACCGGACCCGAGCCTCGACGGGCTGCCCCGAGCGGTCCCGGGTTCGTCGAGTTCCTGCGAGGCGCGCTCGCCGCGGTCACGACCCCCGACGGGCCGGTCGGAGACCTGACCCCGGTCCTCGAAGCGCTGAACGCCGGAGATCACGTCCTGCGGGCCCACCTGGAGGCGATCGTCGCCGAGGCCGGAGCGGACTGACGGGTTGCCCAGAACTTGAATCCGAGCCTTGTTTCGGGTGACGCCCTCGGTAGATTCTTCGGCCCGATACCGAGCGTGTACCCGTAGCTCAATTGGATAGAGCACCTGACTACGGATCAGGAGGTTTCAGGTTCAAGTCCTGACGGGTATGCCACCGCACGACCCTCGTCGTCCTCGTGACGCCGAGGGTCGCTGTCTTTCTGGTCGGCTCGGACGGGGGAGCGCTGAGCTCCGGAGTCGGGGGGTTACGCGATCGTCAGTCCACCCTGCTGAACGGATGCGTCAGGATGCCTCGCAGCATCAGGGCCCCGCTCGGCGGGCCCGGTCTGCAGGAGGTCCCCCCGACAGTGTTCACCCCGACAGTGTTCACCCCGACCGCGGCGGGCGCTGGTTGCGCCCTGTTCCCGAGTCCCGATCCGGCCGTCGATGCGGTTGCGATCGACACCGGCAGCACGGCCTGGATGCTGACGAGCTCCGCGCTCGTGCTCCTCATGGTGCCGGGCCTCGCGCTCTTCTACGGCGGTCTCGTCCGCCGGAAGAACGTGCTGACGATGATCATGAACAGCTTCGTCGCGATGGCGGTCGTCGGCGTGCTGTGGGTGCTCGTCGGCTACTGCCTCGCGTTCGGTGACTCGATCGGCGGGCTGGTCGGCTGGAGCACCGACCTGCTCGGGCTCCACGGCCTCCCGTTCGACAGGATGCTCGCGGACAAGGGTGTCCCCGAGATCGTCTTCGTGATGTTCCAGGGCAAGTTCGCGATCATCACGCCGGCTCTGATCAGCGGTGCGGTCGCCGAGCGGATGAAGTTCTCGGCCTACGTGCTGTTCACCGCGCTGTGGAGCACGCTGATCTACTGCCCGCTCGCCCACTGGGTCTGGGGCAGCGGCGGGTGGCTGTTCGAATACGGAGTCCTCGACTTCGCGGGCGGCACCGTCGTCCACGTGTCCTCGGGCGTCTCCGCGCTCGTGCTCTGCGTGATGCTCGGAGCCCGGCGCGACTTCAGCCCCGGGAAGATGTCGGTGCTCCCGCACAACCTGCCGCTGACGCTGCTGGGAGCGGGGCTCCTGTGGTTCGGCTGGTTCGGCTTCAACGCCGGGAGCGCGGTTGCCGCCGAGAATCCGGTTGCGGGGACCGTCGCCGGCCTCGCGTTCGCGACGACGCAGACCGCGGCCGCGGCGGCGGCGCTGACCTGGATGCTCATCGAGTGGTGGCGTCACGGCACGCCGACCAGCCTCGGCGTGGCGAGCGGCGTGCTCGCGGGCCTCGTCGCGATCACGCCGGCCGCGGGGCACGTGACGCCGCTGTCGGCGCTGGCGATCGGATCCGTGTCATCGGTCTGCTGCTTCGGCGCGGTCCAGCTCAAGAACCGCTTCCGCTACGACGACACGCTGGACGCGTTCGGGCTCCACGGAGTCGGCGGCCTGATCGGGTCCGTCCTCGTCGGCGTGTTCTGCTTCACGCCGGTTCCCGGCCTGCTGGCAGACGGCGGCGCGCAGCTCTCCAAGCAGATCGTCGGGACGCTGGCGGCGGTCGCGTTCGCCGTGGTGGGGACGTGGCTGATCGCGCGCTTCCTCCAGGCGACGGTCGGTCTCCGCGCCACGGACGAGCAGGAGCGCGACGGGCTCGACATCAGCCTGCACGGCGAGCACGCCTACCACCACGCGATCGGCAACTGAGGGTCGCTCCGATGAAACTCCTGATCGCCATCATCCGCCCCGGCCAGCTCGAGCAGGTCCAGAACGAGCTCAAGGACGTCCTCGACGAGCAGGACAACTTCCGCCTGACGATCGAGCAGGTCGAAGGTCACGGACGTCAGGAGGGCCGGTCCGAGGTCTACCGAGGTCGCCGGATCGTTCCGCACCTCGTCGAGAAGATCAAAGTGACGATCGCGCTGAACGACGACTACGTCGAGCCGGCGATCGACGCGATCGTCCGGGGCGCGCGAACCGGAAAGGTCGGCGACGGCAAGATCCTCGTGCTGCCGATGGAGGACTGCATTCGCATCCGCACGGGCGAGCGTGGACCGGGTGCGATCTGACGGTCCGGACACACGGTTTCGCACATCTTGCGCTGTGGCCAGTGCTCGCGAGAATGAACCGTCCGTAACCGTCGGTCCACATCCCCGGACACGAGACATGACCCAACGCAGCCTGATCGCTCTTGCCGTCGCTGGCCTCCTGACCCTCTCCGCAGCCTTCGTCTCCCCCGAGCGTTCGGTGCGCGTCGACGACGACACCAAGCTGGCGCTCTACATGAAGGACATCAACAAGGGCCTGCGCGGCCTGCGTTCGACCCTTCGCGAGCCGGAGCGGAACGCGGAGTCCATCGCCGCCGTCCGCGAGCTGCAGATCCTGATCACCAAGTCGCGCTCCGAGGACCCGGCCCGCACCGCCGAGCTCCCCGAGGACCAGCGCGCCGCCTACGCCCTCGAGTACCAGAAGATGATGCTCGACTTCGGCATGAAGGTGATGGAGCTCGAGTCCGCGCTCCTCGAGAACGACAACGAGGCCGCCCAGGCGGTCTGGAAGGACGTCAACGGGATGAAGTCCCCGGCGCACGAGAAGTTCAAGATCAAGGACTGATCGAGCGCAGCTCGATCAGTTTGCTTGCTGGGGCTGCTGACGCAGC
>JAQCBR010000136.1 GCA_027621295.1 Planctomycetota bacterium
ACATGACGGCGGGCCCTGCGCCGGAGGGGCGACGGCGCGAGGGGGGGACCGCGGTCAGAATACCGGAATCGAAGCGGCGTCGCTGGCCGCGATGCCCCAGCCGCCGACCGCGGCGGGATCGAGGACGAACGACTGCGTGTAGATCACCGCACCCTGCAGTCTGGTGTCGTTCGGGATCGGGAGCGGGAACGTCGCGTAGCCGGCGGCCGGGCCCACGCCGGCGGTGGTCGACGTGAAGAGCATGCTCGCGGGTAGGTCGACGTGGATCGGCAAGGGAAGGCCTGTCGGACTCGCGGGCAGCGGCGAGACCGCGAGCACGGCGGTGGTGGCGCCGAGTGCGTCCCGCACGCCGATCCGGAAGTCGACTCCGCCGACCACGGCCGGCTGGTGGGCCATCAGCAAGGGCGTCACCGAGCCGCTCCCGGCCGAGCCTGCGCCGTAGACCACGTTGGGCTGCTGCTCGGAGCGGAGCCTGGGCCGATCGAACGGCGGCAGCCCCGCAGCGACGCGTGGGTCCGTCAGCGCGTTCTGCAGGAAGTCGAGCATCAGCGTCTTGTCGGCAGCCGGGATCGACATCGCCGCGTAGAGCGGGTCCTGGTTGTCCGGGAAGCTCGGGATCTGGTGGTCGTAGAAGTCGAGCACCTGGACCAGGTTGGTCATCGAGCCGTTGTGCATGTAGCTCGGCTTGAGGCCGGTGTTCCTGAGGCTCGGCACCTTGAACGCGCCGCGGTCCGCGAAGTTCTGCGTGACGGCCATGCGGCCCGGGTCCTCGACCCAGGGGCGCAGGCCGAGCACGCGGTACGTGTGGTCGGTGAACAAGGGCGGCGTGTGGCACGCGTCGCACTGGTGCTGCCGGAAGCGCTGGAAGCCCTGCCGCTGCGACATCGTCATCGCGGTGGGGTCACCCTGGTGGTGCCGGTCCCACGGGGTCCGGTCGGCGACGAGGGTCCGTTCGTAGGTCGCGAGCGCGAAGCCGATGCGCTCGGCGGTGATCAGCGCAGACCCGAACGCGCGAAGGAAGAGCGCCGGGTAGGTCGGGTCCTGCGCGAGCGCGGCCTGGACGTCGGCCGGGAGCTGCGTCGCGAGTGCCAGCGGCCGGGCGGCGGCGAGCTTCTGCGCGACCTCGGCCCACGTCCTGCCGTCGTGGCCCATCTCGACCGTGCTCATGATCGGGCCGACCGCCTGCGACTCGAGCGAGCCGCCGTTCGGGATCGAGAGCGTTCCGAACTCGGGTTCGACGAAGCGCGACGTGGCGCGTCCGTCCCAGAACTGCTCCGGGGACCACTGGCTGGTGAACGCAGCGGGGGCCGTGCGGCCGGTCACCTGGACGTCCAGCCCGAACGCGGCGACCGGGTCGTAGTGGCGGTTCGCGTCGAGATGGACGATGCCCGGGGACGCGAGCGGATCGTCGATCGTCCCGAAGAGGCCGTCGAAGCCTGGGTGGGTGCCGAACCGCGGGTCCGCGCCGTTGGCCTCGGGGAGGTGGCATGTCCCGCACGCCATCGTGTCGTCGGACGAGAGCTGCTCATCCCAGAACAGGATCTTGCCGAGCACTGCCTTCTCGGCGGTCACCGGGTTCTGCGGCGGTGCGGGGACCGGGGGGAGCGCTCCGCCACCCTGCGCGGCGATCGTGCCGACGAGAAACAGCGAGGCTTGGATCGTGATGGGAACGCGCATGGTTCGTCTCCGTGCAGGAGGTGGGGCCGTGCATGGATAGCTCCGCCTCCTCCACCGAGTTTCGCAGTCCGCAGGATGCGCACATGCGCGTCGCCTGGAAAGGGCCCAGAATGCCCGGATGCCCCGCTGGCGATCGCGACTCTTTCTCTCCCTGTCCGCATGCCTCCCCCTGCCGGGGCTCGTGGCCCAGGACTCCGACGGGCGGCCGCCCAACGTCGTCTTCCTGCTCGTCGATGACCTCGGCTGGGCCGACGTGTCCCCGAACAACCCGGGCACGTTCTACGACACGCCGAACATCGCCCGCCTCGCGGCCGAGGGCATGAACCTGACGCAGGCCTACGCGGCCTGCCCGGTGTGCAGCCCGACGCGGGCCAGCCTGATGACCGGGCAGAATCCGGCGCGCCTCGACACGACGCAGTACTTCGGCGGCACCCAGCCCGAGGGCGCGAAGAAGCGGCCGAACTGGAAGCGCCCGCTGTATCCGGCGCCCTACCTCAATCGACTCCCGGCCGAGGCGCGGACCGTGACCGAGGCGCTCGGCGACCAGGGCTTCACCAACTGGTTCGGCGGCAAGTGGCACCTCGGTGACGTGGGCAGCTGGCCGGAAGACCACGGCTTCGACATCAACGTCGGCGGGCACCGCGCCGGTCATCCGCCGAAGGGCTACTTCGCGCCGTGGGGCTTTCCGAACCTCAGCGATGACCCGGACGGGACCTACCTGACGACACGGCTGACGGAAGAGGCCGTGTCCTTCCTCGACGGACGCGCGGGCGCAGCCGAGCCGTTCTTGCTCTACCTGGCCTACTACCAGGTGCACACGCCGCTGCAGGGGCGACCGGACCTCGTCGCGAAGTACGAGGCCAAGAAGGCCGCGATGCAGATCGATGAGCCGATCTTCGGGATGGAGCACCAGAACCGGGTCCGCCTCGTCCAGGAGCACGCCGTCTACGCAGCGATGGTCGAGGCGATGGACGAGAGCGTTGGCAGGATCCTCGAGGCGCTCGATCGCAACGACCTCGCCGACGACACGATCGTCGTGTTCTTCAGCGACAACGGCGGGCTGAGCACGTCCGAAGGTCTGCCGACCTCGAACCTGCCGCTCCGCGCCGGGAAGGGCTGGATGTACGAGGGCGGCATCCGCGAGCCCTGCATCGTGCGCTGGCCGGGGCGCGTCGCGGCGGGTTCGACCTCGGACTTCCCGATCCAGTCGGTCGACTTCTACCCGACGCTCTGCGAGGTGACCGGCGCGGACGCGGGCGACGACCGCGTGCTCGACGGCGTCAGCCTCGTCGGGCTGCTCACCGGGCAGGGCGCTCCGGACCGCGACACCCTCTACTGGCACTACCCGCACTACAGCAACCAGGGCGGGGGACCGGCCGGCGCGATCCGCGTCGGCGATCACAAGCTGATCGAGGACTTCGAGACCGGCGGGGTCGAGCTCTACGACGTCGTCGCCGACCTCGGCGAGCAGCGGGACCTCGCCGCCGAGCAGCCCGAGCTGGCGGCCAGGCTGCACGACCAGCTCCGCTCCTGGCGCGCCGGCATCGGCGCGCGGATGCCGACCCGCGTTCCGGGCCGGTGAAGATGACCGGGTCGGGATCGCGGTGCTCCCGCGATCCCGGAGGAGGTCAGCGCCAGGTGATCTCGAGCGCGTTGGACAGCGCGATGCCGCCCGGTCCGCCCGCGTCCACGACCGCCCACTGTGCGTATGCGACCGCAGCGCCGCCGCCCGGGATCGTCAGGCGGATGTCGCCCGCAGCCGAGGTCACCGCACCGATCGCGCTCGCGACCGGGTAGGGGACGACGATGCCGAACGGCGTGATCGGCGTCGGGTTGTTCTGGAGGCTCAGCAGCAGCGCAGAAGGCGCGCCGGCCGCTGCGCCGTCGAGCACGAGCTCTGCGACAGAGCCGTTGAGCAGCCGGCCGTTCGCGCGGAAGGACGGGATCTGGCCGTTCGAGCCAGCGGTGCCGAAGCCCAGGTCCCTCGCGGGCGCAGGGCCCGAAGCGTCGACGCGCCACACCGAGCCGGAGCGGCTGACGATCAGGAGTTCGCCGTCGGCGTCCTCGCCGAACGACGTGATCGACGTGATCGAGCCGACGGACGGCCGCAGCTCGGCGGTCCGCTCGACGAAGTCGCTGACGGTCGTGCCGTCGTAGCGGATCGACCAGATCCGGTTGCTGCAGTAGTCCGCGTAGAAGTACGCGCCGCGCAGGTCGGGGATCGAAGCGCCGCGGTAGACGTAGCCGCCGGTGATCGAGCAGCCGAACGAGTGCGTGTACTGCTGGACCGGCAGGACCAATCGGCTGTCGTTGCAGCGGGGCACGGCGGCCGCGCACGCGGCGGTGGAGTAGCAGTTGCGCCCCTCCATGATCTTCCAGCCGTAGTTCTCGCCGCCCAGGCTGCTCGCAGCCTGGAAGTTGATCTCCTCGATCGCGTTCTGGCCGACGTCCGCGACCCACATGTCGCCGGTCGCGCGGTCGAAGCTGAAGCGCCACGCGTTGCGCAGGCCGTACGACCAGATCTCGTTCAGGAACGTCGGGTCGTTGACGAACGGGTTCGTCGCCGGGATGCGGCTCGCCGAGTCGACGTCGATGCGGAGCATCTTGCCGAGCAGGCTCTGGCCGTTCTGCGCGCGGCAGCCGGGGTCACCCGCGCTGCCTCCGTCGCCGACCGACACGTAGAGGTAGCCGTCCGGGCCGAACTGGATGCAGCCGGCATTGTGGTTCGAGTACGGCTGCGCGATCGGCCCGACCATGATGGTGCCCGACGACAGGTTGGCGACGTCGGGGTTCGCCGACGTGCCGAAGCGTTCGACGATCGTCGCACCGTCGCCAGCCCGCGTGTAGTTGACGAAGAAGTAGCCGTTCGTCGCGTAGTCGGGGTGGAAGGCGAGGCCGAGCAGCCCGCGCTCGCCGCCGGTCAGGATGCGGGTGCGGAGGTTGGCGAACGGGGTCGGCAGGATCGAGCCGTTCCGCACGATCCTGATCAGCCCGGTGCTCTGTTCGACGACGAACAGGCTGTCTGCGTCGCCGGGCCGTGCCGTCGCGTAGAGGGGGCTGCTGAAGCCGCCGGCGACCAGCGTCGTCGTCAGGCCCGTCTGCGCGGTCAGCGGGAGGGTGGAGAAGGCGGCGAGCAGCGCCGCGCGGTGCAGGGAAGAGCGCATCGTCGGATCGGGGGGGCGGGCGGCGTAGTGTCGCAGGCACGGGCAGATTCGGACAGGCCCCGCGCCGAGGGCGGTCTAGGATGCACCGCGGACGGTCCAAGGTGACGTCGATGCCATCCCTTCCTTCGCGGCGGAAACGCGGGTGCGGCGTGCGGGCCGCTCTGCTCGCGTTGTGGACGGCCGGCGGTGCGGGTGCGCAGGAGGAATCGGCGCCGGAGATGGCGGACCCAGTGCTCCGCGAAGTCCACGTGGAGACCGAGGACGTGTTCGCCGAGGACTCGGGGAACCTCCTCTACTGGTTCGCCAACACGTTCCACGCGACGACCCACCCGGAGGTCGTGCGCCGCGAGCTGTTCTTCGCGCCGGGCGACACGGTCCGCGACGAGCAGATCGCGGAGCTGGCGCGCAACCTGCGCCGGCTGAACCTGTTCGGCGAGGTGGACGCGGCGCTCGAGGACCAGGGCGACGGGACCGCCGACCTGCGGCTCCGCACGCGGGACCGCTTCTCGCTCCTGGTCTCGGCGAGTGCCTCCTCGGTCGGCGGCGTGCAGAGCTACGGGGGGATCCTCGGCGAGACCAACCTGTTCGGTACCGGCAAGCGGCTGACGGTGTCGGCCCGCCGCGAGGACGAGGACGATCGCTTCACGCTGCGTTACCAGGACCCACAGCTGTTCGGAACCTGGCACACCGCCAGCGTGGCGGTCGGAGACGCGACGGAGGGCGCGTTCGGTTTCCTCGACGTCCGCAGGCCGTTCCGACACCTCGAGGATCCCTGGAGCTACGGGCTGCGGATCGGTTTCGAGGGGCGAGACATCGACTACTACGCGCGCGGTGAGTCGATCGCCTACCTGCCCGAACAGAGCGAGCTGGCCTCGTTCTACGTCGCGCGCGGCTTCGGTCCGCGCGACCTGCGGGCCAGCCTCGGCTTCGACTTCCGCCTCGAGTCGATCACACTCGACGCGCTGTCGGGGTCGAGGCCCGACTACGTCGAAGTGCCCGGGGACACGAGGGAGCTGCAGATCGCCGGCTCGTTCGGTCTGGACTGGAACGACGCGTTCGTCGTGGCCCGACGGATCGACAGCATCGACTACGACGAGGACCTCAGGCTCGGCGTCTCGACGGGTTTCCGGGCCGGCGTCGCGGTCCGTGACGAAGAGGGGGTCGGCACGGCGCTCCAGCCCATCGTGAGCTTCACGACCCGCGCGGCGGTGTCGCCGATCGAGTCCAGCTACCTGACGTTCGAGAGCGACGTCGGCGGTCGGACCGAGAGCTCGTTGCTGCGCGCCTGGGGGGGCGATGCTGCGCTCCACGGCTTCGCGCTGGCGCTCCCGGGGCAGACGCTCGCGTTCAGTGCGCGCGCGGCGAGGGCGTTCTCGGAACAGGGCATCCGTCCGCAGCTCACCCTCGGCGAGGACAACGGCCTGCGCGGATACCCGGCCCGCTACTTCGCGGCGGACCGCCTCGCGGTCCTCAACTTCGAGGACCGGATCGACGTCGGCATCGAGCTCTGGTCGATCCACGTCGGCTTCGTCGCGTTCGCCGACGTCGGCTTCATCCCCGATGAGGAGACCGGGCGATCGTTCGGCGACCCGCTGCGCTCGGTCGGACTCGGGCTCCGCTTCGCGTCGAGCGAACTGTTCGGCGGTGGGGTGTTCCGGCTCGACGTCGCCCGACCGCTCGACGATGTCCCGGGTGAGGACTTCGGGATCACCGTCTCCGGGGGAGCCGGCCAGGTGTTCGGTTTCTTCGGCAACGCCGCCGAGTTGGTCGCCGAGTTCGCTGGCGTGGGACGCTGACCGGCGGCGAGTCCCGGGTTGGATCACGTCGCGGTGTCGGAGCGGGCACCTGCCGGGCATCATGGCCGGCCCATGACCCCGGATCGCCGCACCCAACCCATCCTCTGGATCCTGCTGGCCCTCGCCTCGGGCTGCTCCCGCGAGGGCGGGGACGCGACCGGCACTCCCGAAGCGGCCGACCCCGTCGCGGGAGCATGGCGTGCGCTGCCGGAGTGGACCCTGGTGTCCAAGGTCGAGGCGAAGGTGCCCATGAAGCTGGCGGACGGCCTCGAAGCGCATCTCTTCGCGGCCGACCCGGACGTCGCGAACGTCGTTGCGCTCCACGTCGACGATCAGGGCGCGGTGCGGCTGGCCGAGACGCACCGCTACATGCGCTCGGTGTTCGACATCACGCAGCAGCCCGCATGGCTCCGCGAGGAGTTGGCGCTCCGTTCGGTCGAGGACCGACGGGAGTTCTTGGAGCGGGCCTTCGCCGAGGACCCGTCCCAGCTCACCGCGGACTCCGAGCAGGTCCGCATCCTCGTCGATGACGACGGCGACGGGTTCGCGGACAGGCAGCGCGTGCTCGTCGACGGCTTCCGGGATGCGACCGCAGGAACGGCCGCTGGCGTGCTCCAGGTCGGGGACGCGACGTGGTTCGCATGCATTCCCGATCTCATTCGGATCGAGACGCGCGGCGAGGAAGTGCGCCACGAGGTGGTGCACACCGGGTTCGGCGTCCACGTCGGCGTGACCGGCCACGACCTGCACGGGCTGACGCAGGGGCCGGACGGCCGCCTCTACTTCTCGATCGGCGATCGCGGCGCGCGTGTGACGACGGCGGCTTCGGGAACGATCGATCTGCCCGACACCGGCGCGGTGTTCCGCTGCGAACTCGACGGCACGGGGCTCGAGGTCTACGCGACCGGGCTGCGCAATCCGCAGGAGCTCGCGTTCGACGCCGCGGGCAACCTGGTCACCGCCGACAACGACACAGCGGGCAAGGACCGTGCGCGCGTCGTCCACGTCGTCGAGGGCGGCGACTACGGATGGCGCTCGACCTACCAGCACATGGAGGGCTTCGGCCCCTGGGTGCTGGAGGACGTCTGGAAGGGCGGCATCGACGGCGTGCTCCCCGGTGCGGGCTACGCGGCGCAGGGTCCGTCCGGCATCGACTATCACCCCGGAACGGGCTTCGACCCGGCCGAGGCCGGGCGCTTCGTCCTCTGCGACTTCCCGAAGGGCATCGTGTCCTTCGGGCTGGTGCCGCGCGGCGCGAGCTTCTCGGTCGACGACGTTCGCTTCCTGATCAGGGACATCTGGGCTCCCGACGCGATGTTCGGACCGGACGGGGCGCTCTGGGTCGCGGACTGGGTTGCCGGGTGGGGTCGGCCGGACCGGGGCTACATCCATCGCGTGTTCCGTTCGGGGGCACTCGACGATCCGGCGGTCGCCGAGGTGCGGGAACTGCTCCGTTTCGGCATGGAGGGGCGCTCCGACACGGAGCTCCTCGACCTGCTCGGCCATGCCGACCTGCGGGTCCGGACGCGCGCCCACCTCGCGCTCGCCGCGCGCCCGAGCGCCCGCGAGGGCCTGGTCAGCGCGCTGACCGGCACGGGTGCGGCGACGGTCCGGCTCCACGCGCTGTGGGCACTCGGCCTGTCCGCGCGTCGGCACGGCGGCGACCCGGAGGTGATCCTCCAGGCGATCGCCGACGTGGACCGGGTGGTGCGGGCTCGCGCGTGCCGGATCGCGGGAGAGCTCGCGCTCGCGTCGGCGATCGGACCGGTGAAGGAACGGCTCCTGGACAAGGAACCCGTCGTCCGCCTCGAGGCTGCGCTGGCGCTCGGCCACCTCGACTGGCGTCGCTCGGTCGCCAACCTCGTCGCGATGCTCCGCAAGGATGCAGCGACGGATCCGTTCCTTCTCCATGCGGGCGTCACGTCGATCGCGTCGCTGACGAAGTCGCCCGAGATGCTCGAGCTGGCGACGTCTCCGAACCCGACCGTCCGCCGCGTGGCCCTGCTGGTGATGCGCCGGCAGCGCGCGCCGGAGCTGAGGGTGTTCCTGCAGGATGCGCTGGAGGACCTCCGCGTGGAGGCGGCGCGTGCGATCTACGACCTCGACATCGAGGACGCGATGTTGGACCTCGCCGATCGCCTCGGTGGGTCCGACCTCCCCGAGGCCGCGAGAACGCGTGCGATCGCAGCGGCCTCGCGGGTCGGCCGCTCGGGGGACGTGCGCCGCCTCGCGGACGCAGCCATCGACCGCGAGCTCCCGCCCGCGCATCGCAGGGCCGCTCTCCAGGCGCTCCGCTCGTTCGGCGATCCCGACGAGGTCGAACCGATCCTCGGATCGTGGCGGCCCCTGCCGCCTCGTGACGCCGCGCTTGCGCGTGGTGCGCTCGGCGCTGTCGCCGGCCAGCTCGCTCGCGACGCGGACGTCGCTGCGACTTTCGTGCAGGCTGCCGAGTCGCTGTCTCTCGTGACCGCGACGGGTGCGCTCCTGACGGCGGCAGAGGCGGAGAATCTGCCCGCTGCGGTCCGCGCGGCGGCGCTCCGGGGTGCG
Organism: Planctomycetota bacterium; assembly: GCA_027621295.1. Classification (GTDB taxonomy): domain Bacteria; phylum Planctomycetota; class UBA1135; order UBA1135; family UBA2386; genus JAQCBR01. Next base: position 9,185 of record JAQCBR010000136.1, read on the forward strand.
GCCCGGCTCGGCGCTGTCGCCGAGCTCGAGCCGCTGGTCGCGTCGTTCCTGCGGAGCGCCGACGGAACCCTCGTCGCCGCTGCGCTGGCGGTGCTCGGGACCTCGACCGCTCCCGTCGACGCTGCGGTGACCGCCGATCTGCTCCGGATCGCCGAGTCCGACGCCGAGCCTGCAGTCCGCCAAGCGGCTGTCCGCGCGCTCGCGTCTCCGGGGTTACCGTCTGCGACGCGCGCTGCGTCGTTGCGTGGTCTCCTCGACGGGTTCGGCGCGCTCTCCAGCGACATCCGGCTCGACGTCGTCGAGGTCGCGATGGGCATGGCTGGGTCCGACGGAGCGCTCGACGAGGCGCTGGCAGGAGCTGTCGGCGGTGCCGGTGGAGTGGAGGCCCTCTGGCCTCTGACGCTGGACGGCGGGGACGCCGCGCGCGGGCGGGACATCTTCGTGAACCGCGCCGACGTGTCCTGCCAGCGCTGCCACGCGGTCGCCGGCGTCGGCGGGACGCTCGGCCCGGCGCTCGACGACATCGGCAGTCGTTCGACGCCCGAGGAGATCCTCCAGTCGCTCCTCGACCCGGCCGCCAAGGTGCGCGAGGGCTACCCGCCCGCGATGCCGGCGGTGGTCCGGGCGGCACTGAAGCCGGCAGAGGTCCGCGACCTGGTCGCGTACCTGCGGTCGCTGCGTCGAGACTAGACCAGGTCACGCATCAGGCCGGGCTCCGCAGCGACCACTCGGTCATCGCGTGGACGAAGACGAGAGCTGTGTAGATCGCGGCGACCCACGGCATCAGCCTGCGCGCGGCGCGGAAGCGCGCGTGCAGCAGCAAGAACGCGGACGCGACGAGCGTCACCCCGAACTTCGCAACGGCAAATCCGAGCGGTCCGCCCAGCGACAGGAACCAGGCCATGACCGGGTTCGCCTCCTCGACGCCGCGCTCCAGGTGTAGGAGCGTCCACACGCCGTCGAGCGTCGCGAGACCGAAGATTGCAAGGAACAGCAGCCACTCCCGTCGTGACGGTCGGTCGACGTAGATGTCCTCGATCTCGCCGGAGCGCCGCCCGCCGCGCCGGCGCCCGCGCAGCCAGTACTTCGAGAACGCCGGCGTCGGGCTCTTGCGGCGGTCCGGTCCGCGCGGTGTCGATCCGTCCTCGGTCACGACCGTCACGTTAGCTGGGCGCCGGCGCCAGGGCCTGTGGCGTGTTCGGTCGGCGGCAGGGGCGGAGTGCGCTCCGCCGCTGCGTCACAAGATGTCGAGGATCCCGCTCGCCTGGTTGAACAGCGTCTCGACCGCGGCGCGATAGTTCGCGAGTCGACCGATCTTGGCGCTCCACGGCTCGCTCTCCTTGTCGCCGACTCCGCCGATCGCAACGACGGCGAACGCGCGCGCGAGGTCGACCATCTCCGTGTCGCCGACCATCTCCACGAGTGCGGGGATCGTCCGCCGGTCCCCGATCCGGCCGACGGCGAACGCGAGCGAGGACAGGACCGCGAGGTTCTGGTCGGCGCCGGACATCTGGTCCATCAGCGCGAGCGCGGCGCTCTTGTCACCGAGGCGGCCGAGCGCCATCGCGGACTGGATCAACCGCTGCGGGCGCCGGCCCGACTGTTGGACGATCTCCCGGATCGCCGGGATCGAACTCCGGTCCTCCATCAGTGCGAGACCGAGACAGATGTAGCCGGCGAGCTCGTCCTTGCTGCGATGCTCGTCGAGCAGGACGCGCAGCTTCG
>JAQCBR010000137.1 GCA_027621295.1 Planctomycetota bacterium
ATCTGGAGAGCCGGCACGTCGGCGGTGGGGCTGAGGAAGTCGACGCGACCGGTGTGGACGTCGTACATCGCGCCCAGGATGCCGAGTCGGCCCTCGCGCACGAGCTTGTCGATGCCAGGGCTCGACGCGCGAATCCTCTCGATGGTCCTCTCGACGTTGAGCCTCGCGACGTCGTCCGCGAACTTCCGCTTCTGCTCTCCGCCCGCGCCGCGCGCGGCCATCGCGGCGTCGACCGGGACCGACAGCTGGAGCTCTTCGATCAGCGGATCCAGGTGATGGCAGCCGGTCGCATCGGCGATCGTCCCCTCGAGCCCGAGCAGGTCGATCGAGGCGTTGACCGCGCCACACGACGTGTGGCCCATCACCAGCAGCAGCTTGGCCCCAGCGACGATGCACGAGTACTCGAGTGAGCCGATCACCTTGTCGCGCGCGATGTTGCCCGCGATGCGCACGCTGAACACGTCGCCGAGCCCGAGGTCGAACAGCAGCTCGACCGGAGCGCGGCTGTCGATGCAGCTCAGCACAGCTGCCATCGGGAACTGCGCTGGCGCCGTGCGCTCGACTTGACGGGTCAGGTCACGCGCGACCCGGTTGCCCGCGCGGAAACGCGCGTTGCCCTCGCGCAGGATCTCGAGCACATCACGCGGGCTGAGCATCGACTGCATCTCACGGCTCGAGTAGTCGACGAACTGGATCGTGTCGTCGAGCTCGTCGTAGTGGTCCTTGAAGCCCTTGAGGCTGACCGTCACCTTGCGCGCAGGCCCCGTCTCGGACTGGAAGGTCCGGATCAGCTGGAGCACGTCCTCGTCGATGAAGTCGGTCGCCGTCGCGTCCAGCATCACGTGGGTGCCCGGCTGCGCGTCGTCGAGAGCCTTCGCGATCGCGGCCCGGCTGAGGAAGCTGACCTGGTTGGCGAGTTCGATCCGGAGCACGTCGCCGCCGACGTGACGCTCCTGGAAGCGCCGCAGCGGCCGCCGCATGTTGCTGTAGAGGATGTAGGCGGTCGCGTTGACGAGACCGATCAGGATGCCGACCAAGAGGTCGGTGAAGACGATCGCGGCGATCGTGACGACGAACGGCACGAACTGGGTCTTGCCGGTCGCCCACATCGACCGGAACAGCTTCGGACTCGCCAGCTTGAAGCCGGTGACGAGCAGGATCGCGGCCAGAGCCGACAGCGGGATCTGGTTCAGCAGATCCGGGAGCAGCAGCACGCAGCCCACGAGCAGGACGCCGTGGACGATGGTCGAGAGCTTGGTCTGCCCCCCGCTCTGGATGTTGACCGAGCTGCGGATGATGACCGAGGTCACCGGCAGGCCGCCGATCAGGCCGCTCGAGATGTTGCCGACGCCCTGCGCGAGCAGCTCCCGGTTCGGGTCGGAGTGACGCTTGTAGGGATCGATGCTGTCGACCGCCTCGAGGTTCAGCAGGGTCTCGAGCGAGGCGACGAGCGCGATGGTCAACCCCGCGACGTAGACCTTCGGGTCCGAGAAGGCGGACCACAGGGGCGTCGTCAACAGGCTCGTGACGCTCTCCCCCGGCCCGGCCATCGGCACCTGGACGAGGTGCGAAGCGCCGATCTCCCAGCCTTCTCCGAGTCCACCGATCACCGCGCCGAGCGCGGACCCGAGGACGACGACGACGAGCGGCGCGGGGACCTTCGACGACTTCAGGAACGAGATCCGATCCCAGAGGAGGAGCAGCCCGAGCGACGCGAGACCGACGACCATCGCACCGACGTGCAGGTCCCCGAGTGCAGCCCACAGTTCGGTGAACGTGTTCTCCTTGTCGGGCTGGACGAACGACATCTCGCCATCCGGGTCGGTGTCGTGGCCGAGGAGGTGCGGGATCTGCTTGAGGATCAGGATCACGCCGATCGCAGCGAGCAGGCCCTTGATCACGCTGGACGGGAAGTAGGCCGCCAGGAATCCGCCGCGCGCCAGTCCGAGCGCGAGCTGGATCACGCCGGCGATCACCACCGCCGCGAGGAAGGCCTCGAACGAGCCTAGCGCGGTGATCTGGGCGGCGACGACCGCGGTGAGGCCCGCGGCGGGCCCGCTGACGCTCGTCTGCGAGTTGCTGAGAGCCCCGACGACGAGACCGCCGACGATGCCGGCCAGGATCCCGGAGAACGGCTCGGCTCCCGAGGCCACGGCCACGCCCAGGCAGAGGGGAAGTGCGACGAGGAAGACGACGAGGCCCGAGACGAGGTCCCTGGGCAGCGTCTGGCTCAGGCGGGCATCCAGACTGGTCATGGCGACGGTGTCGGCGTGGGCTGCTTCGAAGAAACCGGGGAAACGGGCGTTTCTCCTCGATCACGGCGCCTGGGGCCCCGTGTGAGCGATACCGAGTTAGTGCCGCGCCCGCGCTGCGGAAACCCATTCCGACCGAAAACCGCGAGAAAGCCGATTCATCGGTTTTGTCGATACTCATCTTCGACGGCGAGGCCCGACCGTTCTCCGGCCAACTGCGAGGCGATCCGCGTTGCCGCTCCCAGTCCGTCAGGGACCGGAAGCCGTTGGAGCGGCTCCCTCCCGGCCCGATGGATGGGCGAGCAGACGGCTCCGGATACGCCGGGCCACGAGCGTCAATCCGACGAGCGCGACGGCGAGGAGTCCCAGGGTCGTCCAGATCCCCGACGTCGCAGCGCCGCGGCCGATCTCCAGCTCGGCCAGCCCGGAACCGGCGACCGCGACCAGCGCGGTTCGCGGGGCGAGCCCGACCAGCGTCCCGACGAGGTAGGGCGCCAGCGGCACGCCCGCCCCAGCCATCAACAGGTTGGTCGCCGCGAACGGCGTGACTGGCGCCAGTCGGACGAGGCCGATCACGGTCGCCGTCGTCCGCGCGGGCGACTCGAGGAGCGCGCGCCGCGTCGCGTCGACGCGGGGCCCGAGTCCGTCCAGCAGGGCGTCCCCCGCGCAGAGGACCGCGATCCGGAACCCGATCCACGCGCCGAGCAAGATCGCGCCGACCGCGGTGACCGACCCGAGCGTGGGGCCGTAGAGGTAGCCGGCGCCGACTGCCACCGCGTAGGTCGGGACCAACGAGACCGCGCACAGCGGCGCGCAGATCGTGAGGAAGACGACCAGTCCACCCGATCCGACGCAGGCACCCATCCACGAGTCGCGAGTCAGACCTGCCACCACGGCGCCGACGGGCGGCAGCAGCACGAGCAGCGCGGAGATGACGGCGAGGACGGCGCCACGCCGGGACCACCGTCCCGCTGGATCCGACCCCTGTCCCGTGCCCGGCTGTCCGTCCATGCCTGTCATCACGCGCCGCCACGTGCGGTGGCGAATCCTCGATCGTCGCGCATGCCGACCCCCACTACCCGCCAAGACTTCGACAAGTCGCGCGCCCAGGCCGTGAGGCACCCGTTTCCGCACGCCAGTGGGCTAACGTGCGGCCATGCCTGATCTCTCGAGCATCGTCGGCGATCACCCGCGCATCCTCGTCCACCAGTCGAAGGAATGGGGCGAGATCCTGCTCGGCTTCGAGGCGAAGAACCGCTTCGAGATCCGCGACGAATCGGGCCGCCGCCTCGGACGCGCCGCCGAGGAGGCCAAGGGCATCGGAGCGTGGTTCCTGCGCAACCTGCTGGGGCACTGCCGCGCGGCTTCGATCCACCTGTACGACGGTCTGGGGCAGCGCGTCGGGCGCGGGGAGAAGCCGTTCCGCTTCTACTTCCATCGGATGGACGTCTACGACGGAGACGAGCACGTCGGCGCCATCCAGCGACGCTGGTCGCTGTTGAACCGGAAGTTCGCGGTCGAGAACGCCGCGGGCGAAGAGGTCATGCAGATCGTCAGCCCGCTGTTCCGCATCTGGACCTTCCGCCTGCTGTTCGGCGACCGCGAGGTCGGCGCGATCCGCAAGAAGTGGGGCGGCGCGCTCCGCGAGCTCTTCACGGACGCCGACACGTTCGGCGTCGAGTTCGATCCGAGCCTGCCTCTCGAGGTCCGGAAGATCCTTCTCGTCGCGACGTTCCTGATCGACTTCACCTGCTTCGAGAACAACCAGGGGTCGGGCGGGTTCTCGATGGGCTTCGACGACTGACGTCGACAGCCGCATCCCGCGCCTCATCTGGGACCCGAGAGCGCGAGGCGGTCAGACGTGTCCGTGACGCCGTTCTCGGACGCGAACCGGAAGTCGAAGGAGCAGCGCGGTCGGCGCGGTCCAACACTTCGAGACCTGGGAGTAGGACGGCAACGACTGGACGCAGCGCACGCTGGTCGGCACGCCCCTCGCGGTCGGCCGCACCGACGGCTGCTACGAGCCGGCGTTCGGCAGCGTGATGAACTTCGGCGGTGCGACCACCGGCAACCGCGCCAGCACGCTCGCCTCGACCGACATCTACGGCAGCGTGAACGACGCGAGCACCTCGGTGTTCGGCGCGGGCTGTGCCGGTTCGGCCGGGACGCCTGTTCTAGACAGCGCGACCCTCGCGTGGCTCGGCGGCAGCTTCGACGTCCAGCTCTAGCAGGGCCCGGCCAACAGCCCGGCCAGCGTCATCGTCGGCTTCTCGGCGACGCAGACGACTGGCGGGCTGTCCCTCCCGTTCCAGCTCGCGGCGATCGGCATGCCGGGCTGCGTGCTCTACACCGACCCAATGCTCGCCCTGCCGATGGTCACCGACGCGTCGGGCAACGCAGCTCTCGGCTTCTCGGTGCCCGCGGACCCGAACCTGATCGGCGCAGACATCGACTCGCAGGCGCTCTGCATCGATCCGCCGGCGAACGCGCCGGGTCTGACGACCTCGAACGGCGTCGGCCACCTCATCGGCGAGCGCTGACGCGAAGGACCTCGGACAGCCTGTAGCGAGTCCGGCCCACAGGCTGTCCGTTGCTCGGTCGGCGGCCGCGCAGCGACTGCGGCAGAGCCCGGCTCGGGCAGAATCGGGGGTTCCCTGCCAGGAGCAGGCTCGCTCCAATGTTTCGCCCCATGTTGCGCCGATCCGCTTCCCTCTTGGCCGCCGCGCTCCTCGCGCTTTCCGCGGTCTCCGATCTGTCCGCCCAGAGGGCCGGGACGATCAGCTACCAGGGGCGGGAGTTCCCAGCGCGCCTCCAATCCCAGCTGACCCGCTGGGAGAAGCAGGACCAGAAGGTCGAGGACTGGGGGGACGCCTACTCGACGAAGACGAAGCACTACCGGGTCCGGACGACGGTCCCCCACTTCATCGTCGAGCTCGAGATCAAGCCGTTCCTGGACGCGCTGTACGACGCGTACGTCGCGTCGTTCCGGGACGACTTCGGGCTGACCGGCAAGGGCGCGAACTTCAAGACGATCTGCATCTACCACGGCTACGACGAGTACTTCGCCGAGACCGGGAGACCGCGGACCAACCCGGGCTACATCGTCAACCGGGACGAGCTCCACGTCTTCTACGACGACTTCGAGCCAGACGTGTTCTACGACACGACCTACCACGAAGGTGCCCACCAGTTCTTCGGCGCGATGATGCCGGGCGCCGAGCTGCCGTTGTGGATGGACGAGGCGCTCGCGACCTGGTTCGAGGGCTGCTCGTGGTCGCGGAGTCGCCAGGAGTTCGTCGTCGGCCACTACCCGCCCAACCGGGTCCGGCTCGCGAAGCGCGAGCTGTCGAACGCAGGCTCGGACCCGGACCCGGCGAAGCTGTTCATGGACGTGCCGAAGCCGCGCTTCCTGGCCGGCCAGTACGCGCTGGCGTGGAGCTTCCTGGTGTATTTCGTCGACCGCGAGGACGGTCTGGGCGCCGAGAACTTCGGCAAGCTGCTGCAGGCCTTGAACGGCTCCGGTGCGAAGGACTTCGCCGACGTGTTCGCCGAGGTCTCGACCGTGCCGCTGGCCGAGGCGGCGGCGGGTTGGAAGGACTTCGTGATGGCGCTGCCCGAGCCCCAGACCGCGACCTGGATCATCCTCGCGCGGGGAGACCTCCCGGCGGAGATCGACGTCCGGTCCGGCGACCGCCTCGTTTCGGTGGCCGGCCGGCCGATCCAGAACCAGCAGGAGTTCAGCGCGGCCGTAGCCGAGCTGGCCTACACGGCCGACCCGGTCCAGGTCGTCTGCTACCGCAAGGTGGAAGGCGGGCAGAGCTACACCATGCAGCGCGTCGAGACGACGCTGCAGCCGCCCCAGCTCGACGAGCTGCTCGTCCGCGGGACCGAACCGCGCAAGGCATCGCTGATCGACTGACGCGGAGTCGGACCCGACTCGCCGTGATCGCGCGGCGCGGGTCCGGCCTATGCTCCGCGCGATGACCGGCGACCGGGCCTCCTTGGCGCTTCCTGCCTACGGGCTGATGCTCCTGATGAACGCCATCTGGGGCATCAGCTACCCGGCGGTGAAGAGCGGGCTCGACCACCACTCGCCGCTCGGGCTCGTCGCGCTGCGCTTCGGCATCGCGACCCTGACCATCCTGCCGCTGCTGATCGCGCCCTGGCCGCGGCTGCGCGCACACCTCGGCGCCACGGCAGTCCGCGGCTCGCTGACGGGCCTGGCCCTGCTCTCCGGCTTCGTCCTGCAGGCCTTCGGGATGACCGAGACGTCCGCGTCGGTCGGCGGATTCCTGTCGGGTCTGATCGTCCTGGTCGTCGGGCTCGGAGCCTGGCTCGTGTTCCGCGAGCCGATGCGAGTTCCCACCGCGCTGGGCCTCATCGCGGGCCTCGCCGGCGTCGTGCTCCTCTGCACCAACACCGCCGAGCCTTCGGCGACCGAGGCTCCCGACTCCACGCGCGGCATCCTGCTGCAGACCGGCGCGGCAGCGAGCTTCGCGACTCACATCCTGCTGATGTCCCGCCTGAGTCCGGGGAGGGCCGACGGCGACCTCGCGTTCAGCTTCTGGCAGCTCCTCGTCGTCGCGGTGGGCGCCTCGGGCGCGATGCTCGTCACGGGCAGCGAGTTCACGCTGGCCGGGTCCGGTGCGTTCGACGCGTGGATCGAGATGCTCTACCTCGGCGTGATCGCGACCGGCATCGCGATCGCGGTGCAGAGTCGCTACCAGCCGCTGGTCCGGCCGGACCATCTGGCGCTGCTGTTCGCGACGCAGCCGCTGTTCGCCGCGCTCGGGGGCTGGGCCCTACTCGGGGACTCGATGTCCGGCCAGCAGCTCGCCGGCTGCGGAGCGATCCTCACGGGCGTGCTGATCGCGGCCCGGGGCGGGCGTTAGCCCGAGCCGGCGTCGAGCGCGCGCGCGACCGCGCGCTTCCAGCCTGCGTAGGCTTTCTCACGTCGGTCGCTGTCGATCCCAGGCTCGAAGACCCGCCCCCCGCGGGTCCGATCGGCCGAAGTCGCGAATCCGCCGGACACCATCGCGGCGGCGCGCGCCGCGCCGAAGGCCGTGACCTCGAGCTGCTTCGGACGCACGACCGGGATGCCGAGGATGTCCGCCTGCATCTGCATCAGCAGATCGTTCGCGGCTGCTCCACCATCGACGTCGAGTCTGGTCATCGCGATCCCCGCGTCCGCGTTCATCGCCTCGACCACGTCCCGCGTCTGGAAGCAGATCGACTCGAGCGTGGCGCGCGCGAGGTGGGCCTTGTTCGAGAACCGGCTCAAACCACAGATCAGTCCCCGCGCGTCGGGGCGCCAGTACGGCGCGAACAGCCCCGAGAACGCCGGCACGAAGGACACCCCGCCCGCGTCCTCGACCTGGCCCGCGAGCCCTTCGACCTCGGCCGCCGAGCCGATGATCCCGAGCTGGTCGCGCAGCCACTGGACTGCGGACCCGGTGACGGCGATCGAGCCTTCGAGGGCGAACGCCGCGGACTCGTCGCCGAAGCGGTAACAGACCGTCGTCAGCAGACCGTGCGCCGACTGCGCGGGGACCGGGCCAGTGTTCTGCAGCAGGAAGTTGCCGGTGCCGTAGGTGTTCTTCGCGAGGCCGGGCTCGGTGCAGCCGTGCCCGACCATCGCAGCTTGCTGATCGCCGAGGATCGCGGTGATCGGAACGCCCGCGAGCGCACTCCGCCCCGCGACGACCGCGCCCAGGTCTCCGTTCGACGACACGATCCGAGGCAGGATCTGCCGCGGGATCCCGAAGATCCCGAGCAGCTCGTCGTCCCAGTCGAGCGAGTCGATGCCCATCAGCTGGGTCCGGCTCGCGTTGGTCACGTCGGTGATGTGAACGCCGCCGCCCGGCCCGCCGGTCAGGTTCCAGACCACCCACGCGTCGATCGTCCCGCACAGCACGTCGCCGCGCGCAGCGGCATCGCGGAGCCCAGGCACGTGGTCGAGGAGCCAGCGGATCTTGCCCGCTGAGAAGTAGGTCGCAGGCGGGAGACCGGTCCGCGCGCGCAGCATCGGTCCCAGCCCACGCCGCTCGAGATCATGGACGAGGTCCGCGGTCCGCGTGTCCTGCCAGACGATGGCCGGAGCCCAGGGTTCGCCGGTCCGTGGGTTCCACAGCACGACGGTCTCCCGCTGGTTGGTGAGCCCGATGCAGGCGAGGTCCGCTGCGCGGAGTCCGGCCTTCCGGAGCGCCTCCGCTGCACACGCCTCGACGTGGTCGCGGATCTCGATCGCGTCGTGCTCGACGAAGCCCGGGCGCGGCAGTCCCTGGGCATGCGGAATCTGGTGGCGCGCCACCTCGCGCCCCTCCCCGTCGAAGACGAGGAAGCGCGAACTGGTCGTCCCCTGGTCGATCGCTCCAACGAGTCCGGACATGTGGGCTCGGCCCTGGCCGCTTCGGAGCATCGACGAAAGCGGGCCGCCCGGAAAGGGACGGCCCGCACTGGGTCAACGGACTGCGGCGAGGTGACTCACCAGCGGACGTGGAAGTCGACGGTCACGCGCTGGTCCATGATGTCCTCGTCCGGGTCGGTCAGCGCGAACTCGTAGACGAACCCGAGCTCGTACTTCTGCGAGAACTCGACGCGGAAGCCCACGCCGGCCCAGGCGACGAAGTCCTCGGCGGGCGTCGAGCCGAGGTTCGTGTAGTCGAGACCGCCGACCGGGAGCGGCGAGTCGCCGTCCTCGAGGTAGTGCACGCCGTGGACTTCGACCACCGGTGCGAAAACCGTGCTCGCGCCCGGGTTCAGGTCGTAGTCGGCGTGGAAGTCCCAGTGTCCGACCGTGTTGCCGTCGCCGTCGTCGAGAGGCAGGCGCAGCGTCGCGCTGCCGAGCACGTGGAGGTCGCCGTAGCCCTTCGCCGCGCTGACGAACGGGCTGAGTTCCTGGACGCCGCCCTGCAGCACGCCCTTCGTGCCGTTGTCGGCCTGGTAGCGGAAGCCACCGGTCACCACGAGGTCGCGCTCGGTGTCGGCGACGAACACATACTTGAGGCCAGCCGCGAGGTCGTTCCAGCCTTCGTCCTCGGCGATGCCGGCGTCGAGCTCCGAGTAGCCGTCCTTGGTCGCGATCAGACCGAGGCGCTCGGTCAGCGCGAGGCGCGCCTGGATCGCATAGACGCTGAGGTCACCACCCTGCAGCGCCGAGTCCTCGCCGAACTCGTGGCGCAGGTAGATGAACCGGAGTCCGGTGTCGTTGAACGGGGACTCGAAGTAGATCGGCTGCCCCACTGGCTCGTGGAAGCCGTCGAAGCCGGGCAGGCCCGTCAGGAAGCCATCGGGGGTCGAGGACTGGGCGAGCAGTCCGCCGGAGAGAACCAGTGCGATGGCCGGCGCCAAGAATTAGCGCGGCAGAGTCGAAGGGAGTCGTGCGGGCATGATTCCCGCGCAACGGAGGGTCCGCCCGGCTCTTTCATGCCAGCACTGCGGGTCCTCACGCATGTGACGCCCGGACGCCGGCGAGACGGCGTCGCGACGTGCATCCGCTCTGCGGACGACGAGCGAGCGATACGCGGCCGGTCAGACGTAGCCGTGCCGGGCGAGAGCCGGCGCGAGCACTTCGTTCGCGATCGCCTGCTGCTCGGGAGCGAGCATCGTGCGCCAACGCCCGACGCTGTCCGCCGGCGAACTGCTCGTGCCGTGCGACCGGAACAGCGAGTGTGCATCTCCCGAGAGCCAGGATGCCACCGAGGCGTCGTTGGTCAGTCCCAACGCATCCAGGATGCGATCGATCTCCGCCTCGGGACGCGCGACCAGGTCCTCGTAGCGAACCACGGGATCGTCACGCCCCTCGAGCAGACGGCCGAGTTCTTCGTCGAAGCGCGCGAGGTGCTCACAGCGTTCGACGAACGTCGCCTGCTGCCAGGACGTCGCCTGCCGCTCCTGGAACGTGTAGCTCGACACCAACACGTCGCGCAGGTCACGCACTAGCACGACGAACCGGACCTCTGGGAACGTCCTCAGCAGGAAGGCGACGTCGTTGTGCGAATGGACCTTGTCCCCGTAGAAGCGTCCGGAGGCTCCCACCGAGTCCGCGAACACCTCGACGAAACGATCGGCAGCAGCGCGGAAAGCCAGGGTGGCCGACTCGACGTAGGGCCGCGGCACGACTCCGACCGTCGCGAATCCCTCTCCGTCATCGATGGGCTGCGTCGACGGCGTGACGGCGAGTGTCTCTGCCTTGCGTAGCAGAGCGACGAAGCCTGCCTCGATCGTCAGCCTGCACTCCGGGTGCTGGTCGAGAGCCTTCGCCAGGAAGGTCGAACCAGAGCGGGGGGCGCTGACGAGGAAGCAGAGGTCGGTCATGCATCGAGCGGAGGGTGGACGCCTCCGTGTGGCGCCACACCCTATCCCGTGTCCGCGCCGACCGCAGCCCCTCCAGGACCGGACCGCGAGGTCGCGCGCGGGGAACGCGGACCATCGCGTCCGGTGAGCTCGATCGGCCGCATCGCGGCCGCAGAGCGAGCGGCTGGCGGGCGGTCAGCGACCGGCCGTGAAGTTCACGTCGTGGACGCGGGTCCCGCTCGTGGTGTTGACGCTGATCCCGGCGAAGTTGCCCGGTGCCGGGCCGTTGCCAGAGA
>JAQCBR010000012.1 GCA_027621295.1 Planctomycetota bacterium
TCCTTCCCGAAGTAGCTGTGGAGCAGGTAGACCATGGCCCACAGGTGGCGGCCCTCCTCGACATTGACCTGGAAGAGGTTGCGCAGGTCGTAGAGCGACGGGGCGGTGAGGCCCAGCAGACGCTGCTGCTCCACCGAGGCCGGCTCGGTGTCCGCCTGGGTCACGATCAGCCGGCGCAGCCAGTTGCGGTACTCGCCAGGAACCTGCTGCCAGGCGGTCTCCCCGAAGTGGTCGCCGAAGCCGATCTGGCGCTCACCCTCGTGCGGGGTGAGGAAGATGCCCCAGCGGTAGTCGGGCATCTTCACATAGTCGAAGTGGGCCCAGCCGTCGCGCTCCACGCTGACCGCGGTGCGCAGGTAGACATCGTTCTCGTTGAAGTCCGAGGGCCCCATGTCCCGCCACCAGTTGATGTAGTCGGGCTGCCAGCGCTCCAGGGCGCGCTGCAGGCGCTTGTCGGAGGCGAGGTCCACGTTGTTGGGGATCTTCTGGCTGTAGTCGATTCCGGTCATTGGAGGCTCCAGGGGTCTCGAGGTCGTTGGGTCCTGTGGTCTCGGCTCAGGTGCGCTCGATGGCGAACTCCGGCCTGTTCGGGGTGCCGTAGCAGACGAGCGCGCCGCGCTCGCCCACCGCGTTGGGGCGCTGGAAGATCCAGTTCTGCCAGGCGGACAGGCGCCCGAAGATCTTGGTCTCCATGGTCTCGGGTCCGGGGAAGCGGAGGTTGGACTCCATCCCCGTGAGCGCGTCCGGCGAGAAGCTCGCGCGCTCCTCGATGGCGAGGCGCAGCTCGTCCTCCCAGTCGATGTCGTCGGGGGCGACGGTCGCGAGACCCAGCTCGTCGGCCGTCTCCGCGTCGAAGCTCTCCTGGCCGGCGTGGGCCAGGACCGCATCGACCGCCTCGGGCGTGCCGAGGAAGCGCGTCTCCAGGCGGGTCAGCCCGTTCGACATCGGGAAGCCGCCGCGGTTGGCCTCCGTGACGCCGAGGTGCACCTCGATGTCCGGGTCGTTCAGCACGAAGGAGCGGTCCGCCGCCAGGAGGAGCTCGAGGGAGGTCCCGACGAAGGTCGTGCCCTCGTCGGCAACGGCGTAGAAGCTCTTCGAGGAGAGGTCGAGGCGCTTGAGGACGCGGCGCACCAGGCCCGCAGTCTCCTGCACGAACCAGTGCTTCGCCCCAACGAGCAGGGCGTCGGTGGCGCGCACGGTCTCGGCACTCCCCTTGGCACGCAGCAGCACCAGGGCGATGTCGCGGAAGTTCATGCGCAGCTCGAGGATGGCCTGGTCGAGCTGGCGGTAGGCCTCGAGGACCCACCAGCCGGCTGCGGCCGCCACGGCCTCGTCCTCGGTGGTGGGGCAGGTCTCGGGAGCCTCGAGGGTGAGCTCGGCCGTGCGGGAGGCCTCGTCCAGGGTCAGGGTCACGAAGCCATAGCTCAGCGTGGTCCGTCCGGCGTCGTCGCTGGTCTCCTCCCAGGTCACGGCCGGCAGGGGCACGCCCGGGCCGGGCCGCTCGACGATCTCGGCCGCGAGCTCGGAGGCGTGGCGCGCGACGGCCTCATCCCACTTGGAGAGCGGAGCCAGGTCGTCCACCAGGTTCCACTCGACCGCGCGCTTGCCCTTGATGCCCTCGGCGACGGTGGAGAACACATCGCAGCGGTCGCGGCGCAGCTTGCGCTTGTCGGTGATGCGGGTCAGGCCGCCGGTCCCGGGCAGCACGCCCAGCAGCGGCACCTCGGGGAAGCTGACGGCGCTGTTGCGGTCGTCCACCAGCAAGATGCGGTCCGCGGCCAGGGCCAGCTCGTAGCCGCCGCCGGAGGCCGTGCCGTTGAGCGCTGCGAGGAACCGCAGGCGGTCCGAGGAGCTCGCGTCCTCGATCCCAAGGCGCGTCTCGTTGGTGTACTTGCAGAAGTTCACCTTGAAGGAGTGCGCGCTCGTGCGGAGCATCACGATGTTCGCCCCGGCGCAGAAGACGCGATCGAGGGCGCCGGTCAGCACGACCGCTCGCACCTCCGGGTGCTCGAAGCGCAGGCGCTGGATCGCGTCCGCGAGCTCCACATCCACCCCGAGGTCGTAGCTGTTGAGCTTGAGCTCGTAGCCGTCGCGGAACGGGTGTTCCGGGTCGACACAGAGCTCGAGGCGCGCCTGCGCGCCGTCGACGGACAGCTTCCAGTGCCGGTAGCGGTCGGGATGGGTCTGGAACTCGATCATGGGCCGTTGCGGGGAGAGCCGTTCGGGCCCGGAAAACTAGGTCCGGCCGCGGCAGGGCTCAAGCACCATACCGCAGAAATCGCCGAGCTGAGACAGAATCAAACTGCACTACGTTGCATCTTGCGCGCGGCGGAACGCATCGCTCCCCACCTGTCCCGCCCGATGGTCGGCCTCCTCGACCAGGGCCGCAATGCGCTCCGAGAGCGGCAGCCGCGCGCGGACGTCGGCTGGGATCGCACCGCGGATCGCAGCCCGTACCTCTTCGAGGCGAACCAGCCCAGGGTCGCGGGCGGGGACGACCCGGCCGTCGGGGTCGACGACGAGGAGGGACGCCCGCTCGAGCTCGGCGGCAACGTGGCCGAGCCACGAAGGGGGCAGGTCGAGGGCCTGCGCCTCCTCGGCGAGGCGGATCGGCTCCCGCCCTTCGTCGTGCGCGAGGCACGCCCGCTCGACGAGGTGCAGCGCGACCCTCTCGCGGACTGCGGCCGACAGGTCGGACGGGTCGCGGCCCGGCCCCAGGGTCGCCGCGTTCTGGACCGCGTAGCCGAACTCGGCCCCCATCAGCACGACGGTCCAGCCCGTCTGGAGGTAGGCGATCAGGAGCGGGACCGCCGCCAGCGTCGCGTAGATCGCGTTCGCGCGGGCGGCCCCCACCTGGAGCTCGATGTACGCGGTGTGCACGCCGATCAGCGCGGACCCGGCGAGCAGCCCGGACGCGACCCCCGGCACGACGCGGACGCCCGAGCTCGGCATCAGCAGGTAGAGCCCCGACAGCGCGGCCCACGCCATCGCGTGCGGGACGATCCAGAGCCCCGCGTCGTAGAGCGGCGCGACCCACGGCCATTCGCCGGCGAGCCACGCCGACCAGGGCGCGTCGCGGAGGATCGACGTGATGCTCAGCGCGACGAGCATCAGGACCGGGACCACGGCCACCAGCGCGACGAAGTTGGTCAGCCGACGGAGCAGCGCGCGCCGCGCGGGCACGCGCCACGCGAAGTTCATCGCCTGCTCGACGCCCGAGAAGAGCGTCAGTCCCGCGTAGAGCAGCATCCCGACGCCGACGAAGCCGAGCGTCTGGAAGCTCGTCCGATCGACGAGCGCGACGATCTGCTCGACCGCCGCCTGGTATTCGGCGGGCAGGTCCGCCGCGCGCGCACGCAGCGCGTCCTCGAGGTCCTGTCGGAAGCCGAACGCGCCCGCGATCGCCGAGCCGACCATCAGGAGCGGCACGAGAGCGAGCAGCGTGACGAGGGTCAGGCCGGCCGCACGGATCCCGACCTGGTGCCGCGCGAACTGGCCGGCGGTGTGGACCAGGATCCGGGCGCCGAGCACGCCGAGCCGCGCCGGGGCGGACAGGCGCCTTGCATCGATGTTCCAGAGTCTCGCGAGCACGGGGCGTCGATCCTGCGCGTTCCGGGACGTGCAACCCAGTCCCTGGGGACGAACTTCGGGTGCCGGGCCGGAGAACGGCCCGAGCCAACGCGCGCCGCCCGCACCATGTTGCATGACCCAGCGCCGAAGCGGCATGATCTTGCACCGTGATCGACGCCGCCGCCATTCTCCAGCAGCTGGGCCAGCAGGTCCGGGCCCGCCGCAGCGCGCGCGGATGGTCGCGCCGGGACCTCGCCCGCCACACCGGGATCTCCGAGCGCTTCCTCGCCGACGTCGAGACCGGCAAGGCCAACCCTTCGATCGCCCGGCTCTGCGCGCTTGCCAACACGTTCGAGACCACGCCCGCAGCGCTGCTCGGCAGCGATCCGGCGCGAAAGGCCGCCCCGCCCCGCATCGCCCTGCTCGGCCTCCGCGGCGCGGGCAAGAGCTCGGTCGGCACGGCGCTCGCCGACCGGCTCGGCTGGCCGCTGATCGAACTCGACGCCGAGATCGAACGGCGCAGCGGGCTCTCGCTCGAGCAGATCTTCGAGCTCAACGGCGAGCGCGACTTCCGCCGCATCGAGCGCCAGACGCTCCGCGCGATCCTCGACGACGGCCCGGCCCCCTGCGTGCTCGCGACCGGCGGCGGCATCGTCACCGACCCCGAGACCTTCGCCCTGCTCCGCAGCCACGCGCGCACCGTGTGGCTGAAGGCCAGGCCCGAGGACCACTGGCAGCGCGTCGTCGCCCAGGGCGACACCCGACCCATGGAAGGCCAGGACGCCGCGTTCGACGCGCTGTGCCGGATCCTCCGGGAGCGCGAACGCGACTACCGGCAGGCCGAGGTCACGATCGACACGTCGGCACGCAGCCTGGACGGCATCGCGGACGAGATCGCGAAGCGGTTCGAGCTGAGCGACATGGCGCCTGCCACGGAGTAGAGCCGGGGCTTCAGCGCCCGAGCACGCTCCGCACCGCGCCGTGCACGCCGATCAGCGCGAGCAGCGCGCCGACCACCGCTCCCGACACGGACAGGAACCCGAAGCGGTCCCAGAGCAGCCAGCTGGCGACGAGCATCAGTCCACCGGTCGCGGCGATGAGCAGGCTGAGCGGCAGGTCGGCCAGTCCCCAACGCTCTTCGCTGGAGACCGGGCCGTCGTCGCGATCGCTCACCGCGGGGCTCCTGCGACCTCGACGAGGCGGATCGCGTCGACGATCACGTCCTTGCCTTCCTCACCGCGCCAGACGACCTCGACCGGGTCCGCGCCGACGGCGACCGTCGCGAAGCGCTGCCAGCGGCCCACCTTGCTGCGCTGGTCGAGCCGCTTGGTGTCCGCACCGCCGAGCTCGACGGTGACCCAGCCCGGCTTCGCGTCCCGGACGCGGGGCCAGCGGGCCTCGAGCGCGTAGGTTCCGGGTCGCAGTGCTTCGAGCGAGAAGGTGAATCGCAGGGCCGCGTCGCCGGCGAGCACCGCCGCGTCACCGCGGTAGCCGTCGTCCGCAGCCTCGACATGCGCCGCACCGTCCGGCAGCCCGAGCGCGTCCTCATCGAACACCCGGACCGCAGGGGCCGACACGACGACGGCGTTCGCGACCGCGCGCTCGCCGCCGGCGTCGAACTTCCCGTTGTCCGACGGGTGGTTGACGATGCCGAGCCCGAGCGTCCACATCGTCGAGGATCCGCCGCCGTCGAGGTTCACCGCGGCCTCGCAGCCGAGCGCGATCATCAGCGTCGACAGCTCGGCGTAGCTCATGCCCGCGGCCTTGTCGCTACGGCCGTCCACGCAGGCGAGCAGCACCGCGCCGTCCTTGCGGACGCCGAGCACGGTCCGCGGGTGGCGCGCGGCGTTGGCCCACGACACGGCTCTGCCGTTCTCGACCAGGAGCGCGCTGCCGCCGAGCGCGTCCTCGACCCCGGCCCAGCGGCCCGGCGGAACCTCACGGACCGTAACGCGGTTGCGCGCGTCGACGCCGAACGCCGACTGCCCGGTCCGCTGCACCTCGGTCGCGGGCACGACCGACTCGCCGTCGACCTGGATCAGGCCGAGCGGGGCTCCGGTCTTGGTGTTGAAGAAGCCGCCGTTCACGGCGACGAGGCCGCCGAACGACGCGGCGATCGACGACGTGCGGTCGAGCGGCGCGGCCTGGACGACGTCGAGGCGGACTCCGGCTTCGAGCGTCAGCACCGCGATCGACTGCGGGCCGGAGAACAGCTCCGGGAACCAGGAGCGCCGGAGCACGACGCCGACCCCGACCTCGTCCTCCTGCCAGGCTGCTTCCTGGATCAGTGCGGTCGGATCGGGCTCAGGGCCCCGCTTCGCCTGCGCGGGCAGGCAGGCCGCCAGCAGCAGGGCCGCGGAACTAGCCAGCCCCAGCGAGGTGCTCCGGAACGTGCCGCGCATCGTCCGCCGATCCGTCAGCGACGTTCCCCGGCCGGCGGCGCGGCCTTGCGCAAGATCTCGAGCGACCGCACTTCGACCCGCATGTCCTGCCCGCCGTGCACCTGCACGCCGAGACGCCCGCGCAGTCGGCCCGGGTCGTCGAGCAGCTCGGAGGCCACGGCGCCGTTGACGAGGACCTTCAGGTGCCGCCCCTCCGCGATGACGACCATCTCGTTCCAGTCGCCCGCCTTGAAGTGCTTCTGGACCCACTCGGGCTTCGGCCTCGACACGTACGCGCGGCCACCGGTCTCGTAGAGCATGCCCGCGTCCTTCTCGGCGTCGATCTCGGCCTGGAACCCGTGCACCGCGACGTTGCCCTTCGCGGTCTGCTCGCAGCGGAAGTAGAGGCCGCTGTTGCCGCGGACCGCGCGGTAGACGATGCGCGCCGCGAAGTCCCCGACCTCGCCCTCGGCCAGCAGGACGCCGTGCGCCGGATCGTCCTTCCTCTGCTCGCCGATCAGGATGCCGTCCTCGACGGCCCACGTTCCGCCGCCGATACGCTCGAAGCCGTCGAGGCTCGCGCCGTCGAACAGCGGCACCCACTCGTGGTGGCCGCGCTCGGTGATCCTGACGTTGCGCCAGCGGATCTCCTTCGGCCCCGCCTCCGCCGGCAGCCCGTGGACCTGGAGCGCGACGAAGCCACGGAGCGTCATCACGTCGAGCAGGTCCGCGGCCGGCACGCCGTTGATCCAGGTGCGGAGCGACGGGCCCTCGCAGACGATCCGGTAGTGGTTCCAGTCCTCGGCGCGGAACGCCAGCCGCGCGGGCTCGTTGTCCTTCAGGTCGTCGAGCCAGCCCCGGCGGGACTCGTCGAAGATCCCCCCGGACCACGCGCGCTTCGAAGGGTCGATCTCGACCTGGTAGCCGTGCACCGTTCCCTTCGCGTTGGTAGCAGAGCGGATCTGGATGCCGGAGTTCAGTCCGTTGTCGACGCGGTACTCGAGCTCGAGCTCGAAGTCGCCGAACGTCTCGTCGGTGCAGAGGAACGCGTTCGGGTAGCTGCCCGACCGCCCGACGATCTGTCCGTCCTCGACGCGGTAGGTCCCGCCCCCACCGCGCTTGGTCCAGCCCTCGAGGGTCTCGCCGTCGAACAGCGCGCGCGCGGCCACGGCAGGGCTCGTTGCTTCCTGGCTGTGGACGGTCGCTCCGGACACTGCGCAGGCGGCGAGCAGCGGGCGAAGGAAGAGGTTCGGGTTCACCATGGGAGCGTCTCTCCGAATCGGTCGAAGAAGCCCCCGGACCGGCTCGGGTCGAGGGCGTCGAGCGTGCGCATCATCGCGTCGACCGACTCGTCGATCGACAGCGGAGCCGACGCCCCGCCCATCCCGGTGCGGACCCAGCCGGGATGGAGCGCCGCGACGATGATGCCGCGCTCTCGTCCGTCGTGGGCGAGGCAGCGGACGAGCATGTTCATCGAAGCCTTGCTCATCCGGTACGCGTGGCGTCCTCCCGACCCGTTGTCGGCGATCGAACCCATCAGCGACGAGATGCAGACGACCCTGGCGCCGTCCGCCAGATGCGACCAGAGCGCGCGGGTCAGCAGGAGCGGCCCGATCGCGTTGGTCTCGAAGGCTGCGCGCAGGCCGGCCTCGTCCACGTCGAGCAGAGTGCGTTCCGCTCCGCCGAAGATGCCCGCGTTGTGCAGCAGGAGGTCGACCTTCCGGTCGCCGATGGCGGCGATGAGGTCGCCTGCCGCACCCTCGTCCGTCACGTCGCACCGGACGATCCGGATCGCGCGGCCTTCGGCGAGCTCGCGCAGCTCCGACGCCGCGTCGGGCTCGCGGCACGCGGCGACGACCGCGGCACCTCGGTCCAGGAGCCTAGCTGTGAACGCGAGGCCCAGACCACGGTTGGCTCCGGTGACGACGGCGAGCGGGGCTGTGTCCGACATGCCCCGTTCATAGACGATTCTTCCGGAGCGCGCGCCCTCGGACTCCGGGCGCCGCGCGCGGCCCAGGTCAGCGTGCGAACGCGCGCAGCAGCTCGACGATGCGGCCCGGCTTCTCTTCCTGCGGGTAGTGTCCGCACGCGGGCAGCACCTCGAGACGCGCGCCCGGGATCGCTTCGGCGAGCCGTCGGCCGTGGCGGTCGAGCCTCAGCGCCACGTCGTCCTCGCCCCAGACGATCAGGGTCGGGCATGCGATCCGAGCGAGGTCCGCGGCGCGCGTGCCGTTCTCGTCGCGCGCGAGGTCGACCATCGCCCGCCAGTTGTCCGCGTGCGCGCAGACGAGGAAGACCTCTTCGACGCGGTCGGTCGGGACTTCGCCGCGGAAGTGTGGAGCCAGCGCGTGCGCGATGCGCTCCCTCGAGTTCAGCGCGTAGCCGAGGGACGCCACCGACATCTCCCGCATCTGGACCTCCTCCGACAACCACTCGTCGTCCTGCCGCGCGAGGCCCGAGCTGTCGAGGAGCACGAGCCGTCCGACGAGGTCGGGGCGGTCGACCGCGAGCCGCCACGCGAACTCGCCGCCGTAGCTCTGGCCGACGAGCGTGACCTTCTCCAAGCCGAGCGCGTCGAGCGCAGCACCGATCCAGGCCGCGCAGCGATCGAACGAGTACGGCGGGGCCGCGGTCCTGGTCATGCCATGGCCGATCAGCTCGAGCGCGTAGACGTCGAAGTCCCCCCCGCCGACCCCCTCGTGGTCGGCGCCGCCGAACACGACCTCGGTCCACGTCGCGAGCGAGTGCGGCGTCGGGTGGATCAGCACGACGGGCGCCATCTCCGGCGCGCCCTCGCGGCGCGGGACGTGCGCGTAGATCAGCTCTGCGTCGCGGTCCTCGAAGCGGATCGCGCGGCGCTCGAGGCCGTGCGCGCGCAGCGCGGCGTTCTTGTCGAGCCCTAAGATCCCCTCCTCGATCTCCTGCTTGGACAGGACCGAGGACGCGAGCAGGAAACCGATCCCGAGCGCGGCCATCAGGACGAGGGCGGTGACGACGAAGACGATCTTGCGGAGCACGCTCTCCGGCTTCGCGCCGCCCCCGGTCACGGATGCCCGGGCGGGCTCACGATGTCGGGACGGCCGGCCAGCAGCCCCTCGGCGCGCGCCCGGATCCCGCGGATGCCGCGGTCGGAGAGCAGGTAGCCGGGGTTCATCACCTTCGTGCCGACCGCGACCGCGACGACCCCGTGGGCTGCGTAGTCGTCGACGTCCTCCACCGCACGAATCCCGCCGCCGCCGATCAAGCGGAGCTCGTCCGCCGACGAGCCCACCAGCTCGTGGAGCCTGCGGATGCACTGGAGCGCGACCGGCTTGAGCGGCTTGCCGCTGAGGCCGCCCGCCGGGACCGGCAGCGTGTTGCACGCGTGGAAGCTGCGGATGCCGGCCGCCCACGCCTGTTCGAACATCGTCTCGAACTGCACCGGCGGCAGCTTGGCGATCACCGGGACGCCGGTGCCGATCGCCCGGGCGAACAGGTCCTCGGGCCAGTCGATCTCGCCGACGTTGGGGCACGACATGTTGAGTTCGACCGCGAGCGGTCGGACCCTTTGGATCCCGTCGAGGAGGCGCCACCACTCGTCGGGCGAGAACCCGTGGACGCTGACGAGCTTGTCGGCGCACGTGATCTTCCCGGCGTCGACCTTCCGCTCGAGCCACTCGATGCCCGGGTTGCGGAGCCCGATCTTGTTCACCCAGGCCCGGAGACGGGGGTAGTAGCGGACCGTCTTGAGGATCCGCCACAGACGGCCCGGACGGCGGAGCGCCGTGAACGTGCCGAGCGTCGCCACCGCGCCTTCGGGCTGGACGTAGTTGCCGAAGGGGGCAGAAACGACGAGGCGGGGCGTAGTCATCGTGCGGCGCGCGACGATATCGACGGGAGAAGCACGTCGCCACGCCGAGCGCGCGCCGGCCGCGACCCGCCACCCGTGACCGGGGCGCCGTGCGCCGGATACATTGCCGCGCCGCGGCCCGAAGCCCAGTCCCCTGCCGAACCCGTGAAGTCCGAGACCAAGCTGCTGCTGGCGACGATCGCCCTCGGGCTCCTGCACGTCGCCCTGCTCGGCTGGCTGGCGGACGCGGTGCCGTTCACGCCGGACGAGCGCGGCTACTTCCTGTCGGGCCGGAACCTCTCGCTGGGCCGGCCGTTCGAGGTGCCCGAGCAGCGGTTCCAGGGACCGCTCGGCCTGTGGGCGAACCAGCTGTTCGTCGACGGCGCCCGCGTCGACCCGGACGACCTCGAACCGGTCCGCGCGACCGCGCGGTTCGGGATGCTCGGCTTCGCGGCCCTGCTGCTCGCCGTCGTCGGGCTGTGGGCGCACCAGCTTTACGGCCGCCGCGCGGCGCTGCTCGCGGTGTTCCTCGCGGCGACGAGCCCGACGCTGCTGGCTTACGGGCCGCTGCTCGCGGTCGACGTCGCGCTGGCGGCGACCAGCACGCTCGCGTTCTTCGCGCTCTGGCACGCACTCCGCCGCCCGTCATGGCCTCGGGTCCTCGCGTTCGGCGTCGCCACCGGGCTCCTGCTCGCGACCAAGTACACGTCGCTGCTCCTCGTCGTTGCGGCGGTGTGCGCCGTCGGCGTGGCCGTGCTGCGCGGTGCAGACCTGATGCCGGGAAGACCCGCCAACCGCAGGCTCTTGGCGCGCCTCGGCCGCTCGGTCACAGCGCTCGTCGCCGCGGGCGCTGTGGCGCTCTTGGTCCTGCACGGCTGCTACGGATTCGCGGTGCCCGCCTTCGACGCGGGAGGCGCTGCGGGCCTGACCTCGGGCGTGTTCCGCGCGCTCTGCTCGGTACCGCTCGGGCACGCGCTACTCGGACTCCTGCCCGAACCGTTCGTGCTCGGCGCCGACTACCAGGCCACGGTCTCGCGCGACTTCTCGGGCACGTTCCTCGACCACGCGGGCAGCCACTGGGCGTACTACCCGACGTCGTTCCTGACGAAGACGCCGCTCGGCACGCTGCTGCTGTTCGCGCTCGCGCTCTGGCAGCGGCCGGACCCGACCTCGGCGCGTCGACGGTTCGCCGGCATCTGCCTCGCCGCGCCCGCACTCGTGCTGCTCGTCTACCTGAGCGTCGCGAGCTCGCTGCAGATGGGCATCCGCTACCTGCTGCCGCTGCTGCCGATGCTCTTCGTCCGCACCGGCGGTCTCGCGGCGACGCACTTCGCGCGCACGGCGATCGGGAAGCTCGCGCTCGTCGCGGCGACGGCGAGCTGCGTCTGGGCCGCGGTCGGCGCGTGGCCCCACCACATCGGCTACTTCAACGTCGCGGTCGGCGGGCCGGCGCACGGCTACCGCTTCTTCGCCGACGGCAACTGCGACTGGCTGCAGCGGTTCGACCGCGGCCAGGTCCTGCTGCGGGAGCGCCTCCCGGACGTCGACATCGTCACGCCCGGCGCGGACCCGAGGTTCGGCAAGGTCGCGGCCTACGCGCTCGACCTGAAGCCTGCCGACCCTGAACGGCCCGGCAGGACCTACCACTGGCTGACGCGGTTCCCGGTCGTCGACCACGACTCGTCGGCGTGGATCGTCTTCGACGCGAGCCGGGAGCGCTTCGACGAGGCGGTCGGCGCGGGCGATCCGCGCGCCGCCTACGACCTGGCCCTCGCGCTGCTCCGCGACGGCGACCGCGACGAGGCGCTGCGCGCCCTCGACAGCGCGGGCGACGGGCCGCGCGCCATGGCGCTGCGCGGGATCGTCGCTCGAGACCAGGAGACCGTGGCCGCGGGTCCCCGCGACGCGGCGGCGCGCATCGCGCTGGTCCAGGGGCTCCAGGCGCTCGGGCACGCGGAGCTCGCGCTCGCGTTCTTCGGGGAGCCTGTGCCGGCCAGCCGCCTGTTCTGGTTCACGCTGATGGTCGAATCCGGTCAGCTCGGACCCGCGGTCGCACACCTGCAGGAACATCTCGCCGAGGGTGATCACGCCACCGCGCTGCTGTTGGCCCAGGGACTGTTCTGGCAGGCGAAGCCGGAGGAGGCCCTGGCCGTGCTCGAGGCGAACGGACCGGCCCCGTCGCAGGATCCACTCCGGTCGAACTGGCAGAAGTTCGAAGAAGAAGTGCGGAAGGCCGCGCGGGCAGTCGCCATGCTCCGGGGTCCCGCGGCGGAACAGGACCGATGACGCAGAACGACACCCCGAACCGGCCGCGCGTGTTCATCGTCATGCCCGCGTACAACGCGGAGCAGACGCTGGAGGCGACGCTGCGCGACATCCCGGAGGGGTGCTACGACGAGATCCTCGTCGGCGACGACTGCAGCTCGGACGGGACGGTCGCGCTCAGTGAGAAGCTCGGGCTGACGACGCTCGTCACGCCCAAGAACCTCGGCTACGGCGGCAACCAGAAGATGCTGTACCGCGCGGCGCTCGAGCGCGGCGCGGACATCGTCGTGATGCTGCACCCGGACAACCAGTACGACGCGACGCTGGTCCCCCACTTCGTCGGCTTCATCCAGAACGGCGTCTGCGACGTGATCCTCGGCAACCGCATCCGCTCGCGCCGCGAGGCGCTCGGTGGCGGGATGCCGGCGTGGAAGTACTTCAACAACCGCCTGCTGACGATCTTCCTGAACCTCGTCTACGGGCAGAACCTCGGCGAGTTCCACTCGGGCTTCCGCGCCTACCGGCGCGAGGTGCTCGAGAAGGTCGCGTTCGAGCGCAACGTCGACGCGTTCGGCTTCGACGCGCAGTTCCTCGCGCAGGCGATCTGGTTCGGCTTCAAGGTCGCGGACGCACCGATGCCGGTCCGCTACTTCAAGGAGGCCTCGTCGATCCGGTTCTGGCCGTCGGTCCGATACGGCCTCGAGAACCTTCGGGTCGCGACGGCGTTCCTGTGCCGCAAGCTCGGCATCCGACAGGCGCTGTTCGAGCCGTCCAGCCGCGACAGCTCGACGACCTGAACCTCTCCATGGTCCGCGCCCACCTCGCCGCGATCTGCATCCCGGTCCTCCTGGCTGCGGGCCTGCTCGGACCTTCGGTCCTGGCGGCGGGGTTCCTGTCCGACGACTACGTGCTGCTGAACCTGCTCAGCGACGACGGTCGCTCCGCCGACTGGGTCGAGATCGCCCGGCAGTTCGGCGACCGCTGGCTCTACTCGCAGGCGTACTGGCGGCCGGTCATCAACGTCGTCTATGGGCTCAATGCGGAGCTCGCCGGCTTCACGCCGGTCGCGCTCGCCTCGGTGAACCTGGCGCTGCACCTGATCACGGTCGCAGCGACCG
Source organism: Planctomycetota bacterium (assembly GCA_027621295.1). Classification (GTDB taxonomy): domain Bacteria; phylum Planctomycetota; class UBA1135; order UBA1135; family UBA2386; genus JAQCBR01. The sequence continues at coordinate 13,164 of JAQCBR010000012.1, forward strand.
CGCACCTCGCGTTCCAGCTCTCGCTCCCGCAGGTCGATCCCTGGGTCCGCGCGACGGCGGCGATCCTCGCAGGCGCGGCGGTGACCGCACACCCGGCGGCGGCGGAGACCGTGCTCTGGATCTCCGCGCGCGTCACCGGCGTCGAGGTCTGCTTCCGGATGCTGGCTCTGGTCGCGTTCCTCTCCTACCTGCGCGAGCCAACAGCCGGCAGGCGCGCCGGATCGATCGCGCTCTGCGCGCTGGCGCTGGCATCCAAGGAGTCCGCGGTCGTGCTGCCTCTCGCGCTGCTCGCGATCGACGTGCTCGACGCACCGGGGCGCCCGCTCCACGAGCGCATCCAGATCCACGCGCCGCTGCTCATCCTGTGGAGCAGCTACGCGATCGTGCGCGTGTTCGTGCTCGGCGCGTTCGTCGGCAGCCCGATCCCCGAGCCGGGCCTGCTCGGCGCGTGGGACATCCTGCAGCCGAAGCTCGAGGGACTGTTCGGCGTCGACGGCATCGCGCACGGCGTGCCCTGGGCGGTCTTCGGGCTCGCGTTCGTCCTGGTGCCCGCGATCCGGCACGGCGGCGCCGCGCAGGCTGCCGCCTGGACGCTGTTGTTCTGGCTGCTCGCCTGCTTCGCTCCGACCTACAAGACGCCACTCGGCGCGGGTCTGGTCGGGACCAGGATGCTCTACGACGCGCTGCCCGTGCTCGGCCTCGCGCTCGCGTACGGGCTCGTCCACGCCGAGCGACCGGTCACCCGCCTCGCCGCGACGATCGTCGGAGCGGTCGCGCTCGGCGTCGGCTTCCCGCCCACCGAGGAGTATGCGGCGGAGTTCCGGACCGCGTTCCGGAGCAACGAGGCCGCGCGCCTCACGCTGGAGGAGCGTGGGCAGACCGCGAGCGCCGAGAAGCCGCTGGCGATCCTGTCCTTCCCGCCTACCCCAGAGGTGCCTGGGCCGATCAACCCCGTCTCGTACTTCGCGCTCGGGCGAGCGCCGTACGCAGCGCGTCCGTTCGTTGCGGTAGGACTCGGCAGCATCCTCGACCGGTTCCCGTTCGCGCCGGACGTCTGGCACGACCCTCGACCGATCCACGCCGCGCTCGCCGCTGGATCCGCAGTCGCGCGGTTCGACGCGGGGAGAGATGCGCTCGCGTTCTGGGAGCGCGCGCCCGACCTCCCCGCCGTGTCGTCCGACGGGGACGCGCTCGAGCTCCCGCCGGAGACCCACCCGCTCACGTTCGAGGAGCTGATCGTCGTCGTCGAGGGTCGCATCGACGGCGGCGCGGTCGCGCTCCGCACCAGCGTCGGCGAGTTCGGCGGACCGGCCGGCCTCCCGCTCACGGGGGGCGGCGTCGACGGACAGCGGTCCCGACAGGCGATCGACCTCTCCTCGCGGCCGGACCTCCTCGCGCTCGCGATGGCCGACGGGACGCTCGACGGCTTCCGCGCGATGGTGTCGGGGCCGGGCCGAGTGGTCGGCATCGAAGCGCGCCCCCGTGTCGCCGAGCTGCCGCTCGCGGCGCGGCTCGACGGACGGCTCGTCCCGTTCGCCGATCTGGACTCCGCGCTGATCGCGCCCATGGCCGACCCGACCGACGTGATGCACCTGCTGCTGCTCGGCGAGGCGACCGCGTTCCGGGTGCCGGTGACGCCGGGCGAGCCCGTGCGGCTGCCGCAGCGCGTCCTCGACCAGGTCCGGAACTTCGGGAACGCGCTCCACGCCCACCGCTTCTGGTACGCGTTCGCCGTCGATGCAGCGCCCGGACGGGCCGCCGCACGGACCTCGCTGGATCGCTTCGAGGTCACCGACCTGCCGCGCCGGTGAGCCCGGCCGCGGCCGGCACCTTGTCCTCGACCGAGACCGGGCTAGTTTCCCAGCCCTCATGCCCGCCCGCTGGACAGCCCTTGCCGCGACCGCAGCTCTCGCCGCCTGCGCGACACCCCGCGTGCCGGCGAGACCAGCCCTCGAGCGGACCTCGACCGTGGTCGCCACGGAGGGACCGCAGGCCATCGGCACCGCGACCGAGGAAGGGTCGCTGCAGGTCGTGGCGCGGGGGCACTACGGAATCCCTATCCTCGGCAAGTCGCTGTTCTGGGACGGCAACGGCTCGGACCACGACTTCGGGTTCGGCGGCTACGGCTACTACTACGTCGCGGACGGCATCGCGCTCGGCGCGGGACTGAACGCCACCGCGTTCAAGGTCCCGGGTGCCGACACCTACGGCTTGGAGTTCGAGGCGATCTCCCGCTTCGACATCGCTCGGTACGGCACGACCCGCGTGTTCTGGGACTTCACCGGCGGCTGGCTCCAGTCGACCGACGGCATCCCGCCGGGTGGCACCGAGTGGAACATGACGTTCTCGTTCGGCCCGGGCATCGACATCCCGCTCGACGTGGGCCAGAGCCTGCAGATCTCGACGATCTACCACCACAAGTCGAACGCGCTCGGCTCGCAGCACGACCGCAACCCGAGCCAGAACGAGATCCGGACCTCGGTCGGGCTCGCCTGGCAGTTCTGACGGGCGGTGCTCCGACCGCGGGCTGCGGCTACGGGCTGCGGCTACGGCCCGCGGAACGACCGGCAGAGGAAGACCTCGGCGGTCATCACCTCGTAGCCGAACCGCGTGACCGACACGCGACCGGCCGACTCGACGGACTCGAAGTGCGGCCGCACGCGCGCCAGCGCCGCCTTCGCGCGACGGTCCGGGTGAGCGAGCACGAACACCGCGTCCTCGCCGACGTGACCCGCCGGCGCGTCCCAGTGTTCGAACTGCAGCGCACGCTCGCCGTACACGTTCTGGGCGAGCACCGGCCATCGGTCACCGTCGGCGGCCGACTCGACCAGCGCGTGCTGGAGCTGGGCCGCATCCTTGTAGTCCGAGCCGAACAGGAACACGTTGCCCTGCTCCTGGTCCATCGCGTCGACGCTCGCCGCGACCTCGGCCGCGCGCACGGCGATGCGGTCCCACCCGACCCAGGACGAGCCGCGGCCCGCCGGGAGGAGCACCAGCGCCGGGCCACAGGCGAGGAGGACGATCACCGCGCCGAGCGTGCGGCCGGTCCACCGCGCGCGGCGATCGCCGAGCCGCGACGCACCGCGCTCGGCCCACCACGCGACGCCGCCGAGGACGAGCACCGCGTACGCCGGCGTGAACCAGTTGACCTTGACCGTCATCCAGAGCGCGTTGACCAGCAGGTAGGCCGGCAGCGGCAGCCCGAACGCCGCGATCCACACGGCCCGCGGGTCGCGCTCCTTCGCGCGCGTCAGCCAGTAGCCGAGGCCGAGCGGCAGCAGCAGCACGAGCGCGGGGTTGAACATCCCGAACTGCTGGCCGACGACCTCGAAGAAGCCGCCGAGGTCCAGCTCGGCCTTCGCGTAGCGGTCCGACGTCTGGAAGCGGAACGACTCGAAGTCGTTCCGGAAGTTCCAGAGCACGACGGGCGAGAACACCACGCCCGCGGTGACCACCGCGAGGTAGGGCCAGGGCGTGAGGAGCTGGCGCCGCATCGCCGGATCCAGCAGCAGCACCAGGACCCCGCCGATCGCGAGGAACGCTGCGGTGTACTTGCCGAGCAGCGCGGCCCCGGCGAAGACCCCGGCCATGCACCACGCGATGGCGCTCCCCTGCCGCGCGCGCCACAGCGCGAGGATCGACAGGAGCCAGAACAAGGTGAGCGGCGAGTCGGGCGTCGCCAGGAAGCGCGTCGTCGCGAGCGCCGGCACCGCGAGGCCGGCCCAGAGCCACAGCGCGCGGCCCTTCTCGCCGATCCCGAAATCGACGAGGAGCGAACGCCCCGCCCCGGCGGCCGCGAGTCCCGCAGCCCACGTGACCAGACGGATGCCGAGCGCGCCGTCACCCGCGAGCTTGCCGCCGACCAGGATCATCCACGCGATCAGCGGCGGATGGTCGAAGTACGACAGGTCGGGATGCTGCGAGTAGCACCAGTAGTAGGCCTCCTGCGCGAAGATCGGCATCGCCAGGACGAGCCAGAGGCCGAGGAGGCCGGTGACGGCGAAGGCTGTGCGCTCGGACCTTGTGTAGGGGACCATCACGGAACGGCGCGCACTGTAGCCCTGCACGTCTCGGCAACGGAGTCGGAAGGCCGGCGAGCGGGTGTCTTCCCTGGGCACGCCCCGTCCTGCATCCTGCCCCGCCATGCACGTGCACGAAGCGATCCGCGCCCGCAGGACCATTCACTCCTACCGCGCCGAGCCCCTGCCGGAGGGCGCCGTCGAACGCGCGCTCGAGGCCGCGGTGATGGCGCCGAACCACCGGCTGACTTTCCCGTGGCGCTTCGTGCGGGTGGGTGGCGAGACCCGAGCGCTCCTCGCGGAGCTCGCCGTCCGACTCCAGACCGAGAAGCAGGGCGAGCTGCCGCGCGAGGTCGTCGCCAAGATCCGCTCCAAGGTCCTCGACCCGGCGGAGCTGATCGTGGTGTCGATCGTCCGCCACGACGACGCGTTCACCGCGCGCGAGGACTACGCGGCCACCGCGTGCGCGATCCAGAACCTCCACCTGTCGCTCTGGGCCGAGGGGATCGGCAGCAAGTGGAGCACCGGCGGCCCGACGCGCCACGAGGACGGCTACCGCATCCTCGGGATCGACGCCGCCCGCGAAGAGATCGTCGGCTTCGTCTGGGCCGGCCTACCGGCGAAGGTCCCGCCCTGCCCGGAGCGCCCGGCGCTCACGACGTTCGTGCGGACGTTGCCCTGAAGCAGCGCGCCCCCCTCGTCACAGCACGTCAGCGCCCGTGATCCAACCGGGTCACGGGCTCTCCAGCGGCCGCTCTGCGGCCGCCCAGCAAGCAACTGACGGGCTGTAGGCTGACTTCCGTCACAGCCCGTCAGCGCGAAGGCAGCGGCCGCTGCCGAAGGGTCGAACAGTGCACGAGCCAGTAGGCGAGGAAGCCGAGAGGCCCGAACACGACCACCATCAGGAGCCAGCCGTAGGGAGGCAGGAACTCGGTGGCCTTGCCCTCCCGCTCCAGCCTCTTGAGGTCCGCATGCACTCCGAGCGCGAGCAGGACCGCGACGACGACGGTCGCGATCGCGAAGAGGAAGGCGATCAGACCGCCACCGAGCACGTTGTAGGAATCGACCATGGTCCTGGCGCTGCTCACGCGGGTGCGCGTCCGGAGCAGGAGCTGGTCTTGTAGCTCGTCGGGAACCGCGCGTCACTCGACGACAGCGAGGAGGACGCGTTCGGCGACCACCTTTCGCGACGCGAGGTCGAGCACCGCCAGGCGACCGCTCCAGTCGACGGCGAACGCGCGGTTCTCGGCATCGGCGACCGGCGGCGCCGCGACGCCGTAGACCCACTCACCGAGGCGCGGCAGGTCCGGCTCGCGACCCCCGTCGACCTTCCAGTGCACGACGCGGCCATCCGCACCGCCACTCAGGAGTCGATCCTCGCTGCGCCACGTGAGACAGAGGACCGCGTCTCCGTGGACCGTCTGCTTCCACGCCTCACGACCATCCTTCATCGCGTGGGCCCGGACGGTGCGGTCCGCACCTGCCGACGTGAGAAGGCCGGAGTCGGGCCGGAACGCCAGTGCGGACACCCCACCCTCGTGCCCGGTGAGCACGTGCACCTCACGGCCGTTCGCCGCCTCGCGAACGATGAGCTTGCCGGTGCGATCGCCGCTGGCGAGCAGTCTCCCGTCCGGGGACAGCGCGATCGACGTCACCCAGTCGTCGTGCGCCCCCTGCCAGAGCGCGCGGCCGTCTGCGACGCGGAAGACCTCGACCCTGCGGCGCGTCCCTCCGACGGCCACCAGCTCGCCGTGCGCCGAGACTCCGGCCGACAGGACAGCGTCCCGCTGCTCGCCGAAGCGCCCGCGCTCGGCGCCGGTCCGCACGTCGTAGAGGACGGCGCCACCCTGGCGCCCGGGTGCTCCGCCGGCCGCGAGAAGCATCGTGCCGTCCGCGGCGAAGGTCAGCACTTCGACCGGCCCGTACGGAAAGGGCAGCACGCCGACCTCCCGAAGGTCCCCGGCGTGGACGAGGAGAACCTGGCCGAAGCCCGGGACCGCGAGCAGCGGTGCGCCGGGGCTCGCAGCGATCGCGCGCATCGCGCCCGGGCGCTCCGGGTAGGCCTTCGCGACCGGGGGCACTCCGTCCGGCATCACCGCCTGGACCTCACCGGGGCTCGCGGTGCGCGCCTCGGCCTCGGCTGCCGCGCGCGCCTTCGCAGCCGCCCGCTCCACCGCGAGCGCCTTCGCACGCTCCATGTCCTTGGGCGCCCCCTGCGCGATCCACTTGCGGATCGCTTCGATCTTCTCGGCCGCGATCCGGGGCTCGTCCGGCGGCATCGTCGGCTTCTCCTTGTGCGAGACGAGGAGGTAGAGCCGGCTCGCGTCCGGGTTCCCGGGACGGAGGGTCGTGCCGGAGCCTCCGCCCTGGAGGGCCGCCGCGTGCGTGCTGAGGTCCAGACCACCTTCTGCGTCGACCGCGTCGTGACAGGTGACGCAGAACTCCTCGAAGATCGGGAACAGGTGGTCGTCGTAGGTCAGGAGGTCGGCTTCGTTCTCGGGCTGCACCTTCATCGCATCGGGTGCGGGGGCAGGAGCTGGTGCCGCCGCGGGAGCCGGCGCCGCGGCGGGAGCGGCGGGCGCTGCCTCCGCCACCATCGCCTGTGCGGGTGCGGCCGACGCCTCTGCCATCCCGGCCTTCGCGGACCCCGGCGCCGCCGTGGCGAGGAGGTCGATCTTCAGACCGGCGACCATCTCCCGCAGCTTGCCGAGCTTCTCGATCTCTGCGCCCAGCGCCGCCGCGCGAGCGTCGTGCTCCTTCGCCTTCGCGACGAGGGACGCGGCCTCCTCGGTCTTGGCCTTGGCAGCAGCGTTGCGCGCCGCGACCTGATCCAGCATCGCCTTGGTGCGGCCCTGCCAGACCTCGGCCGGAAGAGCGCCGATCTTCGCGAGTGCAGCCTCCAGCTGTCCCTGCGGGCTGGCCGCAGCCTCACCCTGCCCCGCCGGATCGCGGAACTTCATCGACGCGAGCAGCTCACGGAGAGCTCCGAGACGACCAGCCTCGGCCTCGATCGCCTTCGCAGCTTCGGACTCGGCCTTGGCCTGGGCCTGACTCGCTTCGGCGGACTTCCGGTGGGCAGCAGCCTCGTTGGTGGCCGCCGTCGCGGCGGCGCGCAGCGCCTCGACGCGAGCGTCCCAAGCGGCCGCACCGGTCTTGGCGAGCTGGCCGAGCAGGCCGTCGAGCTGGGCCGTGGACGGAGCTGGGGCGGCGGCTCCGTCCTGCGCGCGGACCGCGCCGACGACGAGAAGCGAGCCGAGTGCGGCTGCGCTGCATCGGGACATCCAGGTTCGCATGGGGAGGTCTGTCAGTGCTGGAACAGGAATTCCTTGCTGTTGAGAACGGCCCAGAGCACGTCCTCCCAAGCAGGGCGCGGGTCCTCGCCGCCCTCGGCGACGATCCGCAGGAAGTGGTCGCGCTCGTCGGCGCGCGGCGCGCGCGCGTAGGCGGCGGTGAAGATCTCGTCGAGGATCGCATCCGGCGCCGTGCCGGCCGTGACCAGCCGCGCGATCCGACCAGACTTGTGCCGCACCTTCTCCTCGACGGTGTCGCCGTTGATCAGGTGCAGCACCTGGTTGAGCGTCGGCTCTTCCCGCCGCTCGCACGCGCAGACCGACTCTCGCTCCGGCCTGCCGAACAGGTCCAGGAAGCGGTTGCCCGCGTTCGCATCGACGATCTGCACCGCGCTCGCACCGAGCGGGACGCCGCGGAACTTGGTCGGGACCTCGGTCACCGCGCCGATCGCGTCGAGCATCTGCTCGGCCGACAGCCTGCGCGGGACGCAGCTCGCGAAACTCGCTCCGTCCGCCGCTCCCTCGGGGTAGGCCCCGGCCTGGTACGTGGCCGAGGCGCAGATCTCACGGATCAGCGCGCGGAGGTCGAAGTCGGCGGCGACCAACTTCTCGCCCAGTCGGCGGTGGAGCTCGGGGTGCGAGGGCGGGTTGCTGACGCGGACGTCGTCCACCGGCTCGACCAGGCCGCGCCCGAAGAACCGCGCCCAGACTCGGTTGGCGAGGTTCTGGGCGAACCAGGGGTTGTCGCGAGACGTCAGCCAGTCGGCGAGCACCGCGCGCCGATCCGTACCGGCCGGGATCTCCGGCGCATCTCCGCCGAGGAAGCGCGCCGGAGAGGGTCGACCGGTCCGCGCGTTCGCGACCTCGCCGCGGCCCTGGTCGAACAGGATCGTCTCGCGCGGGTCGTCCCCGGTCTTGCGACCGACCTGGGTGAAGAAGGCTGCGAAGCCGTAGTAGTCGTCCATCCGCCAGCGTTCGAACGGATGGTTGTGGCACTGGGCGCACTGCAGGCGGATTCCGAAGAAGGTCTGCGCCGCGTTCTCCGCGAGGACCTTCGGGTCGCGGGACGTCGCCCAGTAGTTCGCCTCCGGAACGCGGTAGGCGCTGCCGCTCGCGGTCAGCATCGCGTGGACGATCCGGTCGAGGGGCATGCCCTCGGCCAGCGACTCGCGGAGCCAGCGTGTGAACACGTGCACGCCCTTCGTCTCGAGCTGTTGGGCCTCGATGCGGAGCACCTCGGCCAGCGTCATCGCCCAGACGTCGTTGAAGGCGGGCTTCGCCAGCAGCGCATCGACGAGCCGCGCGCGCTTGTCCGGCGCGGCGTCCGCGACGAACGCTCGGACCGCGTCGACGTCGGGGAGTTGACCGACGATGTCGAGGTGGACCCGGCGGACGAACGTCTCGTCGTCACACGGCGGCGCCGGCTCGAGGCGCAGCTTCCGGAGCTTGGCCTGCACCAGCTCATCGATCTCGTTGCGTGCATCCATCACCGGCGCCTGCCACGGCTCGGCGTTCGGCAGCACGATGACCTGGGCGACCTCCGCGAGGTGACCGAACCGGGCGAGCACGAACGCTTCGCCGCGGGCTCCGGACACGACCCGGTCCACGTCGACCGCTGCGGTCGTCGGCGAGCTCGAGGAGAGCAGCGCGAGGTCGGTCACATCCCGGACGCTGCCGTCCGAGTAGGTCGCGGTCACGACGAACCGCGCACGCTGCTCCGGCCCCGCCAGCACCAGCTCGGCGGGTGCGACGGACAGACCGACCGGTCCCGGCACACCGTCTCCGTCGTCGGCAGCACCCTCGGCGATCCAGGTCCGGAGCTCCGTCCACAGCGGGTCACCGCGCTCGAGGACCGTTCCACCCTTGTGTCGCACCTCCCCGGTCGGCTTGCCGAGCATCAGGCTCTGCTCGGGATCCGCACAGTCGAGGCGGCGACCCCGGAGATCCCGCGTCAGCGAACGGTGGTCGCGGGCCGGATCGAAGCCGAACAGCGTCAGGCCGAAGCCGTTCTTGCCGGCCGCCGCTCCGTGACAGGCGCCGCCGTTGCAGCCGGCGCGCGTCAGCACCGGCATCACGTCGTTGCGGAAGCTGACCGGTTCGGACACGCCGGCCCCACGCACCGTCACCTCGACCTGCGCGGTGAGATCGCCGAGCGAGAAGTGGGCGACCGTGGCCCCGTCCTGCAGCGGGTGGAGCCTGCCGGCGCGGTACGCCGCGATGCCCGCGGGCTCGAACCGGACCTCGACCTCGTCCACCACTTCCGTGGTCAGGCCGTCCCGATCGACGCGCAGCGCGACCACCCGGTGGAAGTCCGCCGCGTCGTCGAGGCTCACCCGCGTGGGTGCGACCGTCAGCCGGTCCTGGGCGAGGACCGGGAACGCGCCGAAGAGGGCCGCGCACGCGGCGCCCCCGCACCAATTGGGCTTCATGGCCTGCCTCCCGACTCGTTCTCGCCGCCGGCACCCTCGAGGAGTTCGGGCGGCAGCGGCTTGTCCACCCGGATCTCCGTCCCGCCGACCGCGTGGTCGATCGTGCCGTCGGGCGTGACGATCCGGATCCGCAGGTAGCTGGAGCGATGGCGCCCGACGTGCGCATCCTCCGACGCGCGGAGCGAGATCTTCGCCTCCGCGGTATCCGCCGCGACCGCGGGCAGCTCGGCGACGACGCCGCGCGGCACGCGACCGAGCTCGAGCTGGACCTCCCCCTCGAAGCCGACGCGCTTCGTGAAGGTGATGGGCAGCTCCGCAGCCTGCCCCTGATCCATCTGCGCGCTGCCGAGCTTCGCGGTGAGCCACGGCTCCTCGATCCGGAACGGCAGCGCGCTCGTGCAGATCGTCCGCGTGACGCCGCCGATCGTCGCCGTCGCGGTGAGCACGATCGGCCAGGTGCCGAGCGCAGCGCTCGAGTTGGCGTTGAACGACATGCTGCCCGTCTCCACGTCGCCGGACAGCGTGACGGTGCCCGCCGACAGACCGGACGGGAGCCAGAGCGCGCGAACGGTCACCGTCTCGCGGAAGCCCTCGCCTCGCGCGATCCGGACCGGGAAGCTCATCGACCCGCTGCGGACGATCGGCAGCGGAGGCGCGGTGACGTCCAGCGAGAACGGCATCGCTGCGGTGACGACGACCGGCAGCGCGCGTGCCGCCCGGTTCTCGTACGCCTGGTTGTTCTCGACGCGGAGCAGCGGGAACGGGTGCTGGTGCAGCACCTCCCGCTCGTGGGGCTCGCGTTCGGCGTGTGCGACGGGGCGGGCGAGCGCGGCCGACAGCGCCGCATCCGTAGCCGCACGGAAGACGACCGGAACGACCGTCGAGCCTTCGGGCAGCGCGCACGGCTCGACCACGACGCCGGACGGAAGATCCGCGAAGTCGATGCGGATTCCGTGCTTGGGGTCGAGGCCGGACGTCTGGATCACGGTCGCATTGCGCGCACCCTGCGCGACCGCGACCCCGAGGTCCTCGGAGCGGCGGCCGGGCACCGCCTCCTGCGTCGTCGGCGCGGACGGGAGCTCCCCCACTTCGATGCGGTAGAAGCGGTCCGCGCCGCCGCGGCGCAGGTGATCGGCCACACAGGCGAGGTACTCCCCGTCCGCGGGCGCGGTGAATCGCACGCGCGCGTCGAGACCGAGTCCGTCGTCGTTGTTCGACAGCTCCTTGCCCTCCGCGTCCCGGATCAGCAGCACCGGGTCGAGCGCCGACAGGAGGTTCCGAGCCAGGACCCGGATCTCGATCCTCTCACCCTTCTTCGCGGCGAAGCGGAACCGATCCTCCTCGCCCGCCTCGGACACGACCCCGTGGAAAGCGCAAGGCGCGCGCGGCGCGGACTCGGGAGCGGCTCCCTCGACGAACCCCGGGCGCCCGTCGACGACGATCCGCACCGGCGTCGGCACGGACACTCCGTCGATCGCGGGAAACACCTCGTGGATGCCCACACGTTCGGGCAGCTCGAGGTGCGCGGCCTGCCCCTCTCCCGGCCCGCCGACGAGCGCCGCGTCGACCGCCTCGCCCGGACGCCCGCCGGCCGGCACGAGCCCGACCGGACGTGGGAAGGAACCGACGTGGAGCCGGTAGACGGCCAGCGACGAGCCGCGGTAGGCGACGTCACGCAGCGCCAGGTAGTGGGTGCCGGACTGGCTTGCCGCGAACGACAGCACCGGGTCGGCCCGCCCGATCGACGTATCGTCGCTGCGACCGAGCAGCGCCATGTCCGGACCGAAGGCCTCGAGCTGGAGGTCGATGTCGTAGTAGCCGAGGCGGATGGAGACAGCCTCGGCGGACAGGACGGCGCCTGCCTCGAGGTCGACCGCGAACCAGTCGACCTCCTCGGGAAGGACCCGACCGTCGACCGTCGTCCCCACCTCGATCTTCTGTGCCTTGTCCGGCGCCGTGTTGCCGTCGACCCCTCGCACGGAGGGTAGCGGGGCGACGTGGAAACACCCTGGCCGCGTGATCCCGCGATCGGTGCAGACGACGAACAGGTGCGCGCCGAGCGCGCAGTCCTGCGCCAACCGCAGCTTGACCCGCATCCGATCGTCCCGCTCGGCCTCGAGCTCGACGACCTCGATCCCTTCCTGGAACCAGAGCACGGACCGCGCGTCGGAGAGCCCCCGACCGTAGAAGCGGGCCTCGATCTCTTCGCCCGGCGCCGCCCCCGCGGGCAGCGCGAGCCGGAGCTCCTGCCCACGCGCCGCGGGCGACATGCCCACGAGCGCGCAGGCGAGCGCGGTGAACCACCTCACGCCAGCAGCTCCCGCAGCACGCGCCCGTCCCGGACGATATCGATCGGCCGGTCCCCCGGACTCATCAGGCGGCGCGTCGGATCGATGCCGAGTTGGGAGAACATCGTCGCTGCGAGGTCTGCAGGCCCGACGGCCCCGTCCTCCGGCTCGCTGCCGGTCGGATCCGTGCGGCCGTGGATCAGGCCACGCTTGAGTCCGCCGCCTGCCGCCACCACGGAGAACGCACGCGGCCAGTGGTCGCGACCCTCGTCGCGGTTGATGCGCGGCGTCCGGCCGAATTCCGTCGACAGGATGACCATCGTCGTGTCGAGGAGACCGCGGTCGTCGAGATCCGCGACGAGCGCCGCGAACGCCTGGTCGACGGGCGGCATCTGCGAACGGAGTGCCCCGGCGATGCCGTTGTGGTGGTCCCAGCCGCCGAGCGGGATCGCGACGAAGCGGACGCCCGCCTCGACGAGTCGCCGCGCCAGCAGGAGTCGCTGACCGATCGCCGCACGACCGTAGCGGTCACGCACCGCGTCCGGTTCCTTCTCGATCCGGAACGCATTCCGCGCGGTCTCCGACTCGATGAGCTTCCAGGCCTGCTCGTAGAAAGCCTCGGTGGCCTGGATCCCATCGGCCCGACCGGCGAAGCCCGCGTCGAGGTCGGAGAGCATCCGTCGCCGGCGCGCCGCGCGCGCCTCGTCGAGCGCCGCCGACGGGCCGAGGTCCTTCACCTCGAAGTCCTTCGCGGACGGTTCACCGCCGACGCTGAACGGTCCGTACGCCGACGACAGGTAGCCGGTCCCGAGGTCGCCGCCCCCGGCCCTCGGGATGCAGACGTAGGGCGGCAGGTCGTTCCGGACTCCCAGCTCGTGGCTGACCACCGCCCCGAAGCTCGGGTAGACGATCGCCGGGCTCGGCCGGTAGCCCGTCAGCATGTTGTGAGAGCCCCGCTCGTGCGCAGCCTCGGTGTGGGTCACCGAGCGGACGACCGTGAGCTTGTCCGCGATCCCGGCCGTGTGCCGGCAGAGCTCGGAGAACGGCTCGCCCGGGATCTTCGTCGGGATCGCCCGGAATGCGCCCCGCACGTCGATCGGCGCGTCCGGCTTGGGGTCGAACGTGTCGACGTGGCTCAGCCCCCCGCCGAGGTAGATCTGGATCACGGCCTGGGCGCGGGCCTCGGGCTTGCGCCCCAAGGTCAGCGCGTGTCCGCCCGGAGTGAGGGCAGCCGCTCCGAGCGCCGCCGACCCCGCTAGGAAGCGCCGACGCGTCGACTGGAGATCGGAGCGATGGAGCGACGAGGGGTCGACGCCTCGGGGCATGGCAGAACCTCACGGGGCGTCGCCGCGCCCCGAGCAAGAGGGAGAGAGGTCGAAATCGTAGCCCGCCGGAGCCGGCTGCCTACCTCCCAACCACTGCCCGCGCCCCCTGGCCGGTCAGATCAGCTCGGGCGGATGCAGTAGGGCTACGGCCACGAAGACGAAGAACAGCGTGACGAACGTGGCTACACCCGCGACGACGAACAGCCAGGGGCGATCGCGGAATGCCTGACGGATCTTCGGGAGACGCACTTGGGACATGGCTAGGACTCGGTTCCTCGGTTCACCGCGGCCCCAGGAGGACCATCGACGGGTGGAGCTCCAGGCCTCCGTCGGCCGTGCGGATGTGGAGCACGACCTGCAGCTCGGGCTCGTAGACAGACCGGTCGAACTCGACGAGGAAGGAGATGCGCTCGTCGGCGAGCGACTCCAGCTCGACCTCGGTCCGAGGCAGGAGGACACGGACACCTTCGGGAGCCTCGGCCTCGATGCGGAACGAGTGGGCCCGAGGCTGCTTGTTGACGAGGTGGACGAAGAGCGGATTGCGGACGATGCCGTCCTGGACGAGGTAGGGAGTGCCCTGCGGCCGGATGATGGCCGCCTCGAACGGGGTCCTGCGGCTCGCCGCCACGGCGAACACCGTCGCACCGAGCACGAAGAGGAACGCGTACAGCAGGAGTCGCGGCCGCACGAAGCGGCGCGCGAGTCCGTCCAGGCCGCGCTTGCTGTCGTAGCGGACCAGCCCCGGCTCCTGACCGAGTCTGGCCATCACCTCGTCACACGCGTCGATGCAGTTCGCACACCCCACGCACTCGAGCTGGGTCCCGTTGCGGATGTCGATGCCGGTCGGACAGACCGCGACGCAGCGGAAGCAGTCGATGCAGTCACCCCGCTCTCCCTGGCTGTACTTGCCCCGGGGCTCACCGCGCTTCGCGTCGTAGCCGACGTTGACCGTGTCCTCGTCGTAGAGCACTCCCTGGAGGCGTCCATACGGGCAGATGACGATGCAGAGCTGCTCGCGGAACCACGCGAAGTTCACGTAGATGATGACCGTGAACACCAGCGCGAACGCGAACGCCGTCGGGTGGTCACCCGGCGGACTGGTCATCGCGTCGAGCACCCGCTCCGCCCCCATGAAGTAGCTGAGGAAGTTGTGCGACAGGAACGCGGAGAACGCCGCGAAGACCAGCCACTTCCCGCCTCGGCGCAGGACCTTCTCCAGGTTCCACGGCATCGCCTCGAGGCGCTTGCGCTGCGTCGCGGAACCCTCCGACCAACGCTCGATCCGCCGGTAGAAGCCCTCCAGGAACACCGTGTGCGGGCATGCGTAGCCACACCAGACACGGCCGAAGAGCGCGCTCAGCACGAAGAGCGAGAAGCCGACGCCGGTCAGCAGGAAGTACGCGAGGTAGAAGTCCTGCGCGTTGAACGTCGCGCCGAAGAGCAGGAACTGCCGGTTCGCGAGATCGATGAGGATTGCCGGCTGACCTCCGACCCTGAGCCACGGCAGCACCACCCAGACCACGAAGAGGACCGACCAGACGATCTTCTTGCGCGCCTGGAAGCGCCCCTTCACGTCGGCCGGGTGGATCGTGTTGCGCGAACCGTCCGGGTTGACGCAGTAGAGACTGTCGAGGTCGGGGCGGCGGCTCTGGCTCGCGGGCGATGACATGGGAGCGGCGCCGGCGATCGGCGGTGGACCCAGCAACTCTGCCTCGCCCCGGGTGTTTCGGGCCGCATCGAAAAAGCTCGATACGTGCGGCCCGACACGCGCGCGTCAATCGCCGCCGCCGCCGCCGGCCGGGACCGCGCCCTGCGGCTCCTTCCCGCCGTCCACGTTGGTGTCCCGGATCGACAGCACGTACGCAGCGACCTGCTGGACCTTGGTCGGGCCGAGGATCGGCCCCCACGCGAGCATGCCCTTCTCGACGACGCCGTTCGTGATCGTCGTGTGGATCTGCAGCGGCGCGCCGCCGTGGATCCACGCGCTGTCGGTCAGGTTGGGCCCGGGGAGCGGTGCGCCTGCGAGCGTGCCCCCGCCGTCCTGACCGTGGCACGCGACGCAGTTCTGCTCGTAGACCAGCCGCCCCGCCTGGAGACCTGCCGTGTCCGCACTCAGCGTCAGCAGCGACTCCTCGGTCACCTCGACGGTGACCTTGGCGGCCGCAGCGGCCGCCATCTCCCGTTCGTAGTATTCGCGGGTGGTCGGACCGATGCCGAGGCCGTGGAAGTAGAGCCAGTAGAAGAGCGAGAAGATGCAGGCTCCGTAGAAGGTCCACAGCCACCAGTTGGGGAGGTGGTTGTCGAACTCCTCGATGCCGTCGAACTGGTGCTCACGGAGCTCGTCGGCGTACTTGCCCTGCCCCGCGTTCTCGAGCTGTGTCATCGTGGTTCTCCTCGGGATTCAGTCTTCGAGAGGGAGCTGGGACATCCGGTCGTAGTGCGGGCGGCGCCGACGCGACGCCGTCCACACGAGGACGCCAGCGAAGAGTGCGAAGAAGGCCAGCATGCTGACGACCGGAAGGTCGAGCAGGACCCCGTCCTCGAACAGCGCGCGGAACATCAGCGACCTCCTCCCGAAGCGACGTCGACGACCGCATTGTCGCCGAGCCGCTGCAGATAGGCGATCAGCGCGATGAGCTGGACTTCGATCTTGTCCTCGCGCTCGTCGGCCTTGATCTCACCCTGCGCGATCAGCGCGTCGACGATCTCGGCAGCCTGGCGACGGTAGTCGTCGACGGCGCCCTCGATCTGCTCGTCGGTGTAGGGCACACCGAGCGCCTTCATCGCCTTCAGCTTCCCCGACGTGTCGGCGAGATCGACCCTGTCGTCGGCGAGCCATTGGTAGCGAGGCATCGTCGAACCCGCCGAGATGCGGCGCGGATCGATCATGTGCTGCCAGTGCCAGGAGTGCGGGTACTTGTCCGCGCCGTTGAAGTTGCCGATCCGCGCGAGGTCGGGCCCGGTCCGCTTGCTGCCCCACTGGAACGGATGGTCCCACATCGACTCCTCGATGCGGCTCGGCTCGCCGTAGCGGAGGAACTCGTCGCGGAACGGACGGATCATCTGCGAGTGGCAGACGTAGCAGCCCTCGCTGACGTAGACGTCGCGGCCCTCGAGCTCGAGCGCCGTGTAGGGCCGCACCGCGTACTCGCCGCTCGCGGTCATCGGCACCTCCTTCTGGAGCACGATGCCGGGCAACAGCTCGACGAGGCCGCCGGCCAGGACCGCGAGGACAACCAGCAGCGTGAAACCGAGCGGGCGCGACTCGATCATGTCGTGCCAGCGGAAGCGGTCGCGCGACGCCCAGAACGCACGCACGCCGGTGACCGCGAGGACTCCGACGAGGAACACCGTGCCGACCACCGACAGCACCGGGTTGCTGCTGTCGATCATCATGAAACCGGCGACCAGGCCCATGACGGTCAGGATCGTCGGAGTGCCGAACACGATCGCCGCCGTCGACGGTCCCGCGGCGACGCGCGGAGCGAGGACGCGGACCTCCGCCTCTCCGTCGACCGCCTTGCCGCTCGTCGCCGTCTTCCAGAGGTTCCAGATCATCAGCACCCAGCCGAGGATGAACAGGAACCCGCCGAACGACCGGGCGAAGTACATCGGCTGGATCTTGTCGATGATCTCCGTCCACTGCAGCCAGCGGAGCGTGCCCTCGTCGGTCATCTCCCGCCACAGCAGGCCGGACGTGATCCCACCGATCCACATCGACGCGACGTAGAGCAGGATGCCGACCATCCCGATCCAGAAGTGCAGGTCGGCGAGCTGCTTGCTGTGGAGCTTCGTGCCGAAGAGCTGCGGGACGAGCCAGTAGAACATCCCGGCGGCCATGAAGCCGTTCCAACCGAGCGCACCGCCGTGCACGTGACCGATGATCCAGTCGGTGTAGTGCCCGAGCGCACTGACGCTCTTGATCGACAGCAGCGGGCCTTCGAACGTCGACATGCCGTAGAAGGTCACGCCGGCGACGAAGAACTTGAGCACGGGCTCCTCGCGGACGCGGTGCCACGCGCCGCGGAGCGTCAGCAGGCCGTTCAGCATCCCGCCCCAGGACGGTGCCCAGAGCATCAGGCTGAACAGCATGCCGAGCGTCTGCGCCCAGTCGGGCAGAGCCGTGTAGAGCAGGTGGTGCGGGCCCGCCCAGATGTAGATGAAGACCAGCGCCCAGAAGTGGACGATCGACAGCCGGTAGCTGTAGACCGGGCGTCCTGCCGCCTTCGGCAGGAAGTAGTACATGATCCCGAGGATCGGCGTGGTCAGGAAGAACGCGACCGCGTTGTGCCCGTACCACCACTGCGTCAGCGCGTCCTGCGCGCCCGAGAACACCCCGTAGCTCTTCGTCGCCGACACCGGCAGCGCCAGGTTGTTGACGATGTAGAGGACGGCGATCGTGATGATCGTCGAGATGTAGAACCAGATCGCGACGTAGAGGTTCCGCTCGTTCCGGACTGCCAACGCCCAGAAGAAGTTGATCGCGAAGGCGACCCAGGACACCACCACGCCGATGTCGAGGAACCACTCGAGCTCCGCGTACTCCTTCGACTGCGTGATCCCGAACGGCAGCGTGACCACCGCGCCGATGATCACCGCCTGCCAGCTCCAGAAGTGGAGTCGTGACAGGAAGTCGGAAGGCATCCGCGTCTTCAGCAGACGCTGCGTCGAGTAGTAGACGCCGGCGAACATCATGTTGCCGACCAGCGCGAAGATCACCGCATTGGTGTGCAGCGGCCGGATCCGGCTGAACGTCAGCCAGGGCGTGTCGAAGTTCGCCTGCCAGAAGCTCATCTGGATCGCAGCGAGAAGGCCGACGAGCAGGCCAACCAGGCCGAACACCACCGACGCGAGGGTGAACCTGCGCACGATGCCGTCGTCGTAGACGATCCGACGGGTTTCGAGTGCGGGCGTGTCAGTCATCAGGAGTGTCCTCGAACGAGGATCGGAGGGTGGACGAGGCCGCCTCCTGCGCGAGGTCGTCCTCGAGGGGAAGGAGGGAAAGCCGGTCCGCGTGCTCGTGGTCCCGGTTGCGGGCGCTGAACACGAAGAGCCCGACGGAGAGGGCGGCGAGCGCGAGGCTCATCACGACCAGGAAGGGCACGACGCTCATGGCGCTGCATCTCCGTCCACGCCGCCGCGCGGTAGATCGAGGTGCGAGAGGTCGACCCGGAGCGCTGCCATCGTGTGGCCGATCAGCACGAGCGAGCTGATCGGCATCAGCACCGCGCAGAGCAGCGGTGTCATCACCCCGGCCATCGCGAGGCCGACGGCGACGACGTTGTAGATCGCCGCGAGCGTCAGGTTGACGCGGACGGCGCGATGGAAACGCCGCGAAGTCGCGAGCACGCGGGAGACGGCTCCGGTGCCGTTGCCGGTGTAGAAGAAGTCGGCGCGCGCCGGCAGGACCGGGCGGTCGAGGGCCGGGGTCCCGGCGCAGAACGCGGCCTCGAACGCAGGCGCGTCGTTGAGGCCGTCGCCGACCATCAGCGTGTCACCGTCGTCCATCTCCGCGACGAGGCGCGCCTTGTCCTCCGGCCGCGATTCGCCGCGCACCGCATCCGGAGCGAAGCCGAGATCCGCGGCCGCCGCGCGGACGCGGTCACTGCGGTCCCCGCTGACGAGCCATGCCTCGTAGCCGGCCTCGCGCAGCGCCCGGACTTCGTCGCCGGCACCCGAGCGGTAGTCCTCGGTCACGGCGAACGTCGCCAGGACCTCCCCGTCACGCGACAGGTTCACGGCGGTCTCCGCCGACGCGTTGGCGGGACCCGCGAAGCCACTGCGCCCGAACCGCCACTCGTGCCCGCAGAACGTAGCCAGCACGCCTTCACCGACGTGCTCGTCGGCATCGAGATCCCGGAGCAGCCGCGTGTCGCCGTTCTCCTCGAGCCATGCGGCCACCGCCGCACTGACAGGATGGTTGCTCGAAGAGGCGAGCGTGAAGAGCACGTCGCGCGCGACACCGGTCGGCATCGGCCGGATCGGCCGGACACGCACACCGCCCCAGGTCAGGGTCCCCGTCTTGTCGAAGACGAGCTTGCGCACGTGCCGGGCCTTCTCGAGCAGGTTCGGGTTGCGAACGAAGATGCCGAATCGCCGCAGTCCAGCGACCGCGAGGTCGAAGGCGAGCGGCGTCGCGATCCCCAGCGCACACGGGCAAGTGACGACGAGGACCGCGGTCGTCACCGACAGCGCGCGACTCGGGTCGACGAAGGCCCAGACGATCCCGGCGACCGCAGCGAGCGCCAAGACGAGTCCGGTGTAGGTGCGGTTGACGAGGACCCAGAACCGATCCCGGCCTCGGAGCTCCTCGCCGTTCCCCGAGCGGAGCTGTGGCGTCGCCAGCAGGCGGAGGAGACCCGACTCCTCGGCGTCCCGGACCGCACGCACCCGGGTCGCGCGGTTCCCTGCCAGGAACGCGCCCGCAGGCACCTCGTCGCCGGGCCCGAACGCCCGCGGGCGAGACTCGCCGAGCACCCAGTCGAGGGAGAGGATCGCGCCGTCGAGGTCTGTGACCACCGCGTCGACCGGGAGCAGGTCACCGGGCGCGAGCAGCAGCTCGTCACCGGGCCGCAGGTCCCGCACGAGCACGCGTTCGAGCACGTCGCCGCGCACCCGCCGCGTGCGGATGTGCTCGGCGCCGTCGTGCGCGAGCAGGTAGTCGCGATTGCGACGGACGGCCCGGGCCTGCAGGTAGCGGCCGAGGAGCATCAGCGTGACGAAGATCGTCACCGTGTCGAAGTAGGCGGCGCCGGTGCCGGTCAGCACCGCGAGCGTCGAGCCCGCATAGGCGAGGACGATCCCGATCGAGATCGGCAGGTCGAGGTGGAGCACTCGCTGCCGGACGCCGGCGACCGCACCGCGGAAGAACACCGGCCCACCGAGCGCGACCGCCCCGGTCGACAGCCCGAACGACAGCCAGCGGAACAGCGAGTAGCTCTCCGCGTCCGCGGCCGACATGCCGAAGTGCTCGGAGAACGCGAACATCATCGCGTTCATCGAGAGCGCCGAGCAGATGCCGAGGCGGACGAGGAGGCCGCGCTCGGTCCGATCCTCGGTCTTGCCGACCGGCCCGAGCCGGTAGCCGAGGCTCTCGACGCTGTCCGCGAATCGGGCCAGCGAACCCTCACGCGGGTCGTAGACGAGTTCGGCCCGGCCGAGCGCCGGGTTCAGGTCGACGCGCATCGCGCCCGGCGTCCGCCGCCAGACCTCCTGGAGCAGCCAGACACAGGCCGCGCAGTGGATGCCCTGGACGTCACAGGTGACGCGGGTCAGGTCCTCGCCGAGCCGGCCGCTCTGCTCGAGCGCCGGCAGCCAGTCCCGCGCGTCGCCGGTCGCCTGCCGGGGCACGGCGCCGACCGGCTGGCCGACCCCACCGCCGAGCGTGTAGAAGCGGTCGAGCCCCTCGGCCGAGAGGATGCCGTGGACGGTGCGGCAGCCGGCGCAGCAGAACGGCCCGTAGGGCTGCTCGAACGGGACGGGCAGACCGCAGTGCCGGCAGGAGAGCTCCGCCCCGTCGCCGCGTTCCACCGCGACTCCGGGGGCGGCGGGAGCAGGCCCGGTCGTGTCCTGCGGTGCGAGCCCGTCGGACTCGCCCACCGGGCTCGCCGACGCAGGGACCCCATGGGAGTCCGCCGGAAGAGCCTGGGCCGCGCGCTGCATCGGTGCCGCAACCCCTCTTCCCGGGCGGGATTTCCGGCGCGGTCGAAACTCCTGCGACCCCGTCGCACTTTCTTGGCCTCCCCCGAAACTCCGCGCCAGTCGGCACCATTGCCCGACCGATGCACGCCCACCTGACCGAGCTGACCGCCCAGGGGATGGTCTTCGGTCTCGCGAACAGCCTGCACTGCGCCGGGATGTGCGGACCGATGGCCGCGTTCTTCCTCGACGCCCCGGGCGCCGCGGTCCCCTACCACGCCGCGCGGACCCTGGCCTACGTCGGCGTCGGCGCGCTCGCGGGCGCCGCCGGGCTGGCGGTCGGCGCGTCGAGCTGGGGCCACAGCGGTGCAGTGATGGCGGTCGTCCTCGCTTCCGCGCTGCTCGCGTTCGCGCTCGGACTCGACCGCCACCTGGGTAGGGTCCCGGGCGCTGGCCGCATCGTCGCGGCGACGGTCCGGCGCACGCGGAACCTGTCCCCGCACCGCCGGGCGGCAGCGATCGGGCTGCTGACCCCGCTGCTGCCGTGCGGCCTGCTGTACGCGGCGGGCTCGGCCGCGATGGTCGCGGGTGGCCCCTTCGAGGGCGCCGCGTCGATGTTCGGCTTCGCGACCGGCCTCCTGCCGGTCCTCGCGTTCACCCAGGCCAACCTCGGGTTCCTGCAGCGGGCGCTCGGCCGGGACCGGATCCAGCTCGTCGCCAGGGCGACGATGGTCATCGCGGCCGCAGCCCTCGTGTGGCGTGCCTGGGCGAGCTTCCACGCAGCCGATCCGGGCGACGCGTGCCCGCTGTGCGTCGGTTCGTGAGGCCCGACGACGAGGGGGTCAGCTCGTCTGCGCGTGGCGCGCACGCTCGACGAACGCGGCGACCGTCTCGATCAACGACCTGCGGTCGATCGGCTTCGAGAGGAACGCATCGCAGCCAGCCTGTCGGCAGCGCTCCTCGTCCCCCCGCATCGCGTTCGCGGTCAGCGCGACGATCGCGCCCACGTAGCCGTTCCGACGGAGCTCGCGGACCGCGCCGTAGCCGTCCAGGATCGGCATCTGCATGTCCATCAGGAGCGCGTGGTAGGGCGCGCCGGCCGCCGCCGCGTCGGTCGCCTCGCGCACCGCCGCTTCGCCGTCACCGACGACGTCGACCTGCACACCGGCCTTGCGGAGCAGGAACGAGATCAGCCGCTGGTTGTCGACGCCGTCCTCGGCGAGCAGGACGCGACCCTCGACGGCAGCGACCACCGCGCGATCCTCCTCGCTGCGGTCCGCGCACACCGCCGCGTCGGCTTCGTCGATCGACGCCCAGTCCCCGGCGTTCCGCGCTGGGGCTCCGCCGATCTCCAGCGAGAACGTGCTGCCCTCACCCTTGCGGCTGTGGACGGAGATCGCGCCGCCGAGCATGGAGGCGAGGCGCTGGGAGATCGCGAGCCCGAGGCCCGTGCCGCCGAACCGACGGGAGTGCCCAGAGTCGCCCTGGGAGAACGGCTTGAACAGGCGAGCGAGCTCGGCGGCGGCCATACCGATGCCCGTGTCGACGACGTCGAAGACGAGCACCGACTCGCGGCGCGGGTGCCGGCGGACCACGAGGCGCACACTGCCGCTCTCCGTGAACTTCAGCGCGTTGCCGACGAGGTTCACGAGGATCTGGCGGAGGCGCGTCGGATCGCTGTCGATCCGCGGCGGGAGCGGCCACTGCAGATCGAGCTCGAGGCTGAGCTCCCGATCGACCGCGCGGCGCCGCAGCATCGCCATCACCTCCTGGGCCACCTCGATCGGCGAGCAGGGCACGAGCTCGAGCTCGACCCGGCCGGCCTCGATCTTCGACAGGTCGAGGATGTCGTTGACGATCGACATCAGGTGCTCACCGTTCCGGCGGATCGTCTCGACGAATTCGGCGGTCTCGACGATGTCGGTCGCGTCGTCGGTGACGAGGTCCGCGTAGCCGAGGATCGCGGTCATCGGCGTCCGGATCTCGTGCGACATGTTGGCGAGGAACTCGCTCTTCGCACGGCTCGCGTCCTCGGCAGCGAGGCGCGCGAGGTGGAGTTCGTGGTTCGAGAGGCGCAGCGCCTCGCTCGCGAGCTTCTGATCGATCAGCGCCGCCACGTGCTGCGCGAGGTCCATGCCGGTGCGACCGAAGTCTTCCGGCGAGCGGACGAGGCGCTCCTCCCCGAGGATCGCGACGCCGACCACGCGACCCGCAACGCGCATCGGGAACATCCCGAGGATCGCCGCGGAGACGTCGCCGAGGAGCGGGTCGCCCAGCTCCAGGTTGCTCCCCTCCATGTGGAGGATGATCGGCTCCCGCTGCTCGACGACCTGCCAGAGGATCGAGCCGTCGTCGGGCCCGACCTCCAGGTCGGGATCGAGTCGCTCCGCGAGCCCGTTCGCGACGTGCAGTCGCAGGCGCTCGGCGTCCCCGAGCCGCAGCGCGAACCCGACGACCGAGTAGCCGCCCGAGCTCCGCAGCGCTTCGCCGATCTGGCGGAGGGCAGGTTCGAGCTCCCGCGTCCTCAGCGCGATCGTCGTCACCTGGTTCAGCAGCCAGAGCTGGACGTTGATCCGCTGGAGCTCCTCCTCGACGTCGCGCTGCTCGCGGATCGGCTGGGCCACGCAGACGATGTCGTCGCGGCCGGCGATCTTCGATGCCGAGAGCAGGACCGGAACGTTGCACCCGTCCGCGTCGCGCAGCTCGAGCTCGACCTGGCGACCGTTCGGCGCGTCGAGCGCACGGCGGAGCGGCTCGGCGCTCCCGGCGGCGAACTCGAGCAGCGACCGGCCGACGAGGTCCCCACCCTGGCAGCCGAGGAGTTCGGCCGCGGTGGCGTTGACGGTCTGGACCCGGCATTCCCGGCCGACGACGAACAGCGCCCCGTGCATGCTGCCGAGCACGCGATTCAGGTCGTCACGCGACACGGTCGTCCGGCGGAGCCGCCGCACCATCCGCTGGAACGCACGGTTGAGATCCCGCAGCTCCGCGGGGCCCGTCGCCGGCAGCCAGACCCTCAGGTCCCCCGCCGCGATCCGGTCCGCCGCGTTCGCCATCCGGCGGATCGGGTCGCGGAGCGCGACGCCGAGCCACAGGTAGCGCCCGGCTGCGACCGCGAGCAGGGTCCCGCAGCAGACCAGCGCCTCGGTCTCGAGCCCGGCTCGGGCCAGCCCCGACCCGGCCGCGAGTCCGACCAGGAGGCCGACCACGGTGGCGAGTGCAGTGAGATGGAGCGTGTGTCGGCCCATGGATCACGGGAACCGCGCTCCGGCCCCGTCTTCCCCGTTCCATCGACCACCGCGAGTCGCGGACTCTCGACCGGCGACCCGACACTGTGTCGTCCGGGGACAATCCACGCCCCGTGCGTCCGGCTCCGGCGTTGCCATGGGCGGCTGGGGCGCCGACGATCCGCGGCGATGCACACGCTCCGCTTCGCCCTGGCCGCCGCGCTCGCGGCCACCTCCCTCCCGGCCCAGGACGGCTGGATCAGCCTGTTCGACGGCAAGTCCCTCGCGGGCTGGACCCAGCGCAACGGCACAGCCAAGTACGAGGTCGTCGACGGCACGATCGTCGGCACGACCGCGAAGGGCAGCCCCAACTCGTTCCTTTGCTCCGACCGCTTCTACGGCGACTTCGAGCTCGAGTTCGACGTGAAGCTGTTCGACGACGAACTGAACTCCGGCGTGCAGATCCGGAGCCACTCGTTCGACGCGCACAACAAGGCGCGGGTCCACGGCTACCAGGTCGAGATCTCGACGAACGGTCACGCCGGCTTCATCTACGACGAGGCGCGGCGCGGCTGGCTCAGCACCGACCGCGACGACCCGATCCGTCGCTCCGCGTTCCGGAACGGCGAGTGGAACAGCTACCGGATCGTCTGCTTCGGACCGACGATGCGCACGTGGATCAACGGCGTGCAGATCGCCCACGTGGTCGACGACTGGTCGCCGAGCGGCTTCATCGGCCTGCAGGTCCACTCGGTCGGCGGTGATCCGATGTGGAAGGTCGCGTGGCGCAATCTGCGCATCCGCGAGCTCGGCGACGGCGGTGGCTTCGTGCCGCTGTTCAACGGGCGCGACCTGAGCGGCTGGCGCGTCAACGAGAACCCGGACTCCGTCCGCGTCCAGGACGGCGCGCTGGTCGTCCAGGGTGAACGCGCCCACGTGTTCTACGACGGGCCGGTCTACCAACACTCGTTCAAGAACTTCGAGCTCCGCGCGCTGGTGAAGACCCGCCCGAACGCGAACTCCGGCATCTACTTCCACACCGAGTTCCAGGACTCGGGCTGGCCGGCCAAGGGCTACGAGGTCCAGGTCAACAACACGCAGGGCGACTGGCGCCGGACCGGCGGGCTCTACGCGATCGACGACGTGCGCGAGGCGCCGGCGAAGGACGACCAGTGGTTCCTGATGGAGGTCCGCGTCGAGGGCAAGCACGTGACCGTTCGCGTCGACGGCAAGGTGACCGTCGACTACGTCGAGCCCGACGACGTGAAGCGCGACGCGGGCTTCGCCGGGCGCCTGATCGACCGCGGCACGTTCGCGCTGCAGTGCCACGATCCGGGCTCGGAGGTCTGGTACAAGGCGATCGAGGTGCGGCCGCTCCCCGAGTGAGGCCCCCCGGAGCCTCCGAGAGCTGTGACCGTCCCGGGCACAGGGACGAGACTCGGCCAAGCCTCTCCGGGGTCCGCCTGCCGGGCCCTTGCGACCATCCCGCCGAGCCAAGCCCGGTCGACGACCGGCACGTGTTCCCGGAGTTCCGATGATCCGCGTCCTCGCCGCAGCGCTCGCCCTGACGAGCGCCCTGGTCCCCCAGGGACCGACCCCCTCCCCGACCGCGAGCCCGGCCGACCGCGCCGAGCTGATCCTGTCCCTCCGCCGCACGCGGCCCGATCTCGCGCCGCTGCGCGAGGCGGTCCGCGACCGTGACCCGGCAAAGGCCGCGAACGCCGTCGCGCGAGCCCGCGCCGAGGCCTCGTCGGCCCGAGCGAAGCTGGTCGAGGACCTCGAGGCCCTCGGCTGCCGCGTCGTCGAGCAGTTCTGGCTGATCGACGCCTGCCTCGTCGAAGCCCCGGCAGGAATCGAATCCGAGCTGGAGCGCCTCGAGGACGTCCGCGCCGTGCGGCACAACGGCACCCGAGCACCTGGCGATGCACGGCTCACGACGGCACCGATCCGGACGTCGACCAACCTGGACAACCACGGCACCGACGCGGTGCAGATCCGCGGCGTCCGCGGTGCGGGAGCGACGGTCGCGGTCATCGACAGCGGGCTCGACTCGGCGGTCAGCACGCTGACGCGGCCCCACCGGACGTTCTTCGTCAACGGCGACCCGAACAACACGACCGGCGGCGGCCTGTCCGGCTCTCGGATGCTCGCCAACGTCCAGATCGGCGCGTTCCCCGCGGACGACCCGATCGACCACGGAACGCGCGTCGCTGGCGTCGCGGTCGGCGCGCGCTGGAACACGACTCCGGCAGCCGACGACGGCCACGCGCCGCGCGCCCAGGTCGTCGGCTACGCGATGGTCGATCTCGCCGGGGGCCTCGCGTCGCTGGCGACGATGATCCGCAGCTGGCAGGCCTGCGCGCTCGACGCCGCGATCTACGGCACGACGGTCGCAGTGATCTCGTACGACGGCACCGATGACCCGACGTCGCCGGAGCAGCAGGCGATGGATGCGTGCGCCGAGGTCGCAGACATCTGCGTCGCGGCGATGGCTGGCAACAACCCCCGGTCGAGCCTGTTCTACCAGGGCGCGACCAACGTCCTCGCGGTGGGCGCCGTCGCCCAGGACACGCACGTCGTCACCAACTTCACCGCCCGCGGGCCGCTGACCCGCTTCGGCCGCGCGCCTCGTGTCTACCCGCACCTCGTCGCGAACGGTGATCTGATCGAGATGCCGACCGCCGACCGCGAGGCGACGTCGGTGATGCGGAGCGGGACCTCCTACTCGGCGCCGCAGGTGGCAGGCGCGGCCGCCCTGTTCCGCTCGGTCCTGCCGACGGCGAGCGCCGACGAGACCCGGGCGGCGATCCTCGCCACCGTCGCCGACGGCCGCGGCCCGAACCCGAACGACCTCGACGCGATCGGGCATGGCTACCTCCGCGTCGACCGCCTCGTCGACCTCGCGCAGAACCGGATCGCAGGGACGATCGCCCGCGGCCAGGTGTCGATGGCCGCCCCCGCGTGGACCACGACGCTGACCGTCACGGCCGGCCAGACCTACGCGGCGGCTCTCGCGTTCTCGCGAACCGACGTCGCGCTCCTGGACTGGGCGAACCTCGACCTCCGCGTCACGCAGAACGGCACGCTGCTCGCTGAGTCGAACGGCATCGCCGACACGCACGAGCGGGTCGTGTTCCGCCCGGACAGTGCCGGCACCGTGACGATCGAGGTCCGCGCGGTGTCCTTCGAGCCTGGCCGTCTCGACCAGGCGTTCGGGGTCGCCGCCGCCCGCGTCCCGCTGCCCTTCGTGACGGCCTACGGCCAGGGCTGCTTCGGCTCCCGCGGCCCCTCGACGGTGCAGGAGGTCGAACCGCGCCAGTTCACCACGCTCTTCGGCAACTCGGCCAGCAACCGCCTGATCGGCGGGCCGCCCCACCGCACGCAGCAGTGGATCGCCACCGCGACGCCGAGCGCGGCGTTCTACGTCCGCGGTCTCGCGATGCGCCGCGACGAGGCGACCGGCAGCGGTCCATGGAATGCAGGCTGGGTGGAACTCGACGCCCGGATCGGCCTGACGATGGCCGAGCCGAACACGGCCAGCTCGACCTTCGACACGAACCTCGGCCCCTACGCGACCCAGGTCATCCGCCGGAAGCGGTTCGTCCTCCCGTCCTACCCGGCGCCGAACGCCGGCCAGGGGAACTTCGACGTCGTGCTGCCGCTCGACCAGAGCTTCTCGCGCCAGTACGACCCGGTGGGTCCGACCCCGGGCGGGATCATGGACCTGATCGTCGACGCACGGACCTACGCGAGCTCGGGTGGCGCGCAGGGCCTCAACTACCCGCTCGACGCGGTGACCGGCCTCGGCCCCCTCGGTGCCGTCACGCTGCACGCGGCGTCGCCGACCGCGACCACGGGCACCTTGTTCCCGGGCGAGGCGACCGTGATCGGACTCGTCGGATCGCTCGGCGCACAGCGCTTCGCGACGATCGACGCCGAGGGCCTGCCGTCGATGGGGAACAGCTACGACCTCGTGATCCGTGGCGCTACGCCGCTGAGCCCCGTGCTGTTCGGGGGCGGCTCGTCGCGGACGACCTGGGCCGGCACCCCACTCCCGGTGGACCTCGCGGTCCTGGGCGCGCCGGGGTGCTTCGTGCTCAACGACCTCGAGGCCGCGGTCCCGGTGACCGCCGACGCGACGGGCACGGCACGGGCGACGTTCGCGGTCCCGAACATCATCACGCTCCGCGGCCGCGAGGCCTTCCACCAGGGGATCGTCTTCGACCCGAGTGCGAACCTGCTGGGCGTGACGACGACCAGCGGGATCGGCGTCGTCTTCGGGCAGTGATCGCTGCCCGCCGGGTGGAGTGGACGCTCGACCCGGGCGGGCAGAGAATGCGCGGCGATGCCGCTCTACCTGTATCGCTGCTGCTCCTGCGAAGACGTGTTCGAAGAGCTCGTCCCCGCGTCCCGCGCGGACGAGCCGGTGCCGTGCCCGGCCTGCGGCGGGGAGCACACCGAACGCGAGCTGACGACGTTCGCGGTCCGCGGAGAGGGCGCGCGCGCCGATCCCGCGCCGTTCTGCGGACGCTGCGGTGAGAACCGACCGCCCTGCGGCAGCTGACGCCTGCGCTACGGCTCGCCGACGAGCGCCGCCATGTCGGCGGGCAGCGGCGCCTCGACCGTGAACGGCTCCGCGTATCCCGGGTGACGGAACGTCAGCCGCGACGCGTGCAGCGCGTGCCTCGACAGGATCAGGCGCTCGCGGTGCGCGAGCGCCTCCTCGTCATCCAGGTAGTCGAGGAAGACCTCGGGCGGGACCCCGTAGACCTTGTCGCCGACGAGCGGGCAGCCGATCGCGTCCATGTGCACGCGGAGCTGGTGCGTCCGCCCGGTCTCGGGGAACAGCTCGACCAGCGAGAACGCCCCCGCGGTGCGCACCGTGCGGTACCGAGTCGATGCGGGCAAACCACTCCCGTCGCGCCGCGCCTCGAGCTTGAGCCGCACGGGCGACTTGCGGTCCGGACCGATCGACAGCTCGATCCGGCCTTGGGCCTCGCTCGGCCGACCGTGGACGACGGCCAAGTAGACCTTCTCCACCTGCCGGTCTTCGAACTGCCGCCGCACCGCCGCATGGAACGTGTCGTCGAGCCCGACCGCGAGCACGCCGCTGGTCTCGCGATCGATCCGGTGCAGCAGCCGCGGGACGACGTCGTGCGCCGGATCTTCGGGGCGTCGGTAGCGACGGTGCAGGAAGTGGATCAGCGTGCCGTGCACGCGCCTTCCCGCCGGATGGACGGCGAGGCCGGCAGGCTTGTCGACGACCACGCAATGGGGATCCTCGAACAGGATCGGCACCTCGAAGTCATCCGGGAACACCTCATCCGGCACCGGCTGCGGCGGGATGCGAACGACGATCACGTCGCCCTGACGGATCTTCCGGGAGGGCCGCGGGGCTCGACCGTCCTGCAGCTCGACGTAGCCGTCGCGGATCAGCTCGTGGACCTTGTTGCGCGAACGCCAGGTCAGGAACGCACAGAGCACCTGGTCCAGGCGCTGGCCGTCGTGACGGTCGTCGGCCAGCAGCCGGATCTGCTCGAGCGGCTTGCTGTGGTCGCGCGGGGCTTCACCAGGGAAGCGAGGTATCACAGCGCACCGGGAATCCGGAACAGCGCAGCGGCGCTCGATCCGATCGGAGAGCGCCCTGCACTTCGGGGCTCGGCTGCGGAGCTCGGCTGAAGCGCCGGGCTGCGCGGCTCAGCGGTCGGTCGACGCGGTGATCGAGGTGTCCTCGCTCGCGTCGTCCTTGCCC
Source organism: Planctomycetota bacterium (assembly GCA_027621295.1). Classification (GTDB taxonomy): domain Bacteria; phylum Planctomycetota; class UBA1135; order UBA1135; family UBA2386; genus JAQCBR01. The sequence continues at coordinate 43,132 of JAQCBR010000012.1, forward strand.
TGCCGACCACCCTTGACCTTCGACTTGCGGCGCGAACGGCCACGGCCGCCGCGGTCGTCCATCTTCCGCTGGGCCCGCTGGATGTTGCGGATCTTCTCGCGCTCTTCGCGGCGGTTCTTGTCGCTCTCCTTCTCGAAGTACGCGTACTTCTTGGCGAGGCGGAAGATGCCGGCGTAGTTGCACTGGCGCTTGAACCGGCGCAGCGCGGTCTCGAGCGGCTCGTTGGGGCGGACCTGGACCTTGATCATCGAAGCGACTTTCGGTGGAGTTCCTGACGGCGGCCGGCGAACCAAGCAGCACCGGGGCGAGGCGGTCTCGACCGCTCGTCCACGGCTGGCTCCCGGCCGGCGCGAAGGGCCGAACAAGATACCGAGCATCGGCCGCGGGGCAATCTCCACTTGGAACGAAACTCGGAGCCAGCGGAACGGGCCCCGCCCGGCGGCCAGGGCGCAGCGGTCGACGGCCTCGTCGGCACCGTCGAGCGGTTCACGTTCCGCAACGAGGACACGGGCTTCGCGGTGGTCCGGTTCCGGCCGGAGGGCGGCGGCGAGCCCGTCTCGCTCGTCGGCATTCTCGCCCAACTCGCTGAGGGACAGCAGGTTAAGGTCGGTGGCAAGCGCACGGTCCACCCCCGTTTCGGCGCCCAGATCGAGGTCGCGTCCTGCGAGACGACGCTCCCCCACAGCCTGGACGGCATCCGCGCCTACCTGTCGTCCAGCCTGATCAAGGGGGTCGGCCCGGCGACCGCCGAGCGGATCGTCTCCCGGTTCGGCCAGGAGACGCTCCGGATCATCACCGAGCACCCGGACCGGCTCCGTGAGGTTCCGGGGCTCGGTCCTAAGAAGATCGAGGAGATCGGGGCCGCGGTCCGCGACCAGCAGGAGGTCCAGGACGTGATGGTCTTCCTGAGGACCTACGGGCTCGGTCAGGCCCTCGCGGTCCGGATCGTCAAGCGGGTGGGCAGGAACGCGTCGGCGCTGATCCAGGCGAATCCCTACCGCCTCGTCGACGACGTGATCGGCGTGGGATTCCGGACCGCCGACCAGCTGGCCCAGAGGCTCGGCCTCGCCAAGGACTCGAACGACCGCGTCCAGGCCGGACTCCAGCACGCGCTGACCGAGGCCTCCCGGGACGGCCACTGCTTCCTGCCGCGCGCCGAGCTGATCGAGCGCACCGCCCGACTGCTCGAACTGGAGCCGGGGCCGGTCGCCGAAGCGGTCCCCGACCTCGTCGCCCGCGGGCGGGTCGTCCTCGACGGCACGGGCGGCGAGGATGCGGTGTATCCGGTCACGCTGTACCGGGCCGAGGCCGACATCGCGGCGATGGTGCGCCGCCTCAACGAGGCGGACTTGGAACCGCTGCCGGTCGACGCGGAAGCCGGACTCGACGCGTTCGAGGCGCGCTCGGGCTGGAGCCTTCCCGACGCGCAGCGCCGGGCGGTGCTCGAGGCGCTGCGCAGTCCGATCAGCGTCGTCACCGGTGGCCCGGGAGTCGGCAAGACCACGATCGTCCGCGCGATCGCCGAGATCCTGACCGCGGCCGATCTGACCCTGCTGCTCGCCGCGCCGACCGGACGCGCCGCGAAGCGCCTCGAGGAGTCGACCGACCGCAGCGCGCGGACGATCCACCGGCTGCTCGAATACCAGGCTGGAATCCAGCGGTTCCTGCGCGGCCCTGACATGCCGCTGGAGGGCCACGTGCTCGTCGTCGACGAGACGTCGATGCTCGACGTGCAGCTCGCCCACGACCTGCTCCGAGCCGTGCCTCCCGGAATGCGGCTGGTGCTGGTCGGCGACGTCGACCAGCTGCCGTCGGTCGGCCCCGGGCGCGTGCTCGCCGATCTCATCGAGTCGGGCGTCGTCCCGGTCACGCGGCTGACGCGAGTGTTCCGCCAGGGCGGCGGCTCGCGGATCGTCGAGGCCGCGCACCGCATCCTCGAGGGCGAGGTTCCCGAGCCCGGGCGCGAGGGAGACGACTTCTTCTTCGTCGAGGCGCGGGACTCCCAGCATGCCCGCGCGCTGATCCGTGAGATCGTCACGCAGCGGATCCCGAAGGCGTTCGGCCTCGACCCGGTCCGCGACGTCCAGGTGCTCTGCCCGATGTACCGCGGCGACACCGGGGCGGACGCGGTCAACCGCGAGCTCCAGGGCACGCTGAATCCGCAGGGCCACGAGCTGGTCCGCGGCGGGAAGACGTTCCGGGTCGGGGACAAGGTCATGCAGACCCGGAACGACTACGACCTCGAGGTCTACAACGGGGACGTCGGCCGCGTGTTGGCGATCGACCACGGTTCGGGCGGTGTCCAGGTCGCGTTCGACGGCCGCGTCGTCGCCTACGGCGCCGCCGACCTCGACCAGCTGCTGCCGGCCTACGCGATCACCGTGCATCGCGCGCAGGGCAGCGAGTACCCGGCGGTGATCGTGCCGGTGACGACCGACCACTTCCTGATGCTGAAGCGCAACCTCATCTACACCGCGGTCACCCGCGGCAAGAAGCTCGTCGTCCTCGTCGGCTCGACCCGGGCGCTGGAGATGGCGGTCCGCAACCATGACGAGGGTTCGCGGCACAGCGGACTGGCTCGACGCCTGCAAGGCTGACCCTCGACCGATAGCATCGGCGCCCATGCTCGGCCGACTCGCCGTCGCCCTGCTGCTCCCGGCCGCGGTGATCGGAGCACAGGAGGAAACCCAGCTGCGCCTGCAGGACGCGCTGGAGATCCTCGACGCAGATCCGCTCGATCCACGCGAGCTGGTCCGCCTCGCGAGGCGCAGCGAGTCCACGCCGGCCGTGCTGCTCCAGGCGTTCGACGCAGCGGCGGCCGAGGCCCCGGCGGACGCCGACGAGGCGGTCACCGACCGCCGGAGGGAGCGCATCCTCCAGTGCTTGCGGATCGTCGGCCCGACGGCCGCTCCCCTCAGCGGCGAGTTGATCGAGCGGCTTCGCAGCGTGAAGCCCGCCGAAGCTCCGCTGCTCCTGCAGACGATCGCCGAGATCGCGCCGTTCGACGAAGAGCCGAGCCGCCATCTGGACGCGGCGGTCGCCGCTTCGAAGCCGTTCCTGACCCCCGGCGACCAGGGCTTCATCGACCGACTCCGCGGCTCGATCCGCCTCTACGTGCGGCTCCGCACCGCGCTGCCCGACGTCGAGTCCTGCATCGAAGGGCTCGCCGACGACGATCCGTTCGTACGCGAGTTCGCCGCCGAGCAGCTCGGGCGGCGTGGTCCGAGCGCGCGTGAGGCACTCCCAGCCCTGGAGCGCACGCGCGTCGAGCGCGAACACCCGCGGCAGGCGCGGCTGCCCAACCACTCGCTCAGCTCCAACTTCGACGAGATGATCCAGGAAGCCGCGGCGGTCGCGATCGCTCGGATCGCGCCGCACGATCCGCGCGCGATCCCGGGGTTCGTGGTCCTGCTCGAATCGCCGGACCCGAGGGAGCAGATCGACGCGGTGATGTCCCTCGGCCGAGCGCGCGCGGCCGCCGGCGAGCAGGCGCTGCGCAGGCTGCTCAAGGGCAGCGACCAGCGCCTGAGGGCCGAGGCGATCACCGCACTCGGCATGCTCGAGTCGCCGGTCCCGGCCACGCTCCACGACCTCCGCAACATCGCCACCGGGGACGACCCGGCGCTGGCGGCCCGCGCGCGGGCCGCGCTGCGCAGCGCTGGGATCGAGCTGCGCGGAGCCGGCGCTCAGAAGGGCACGGAGACGAAGCGGTAGGGCTGTCCGTAGCTGAGCGGGACCTCGACGAAGACCGGATCGAAGCCCGGCGCCCAGACCTCGAGCAGCAGGTCCGCCTCGTCCTCGAAGACGTCCGGGTAGAGCACCGCCTGCCCGGCCCCGTCCTCGACGAACCCCACCTCGGCCGCGGCGAGGGCGAACGGGGAGAAGTAGGTGAGCCCGGTCCGGTCCGTGAGCGCGAAGTCGTTCGCGTAGGGCGACACGCACACGCAGCCGCTCCACTCCTGGTTCGCCTGGACCACGCGGACACCGACGCCCTCCCAGAACCCGCCGGTGAACGGGTCGTAGACCTCGATCTCGAGCTCGACCGCACGCGGCGCCGGCTCGCGGACCACCGTCGTGCAGCAGTCCGAGCAGGCGGACAGCGAGAGCAGGAGCAGGACGGCCACCAGCGCGCGTTGGAACATGATGGCCGGACAGAACAAAGCCCGTGCCAAGCGCCGCCGAACGGGCCAAGGCGCTCCCAAGCCGCTGTGGCCAAGACACTTGTGGATCCGATCAGCCAGTCTGATGTCATCCCGGCGGCTGCCTCGGGACCTCCTCCACCGAGACAGCGCGTGTCCTCCACGCGCGACAGCCAGGGTCACCGATCGAGCGCGTCGAGCAGGTCTGCGACCAGCGGGTCCCCCGGCCGGAGCGTCGATGCGAACTCCAGCTCCGCGCGCGCGCGGCCCGGTTCGCCGACCAGCGCGAGCAGCCGCCCGAGGTTGACCCTGGCCTCGAACGATCGGGGCATCAGCTCCACCGCTCGCTCGAACGCGGGCCGCGCGTCGAAGCGCCGGCCGCTGCTCACCCGCGCGACCCCGAGGCCGAGCCACGCCTTCCCGAACGAGGGGTACGCCGCGACGAGTCGCTCGAACGCGGCGATCGCAGCACTGGCCTGATCCGGCCGCGACGCGCCCGCGAGCGCGCAGTAGGCGAGCCCGAGACCGACGTCAGCCTCGACCACTCGGGTCGCTTCCGGACCGTTCCAGAGCGCCTGACCGAGGAGATCCGCGGCGCTGCGGTAGGCGGACTCCGCGCGCGCGAGGTCCGCCCGGTCCCCGGTCGTCCGGAACGTGGTGAACGCGATCTCCCCCGCCATGCAGTGGAGTCGAGGATCGTCCGGATGATCGGCCAGACCCGCACGGGACAGCGCCTCCGGAGAGGCGAAGACGCCGACGCGCGTCGCGGACACAGGCGCCACGACGCAGATGACCAACCCGAGCACGACCCAAGCCCGACGCACCGCCGACCCCGCGAGACCCTCACCCACCGCCACCGCCCAGACAGCGATCGCCAGGTAGACGTAGCGGTCGGCCACCGGATACGGGCCGAGCGCCTCGACGCGAGCCGCGACCGGCAGGACGACGGCGAGACTCGCCACCGCAGCGAGTCGGACCGATTCGATCCGGGTTCGCCACGCGACGAGAGCGAACCCGACGGCTGCGCCCGCGCCGAGGAGGGCAGGCAACAGCGTCCCGGTCGGCGCGGTGAAGGGCGTCGCGACGCCGGGCCAGACCAGGCGCGCCAGCAGCCGCCCCGTCACCTCGAAGCGGATCGCGAACAGGCCCTCGATCTCCGCGCCGACCCCCGCGAGATCGGAGCCGAGCACCGCGTACCGAGCGAGCCCCCATGCGACGAGGGCGAGCGCGTAGGCGACCAGCGCCGGCCGGACGCGGAAGGAGCCAGCGACGAGCAGCACGGGCAGGATCGCCAGCGCGTTCTCCTTCGCGAGGAGGGCGAGCACGAACCAGGTCACCGCAGCACGTGGAACTCCCGTCGCGCCGCGGTGCCGCCAAGCGAGATGTGCGCGGAGCGCCAGCAGCGCAGCCAGGACCGACAGCGGATCGTTGATCGAAGCGATCCACGCGGTCGGCTCGACGACCGACGGATGCACCGCGAACAGCGTGGCCGCAGCGGCTGCCACGAGCGGCCTCAGGCCGAGGTCCCGGCCGAGCAACGCCACCTGCAGCGCGACGGCCGCATGGAGGATCAGCGCGATGCCGTGCAGCATCGGTGCACCGCCGAGCGCCTTGCCCCACGCGAGGACGATCGCGGTCAGCGGTCGCCAGTAGCCCTGTTCGACGCCGTACAGCGGCTCTGCCAGCAGCCGGCCGAAGTCCAGGGGATCGGAGAGCCCTGGGTTGTCGACGACGAGGACGAGGTCGTCGTAGACGTAGTCACCCGACACCGCGCGGCCGAGGACCAGCCCCACGACCGAGAGCAGCCAGAGCCCTGTCCAGACGGTCGACACCGGCGCGGACGTTACCCGATCGAAGGTGCGTGTCGGCTTCCGTTCAGAACAGCCCGCCCTGCGCGTGCTTGGCGATCGTCCGGAGCGCCGGGTAGCGCGCCACGAGTCCGTCCGGGACCTCGACCCTCTGGCCGATGGTCCTCGCCCGGAGCGTCACGGCGAGGACCATCGCCTGGCCCTGGAAGTGGTTGTTCGCGGCCGCCATCTGCGTGCGCCCCGCCGACGCCTCGGCGAGCTGGTCGAGGCGACGCGTCATCTCGTCGATCTCACCCGCCGAGTAGAGCCAGTCGTAGGTCGCGTCGCGCCCCGCGTCCGCGTCGAACCATGCGTCGCGGTTGCGGCCGTGGCAGCGCAGGTAGACCGGGCTCCGCACTGGCGCGTCCAGGCCCGGACCGGGCCCGGCGAAACCCTGGCCCATGTCCGCGTAGTCGAGGTGGATCGGCGTGAGGCCGAGCTCGATGAGGCGCGTCTGCGCGGCCACCTCCCGCCACGAGCGGTGCCGGACCTCGACGAGGAGCGGCGGTCCCAGCGGCGCGAACTCCCTCGCGATCTGCTCGAGGCGCGCGAACGCCGACGGCTCCGCCTCGAGCCGGAACGAGAACTGCGCGAGCAGCGCGTCCAGCCGCCCCGACTCGGCGAGTGGTTCCATCGCCCCGGCGAACGCAGCGGCACACGTCGCTGGCTCCGCCGCCCCGTGCGTCAGCTCCTGCGGCAGCTTCGCGGTGAAGCGCGTGCCCAGGTCCTCGGTGCGCTGTGCCCATCCCGCTACGACCTCGCGACGCGGCGTCCGGTAGAACGTCGTGTTGATCTCGAGGAAGTCGACGCAGCGGGCGACGGCACGCAGCGTGTCCCGACATCCGCGCGGGTAGACGATCCCCCGCCAGTCCTCGTAGCTCCAGCCGGAGACGCCGACGAGGAGACCGCGCACGTCAGCTCTGCTTGCGCCGCCGCGCGATGTCGTCGATCCGCTCCCGGACCTTCGGCTCGAAGCCCCAGGCGCCCGGCACGTAGAACCGTCGTCCGACGAGGCCGTCCGGCAGGCAATCCATGTCCGCGACGTGCCCCGGCTCGTCCGGCGCGTAGCGGTACTCCTGGCCGTGGCCGAGCTCCTTCGCGAGCTTCGTCGGCGCGTTGCGGAGGTGGAGCGGGATCTCGTGCTGCCGGCCGTTGCGGACCTCGGCGAACGCGGCGTCGATCGCCGACGCGACGCCGCGGCTCTTCGGCGCGGACGCGAGGTACAGCGCCGCCTGGGCGAGCGGCAGCCGTCCCTCGGGCATCCCCATCCGCTCGAGGGCGACGAGCGCGCTGGTCGCGATCTGCAGCGCCATCGGATCGGCCAGCCCGATGTCCTCGGCGGCCATCGCGACCATCCGGCGCGCCGCCTGCGTCGCGTCGGCGCCGGCTTCCAGGAAGCGCGCCAGCCAGTAGATCGCCGCGTCGGGATCCGAGTTGCGCAGACTCTTGTGGAACGCGCTGAGCAGGTCGAAGTGGTGGTCGCCGGACTTGTCGTGCGCGAGGGCCCGGTGCTGGGCGGCTTCGGCGAGCTGCTCGACATCGATCGTCTCACCGCTCTGCAGCGCGATCTTCGCGGCGGCCTCGAGCACGGTCAGCGCGCGGCGGGCGTCGCCGTTCGCGAACAGGCAGAGCCGCTCGAGCGCCGCTTCGGTGATCTCGAGCCGGAGCGCGCCAATGCCGCGCTCCACGTCGGACAGCGCGCGGCGCACGACCTCGGCGATCGCCGCATCGTCGAGCGCCCGGAGCGGCACCACGCGGCACCGCGACAGGAGCGCGCTGTTCACCGAGAACGCCGGGTTCTCGGTCGTCGCGCCGACGAGCACGCAGAGCCCGTTCTCGACGTGCGGCAGGAACGCGTCCTGCTGCGAGCGGTTGAAGCGGTGGATCTCGTCGACGAAGAGCAGCGTCGCGCCCCCACCCTGGCCGCGCGCGATTTCGGCGCGGTGGATCGCCTCGCGCACTTCCTTGACGCCGGAGAGGACCGCGGAGAACGGCTCGAACCGGAGGTCCGACGCCTCGGCGATCAGCCGCGCGAGCGTCGTCTTGCCACACCCGGGCGGTCCGAAGAGCAGCAGCGACCCGGTCTGCCCGTCGGCGAGCGCAGCTCGCAGAGCGCGTCCCTCCCCGATCACCTGCTCCTGGCCGAGGAACTCGTCGAGGGTCCGCGGGCGCATCCGCTCGGCGAGGGGCCGCGTGTCCGGCCCCGGAGCGTCCGCCTTCGGATCCTCGAACAGGCTCACCGCCGCTGTCTCCGCGCCTCGAAGAGCAGGATCCCGGTCGCGACCGCGACGTTGAGACTCTCGATCGTCTCCGCGATCGGGATCCGCACCGCGACGTCGGCCGCCTCGCGGATCGCATCCGGCACGCCCGCGCCCTCGTTGCCGAGCGCGATGAGCGTCGGCTTCGTCCAGTCGGCGTCCAGGTAGTCCGTCTCCGCGCGGTGGTCGGCGCAGAGGAGCTGGAGACCGTGCGCGCGCGCGAACGCGATCAGCTGGTCATCGTCCCAACGGCTGCGGATCGGCACGCGGAGCACGCTGCCCGCGGAGCCTCGGACCGCCTTGTCGCGGAACGGGTCGGCGCCGCCCGCCTGGGCGACGAAGCCGGTGCCGCCCGCGGCTTCGGTCGCCCGGACCATCGCACCGAGGTTGCCCGGGTCACGCACGCCGGTCGCCGCGACCACCAGCGCGCGCTTCGGATCGGGGCCGAGCAGGTCCTCCTCGCGCGCGATCGGTTCGCGCACCAGCACGAGAACACCCTGGTGCGTCGTCAACGACGACATGCGCGCGAGGACCTGATCGGTCGCATGGAAGACCTCCTCCGCCCGCTGCTCGAGGCGGCGCTTCAGCTCGTGGCCGTTCTTGGCCTGGAGGAGCTTCGGCGACCACGCGGCGGCGAGGACGTCGAGCTTCGCGTCGAGCGCCTCCTCGACGAGGCGGTTGCCGTCGAGCACCACCTCCCCGGGGATGTCTCCCGCCGCGGCATCGCGGAAACGGTGGACGATCGGGTTCTTCGGGGAAGTGACTTCGGTGGATCGCGGCATCAGGGCGGGAGAAGATCCGTCGGCGCACCCTGGACCGCAAGGCTGCTCCGAACTGCGAATCTTTCCGGGCCGCCGCCGAAAGCCCGGTTCGCGCGCCCGATGGATCTCTGGATCACCCAAAGCCTGACGCAGTCCGCGCTGTACCTGATCGGCTCGACGCTCGCAGGGATCAGCACGGTGTGGCTGTTCACCCGGTCTCCGTCGATGCGCGCCGCGCATCGACGGCTCCTCGACGCGCCCGGGATCCTGGTCCCCCTGAGTGCTGCGACGCTGCTGATCTTCGGCGTGTGGTCGCTGTGGTTGGCATGGCCGTACGAGAACCCGTTCATCGGTCCTCCTTGGTGGGCGAGCCAGCCGCCACCCCACGATCAGGACTTCGGGCTGGCGCGGGTCCCGACCTTCCTCGCCCGCTGGCTGATCGTGCTGCCCGTGGCCGCGGCGCTGGCGGGGCAGATCGGACTGCTGGAGGCCGCGGCCGACGGCGAGGCGCCGTCCGGAAGAGGGATGCTGCGCGGTGTGCGCGACCACTTCGTGACGATGTTCGTCGCGCGCGCGCTGCTGGCGATGGCGGTGTTCGTCATCGGTTCGAGACCCGGCGCGACCTACGACCTCCTGCTGCCGCTGCTGCTGGTTCCCGGCGTGCTCCTGGCCCCGGTGATCGGGGCTGCGTCCCGGTCTCCGGGAAAGCCGCTCCTGGCGCTCTACCACGGCATCGCGGGCGGCTTCCGGCACCTGTTCCGGCACGGGAACCTCGCTCTCCGCGAGCTGCTGGCGATGGTCTTCCTCGCCTGGTGTCTGCGGCAGCTCCACGCGGAACCGTTCGACACGGGCTTCGGGGACGACCTCCAGGAACTCACCCACGTCGCGGCGATCGATCTCCTCCACGGCGGCACGCTGAGCTTCGACCACACGTTCATGGCTCCGTTCCCCTGGGCCGGCACCGCGCTCCTCGACCTGCCGGCGGTAGCGTGCGGGCTGTTCCTCCAGGCGGTGTTCGTCACCGCCCACTGGGACGCGTGCCGCGAGCCGGAGGCCCCGGCCAGTCGGCCTCGCGCGTGACGAGACGCGTGCGAGGGAGTCGGTCGAACCGGAACCCGTCCAACAGCTCCCGCGCCGAGACGCGAACACCCTCGGGAGCGAGGCCAGCCTCGGCCGCGAAGAACCCGACCACGTCCTCGGGCGCGTAGCCCAGGTCCCGCAGGTGACGCAGCGAGGTGTCGCCGTGGCGCTTCGCGAGGCGCCGGCCGTCCGGACCGACGACGAGGGGCAGGTGCGCGAAGCGCGGGGGCGCGAATCCGAGCGCGCGGTAGAGCAGCAGCTGGCGCGGCGTCGAAGCCACGAGGTCATCCCCGCGCACGACGTCGGTGACCCCCTGCAGGTGGTCATCGACGACGACCGCGAGCTGGTAGGCCGGGCCGTGGTCGCGCTTCTGGATCACGAAATCGCCGGCGATCTTCCCGGGCTCGGCGCCGCGGAAGCGATCGTCGAACGGCACTTCGGCCGCGTCCACCCGGAAGCGGATCGATGGCTCCCTGCCGGTCGCCTCGAGAGCGTGCGCGCGCGAGGGGTACAGGCCACGACAGGTCCCGGGGTAGGGTGCGCCGTCCATCCACTCCTCGTGCGGGGCCGAACTCGCGTCCTCGACCTCCTTCCGCGTGCAGACACACGGGTAGGCGAGCCCTCGTTCGACCAGCGCGTCGACGTGCTCCGCGTAGAGCGCGAGGCGGTCCGACTGGCGCAGGACCTCCCCGTCCCAGTCGAGACCGA